>NZ_NQMR01000206.1 GCF_002276045.1 Pseudoalteromonas sp. NBT06-2 | reverse complement strand
ATAACTAGCTTAAGCATTGAAGGTAACTATGCCTTTTTTACTACCGATGGCACTAAAACTCATCAAATACCACAATGTGTTACAGCAACAAATACACAAAAATGGATTTTACCACTTGCAGATAAATCACATGTGTATGAATTACTCGCATTGGCAAAAAAATATAATCAGCCAATAGAAGTCACAACAGCTAATACATGCCATACAGATATTGAAGTGGCAGAAACAGCAAACATTAATTATCAATATTCAGATACGAGCAAGGCAACCGTTGCTGTAAACGCTAACTTTGTTGCGCGTTCTGAGTTTGAATTAGCACAAAACGTAGTACTGGATGATGTAACATTTGAATTATCAAAAAATGCAGGGCAACCACGTATTGCAAAGGCTGATAAACAAGGTGACGTTTACAATTATGACTTTGGTTTGCTTTCTGCAGGTAATTACAATTTAAAAATTAAAGCAACTAGTGGAGACACTGTCGTAGAAGAAGTGGTTAATTTTGATGCTGCGCTATTGGCTATTACATTAGTGTACACAGATGCAGCAGGTAATTTATACCTTAAAATAGGTAATACCTATTTAAAACTGCAAAAAGATGCTTCCAACCACTGGTCTGTAACAACACTTACAAACGCAGAGTGGAATGAAATAACACTAATTCCAAGTGAATTTAGCCTAGAGATAGGTGATTTTAACAGTGATGGTTTAGAAGATTTTAAGTTAACGAATAATGATGGTTCAGTTGTGATTACTGCTGAGAATGGCAGTGATGGGTACGTGGTTAATAGTGACAATATCTCGCATGATTGGTCTCAAACTTTAACTGGAACAGTGGATGACACCCCATCATTTGTTGATACAATTGAACCAACTTCATCTACAACAGTTGTTGGTGCTATAGCAGGGCAAGCATCTGTTAATGGTGGTTCTGCAAGTTATAACGTTCCAATTACGTTACCGCCAGGGCGAAATGGTGTGAAGCCTAATGTATCGCTTAATTATTCATCTCGCTCAGGTAATGGTATTGCTGGAGTTGGCTGGAGTTTATCAGCAGGCTCTAGTATTTCTCGTTGTGCTGCCACGTATGCTCAAGATGGATTTACCCATAATGTGCAATATAATGCGACCAAAGATCGTTTGTGTTTAAATGGCCAAAGATTAATGGTTATTGGTACAGATACTTATGGTGCCAGTAATGCGACTTACCGTACAGAAATAGATTCTTTTGTACAAGTCACTCAAACTGGCGCACTTAATGGCACTGCTACGTCGTTTACTGCCAAATATAAAAATGGCACAACAGCGTACTTTGGGATGAGTGACAATTCACGCACCCAACATGAAGGTGCAACAGCGCCATTAAGCTGGAATATTGAATATCAGCATGATACAACTGGAAACAACTTCATTCATTATGATTACTCTGATGATACTGATAATTTTGGTGTAGGTGAAAAACTTCTCACTGATATTCATTACACAGGTAACAGCACGACAGAAAAAGGTAACCGTAAAGTGAGCTTTACGTATGCAGATCGTAGTGATAGCTCAAGTAGTTACCTTGCAGGTGGTAAGTCAGAAAAAACTCAAGTACTTGCTAACATCACAACATATTATAATACAAGTAAAGTAAAACAATACACGCTTAATACTGAGTTAAGTAGCGCGAGTCAACGTACTTTAATTAAATCAATAAGCGAGTGTGATGTAAGTGTTAGTACTTCTACATGTTTACCTTTAACTAACTTTAATTGGCATGACGATGGTGCAACAATGAAGCTAGAACCATTAAGTGTTGATGGAGAAATGCTTTATAAAGATCAATTTCGTTTAGCTGATGTACTGCCTCATGGGGATTTAAATGGTGATGGTGTACGTGATTGGCCGGGAATTTTTGTCAATGCCGAAGGTGAATTAACAGGTGAACATGATGATATTACTCCTTGTTATTATAATTACTCAACTAGTACTAACATATGTGTAGAGGGTGATTATAACCAAGATGGTCGCACCGATAGTTGGTTGAATAACAATCAAAAACTTGTTCTTAAGTATACAGCGCTAGATGGTACCGTTGCGAAAACAATAAATACCAATATTCCACTCCCTAATAGTCAATTATCAGGAATCGTAAATAGCCACATTGTCAATGTTGATGATTATAATGGTGATGGATGGCCTGATATTGTTATATATGAGGTTAACTCTGGTGGTGTGAATTTAATGTTGTATAAGCATACACAAAATCATGATGAGCCTTATGTTTCAGGTACATCAATTGGTAGTATGGTTGCTAAAAGTGAAAGTGGCCGCGGTTATGCCTTGACCAGCGATTATCAATTTATGGGTGATATGACAGGAAACGGCCTACCTGATCTCATAAAATACGACACCGGTGTTGGTCAGTATTACGGATTTCCACAAACCAGACCAATTGCTTTTCTGGTTAACCAAAGCACACCAAGTACGGGCATCTCTTTTATTAATAGAAATATCGATTTAGGTGAAGATGAATCACATCCTAAACCGGTATTTAGCCATTTCATTGATATTAATGGTGATGGTTTACAAGACTGGTTAGGTTGGCGACAAGATATCAGTAATAATGAAATGACCATTAAATTTAACTTAGGTAATGGGTATTTTTCTGATAACCATCATTTAGACACGAATGTCATTGCAACTCAGGAAAGATTAGCGAATAAAAAGAATGCTAAAGAGCGTGAAACCCGCTCAACTGCTAAATATAGTGGCGCATTTAAAAACTTTGACATAAACAATGACGGTATTCCTGAGTTATTAATGCCAGGTGAGCGTATTTATGAAGCCTGTATTAAAAAGTCGACACAAATACCTGCCAATACTAAAAAAACATTCTGTGGTGATGAAATTTATAGTGGCAGTTACCATGCAACGAGTGATCATGGCTCTATAACTAATATAAATTCAGCTAAAAATGATCATAGTATTTATCGTTTTAAGGCTGTGTTCTTTAATTTGCAAGAAGATGGTTCTATTACTCTTGATGTAAAGGATACCAACTTGATTGGTCATGCTTACCAATCAAGTATTATAGATGCTTTTGGTAACGGTTTACCTACTATGGTCTTTAATCATAGAGGGACAGATACGATACGGGGTATTACCTTCAAAGGCAGTGCAAGTGGTGCGTTTGAAGGAAATGAAAATATTCCTGGTATATATATTAACCGTAACTTTGGTACTGGAAAAGGTGTAACTAATACCGATTACCAGCCTACAGATATGATAAAAAGCACTGTGAATGGTATTGGCTTAACCAGTGAATTTAAATATCGCCCGTTATCATCAGATATTGATACAGCTACAAAAACAGAAGTTTATCAACAAGATAAATCATCACCTCGTGAAGGTTACCTATATTTTGCCTCTAGCATGTATGTTGTGCAAGAATTTAATCAAAGTAACGGTATTGGCACGACGAATCAAAAGCAATATGCTTATGAAAATGCAATGTTTAATACTCAAGGTCGCGGTTTTATGGGCTTCAAAAGTATCATTGAAAAGGATGTTACCCAAGGGTTAGTGACACAGTCTGATTTTAATCAGTTTTTTCCGTATCAAAGTAAATTACATTACCAGGGCCAATATACAGTTACTGATTACAAAACGATGACTGGAGCGGTTAAAAATAATCAAAGTAAAGCAATTTCATATATTAAAAATATTTGGAGCATTAATTCAAATCATAAAACACTAAACAGCACAACTACAAAAAATTGTTATTATGAAGCCGAAATGGAACAAACTTACTGCGAGACCGTAGCAGGTAGTAACAGTATTCAACACTTGTATTTAGCCAGCTCGGTCAATAAAACGAGAGCTGTTGATAACAACAATAATGTAGGTGATTTAGTAACGACTGCGACTAAACAAATTACAGGCATAGACGCTTGGGGTAATGTCATTACTTCAAGTAATACATTAGTCGATGACTGGGGCAAATCTAACTCGGTTGTGAGCAATACATTTGATACAACCGATGAGACAGGCTGGCCAACTAAGCTTACAGATACGCAAAAAACGAGTAATACAATTATGACTCGTAATGCAAATGATGCTTACACTCTATCTAATCTAACAGAATTAGATAGTAGCAATACTGTATATACCCATATTGAATATGATACACATAGCCGCAAACCAAATTTAGTGCGTATTGCTAGTACAGCAGAACTTAGCGAAACAGCTTGTAAAAAAGACGATTTAACCTGTTCAAGCACTGCGACGGTATATAATACGTATGGCCTACCGACAAGTGTGAGTAAAACCGCAGCAGCTCTTAATGCATCAGGTAACCCGGCCCTTAAAACTCGCTGGTCAGCAAAAAATATCACCCATAGTAGCGATGGCAAAACCGCAGCAGCTGATGGCTATTTTCCACTTAATGTAGAAAATCACTTAGGCCATATCGTGACTACATTTACTTCACCAGAACATGGTAAAACAGTGCAAATAAATAAATATTTAAGCACAAATAATTACGTAAAAACTATTAAAAATTATGATAGTTTTGGCCGTGATTTCAGTACTAAAACTGATGGCACACCAACACAGTATGTCACTTATACAGAACCTGACACTGATAAACCAAGTAGTAATGCCGTGATGCAAGTCACAACAACTCAAGTGGGTAGTCCAACTCAAAAAGTCTATTTAGATAAATTAGGAAGACAGCTTAGAACTGCAGTTGAAAGTTTTGATGGTAGTTGGGTATTCCAAGATAAGCGTTTTAATGCCCAAGGTAACTTGATTTTTGAATCCTTACCAAAAACTAGTGGCGGCACTGAATATGGTGTGACATATACGGGACATGATGTATTAGGGCGACCTGCATCAAAAATAACACCACAAGCA
Source organism: Pseudoalteromonas sp. NBT06-2 (assembly GCF_002276045.1). Taxonomy (GTDB): domain Bacteria; phylum Pseudomonadota; class Gammaproteobacteria; order Enterobacterales; family Alteromonadaceae; genus Pseudoalteromonas. Next base: position 4,021 of record NZ_NQMR01000206.1, on the reverse strand, counting down.
TGTGGTACTGATATGACAGCAAGTTATACCTACAATGCACTTGAAACCGAAATTACAGCGGTTGATGGCTGTTTAGACACATCTCTGAGTATGAGTCGTACTTATAACAGCTTAAAGCAGTTAGTCAAAACAGTTGACGCAAAATCAGGTGTCACGCGTTATGCGTATAATAATTTAGGATTACCAATCGTTATTACTGATGCGGGTAATAATAATGTAGTAGCTATATACAACTTTTTAGGTCAAAAAGTACAAGTAATCGATCCAAATCAAGGCACGACTAACTTTGTATATAATGGTTTTGGTGAACTGCAAAAAGAAACCCGCGTGGATAGTAAAACAGTTACTTATACTACAGACATGTTAGGTCGTGTAACCAAGCGAAGTGCAACTGGAGAGGACGCATTAACATATGTTTATGATACTGCCGCAAATGGTTTTGGCCAGCTGCATTATGAATATGGTAATGGGGCAACACGCACATATAGTTATGATACTTATGGCCGCATGATTGATACGCAAATGGAACAAGGCTCAGAAAACTATCATATTGAAACATTGTTTGATTCAAATTATGGTCGACCAAAAGGGCTGAGATATCCAAATGATTTAACCTTATCTTATGAATATAATGATTATGGTTATCAAACTAAGATAAAAAATGCAGCAAGTGACTATGTATATCGTCATGTAACTGAGCAAGACCATTTTGGTAATACCACAGTTGCAACTTTAGGTAACGGTATCACACAAACAGCACAATACGATGCAAGTAGTAGTCAGGTTAAGCAATTATTATATTCCAATAATAGTGTTAATGTTTTAAACCTTGAATATACCAAATATGATGGCTTTGGTAATTTAACTGATATGAAAGTGACATCTGGTGCTTATAATAACCAGCATAGTTTTACTGAAAAGTACGATTACGACACTTTACATAGACTCTCTGCAAGTTGGATTGCAGGGGTTAAAACCATAGATTATCGCTATGATGCTGTTGGTAACTTAATATCTAAATCAGATTATGCAAATCAGTATAATTATACTAATCACTTAGCTGGTTACTCTGGCGGCGGTGCAAATGCCGTTAAAAAAGTATATAAAACTCATGGTAAAAGCAAAAATAGCTGGGTTGGTTTTAGTTATGATGCTCGCGGTAATATGGCGCAAGGCGATGGGCTTGTTTCAGCGATTTATAATGCAATGGATAAACCAACCTCTCTAAATAAAGATGGCACACAATTAAGCTTTATTTATGGTCCTAACCATATGCGCACCAAACAGATACGCACCAAAGGGAGTAAATCAGTATCGACTTATTACGCTGATAAGCTGTATGAAGTTGAAATTGATGGCAGTAAGAGAACTACGCGTGCATATTTGGGTGATATTGCAATTATCAAACAAACTTATGTTAGTAATAATTTACAAAGCCAAGATATTAGCTATACCCTAAAAGACAGACTAGGTAGTAGCCGAATATTTACAGATGCTGATGGTGATATAATAGGTGATTTACGTAATTTTGACCCATTTGGTAAACCGCGTTTATCATCAGGCCAAAATACGTTTGATGGTAATGCGAAACTGCCCGATGTAAATGGGAAACTGACTAATGAGGAAGAAAATGGCCGTAGAGGATTTACAGATCACGAGCATTTAGATGAAGTTGAACTGATTCATATGAACGGTCGGGTGTACGATTATAACCTGGGTCGGTTTATGAGTGTTGATCCGCTGATTCAAGCTCCGGGTAACTCACAATCGATAAACCCTTATTCGTATATTATGAATAACCCCTTAGCAGGAACTGATCCTACGGGTTATGCTGCTGAAGAGGTTGAAAAGAAAATCAAAGTTAGTACAACAGGTAGCCGTATAAAGCGTACAGTTACAGCGACAGTTTCTAGTAACGGCACTGGTGGTGCTACTGTTACTTTCTCTGGAGGAAATGGTGCAGCAAGAAATGCAGCCAAAAATGCGGTAGCTGGCAAATTATCAGGTGCAGGGTTTAATGTTGCAGACATTGGCTCTCAATCTACAATTGCTAAAAATCAGACTTTTGACTCTGGAACGAAGCGAGATGCGCAGATCTCAAGTCATATATATAGCGGTGAAGGTAACTTGCCTGATGGAGTTGCCTCAGCTTCCCAAGAGCAGAGAGAGTGGTTAGGTATAGAAAGTATGGTATTAAATGATGAGGAATCAGGTTTTAAATCAGATGTATATTATGATTCAAATACCTCAGAGTTTATTTATGCTACTGCTGGAACTGATGGGGTGTTTAATCCTGATATGGTTGCAAATGGTAAGCAAGCATTTGGAGGTAGCTCTAGGCAATATCAATTAGCAATTCAAAATGCTAGAACGATGCGAGATGCTGTACAGGCAAAAAGCGGCAAACTGTCTTTTACTGGTCATTCTTTAGGGGGGGGATTGGCAAGTGCTAATGCTTTAGCTACAGGTTTAAGAGCTAGGACATATAATGCAGCGGGCTTACATGCGAAAACAGTCAGAAATTACGGAGGGTTAAAACGAGCATCGAAATTAATTGATGCATATCATAGTAATACAGATGTGCTTAGTATCCTTCAAGACTATACACCGTTACCTGATGCTGCTGGCCGAAGAATTGGTATTTCAGGTGGTGGAATGCATGGTATAGGTGATATTTGTAGAAGTATAGGAACGAAATGTTAGGTGAAAATATGAAAGTTATTTACTCATTAATTACTATCCTATTGTTATTTGGATGTAACGAAAAATCAATCGCTCAGAGCGTATTTAATATGCCAATAGAAAAAATTTTTACTCGTGAGGACTCTCTTAAGTTAGCAGAAGCAGTCAAAGAAAAGCGACACGATGAAATTAAAAAGCTTTTAACATCAGAAGTTGATATAAATGCGCAAGGGAAAGGTGGTTTTACTGTATTAATGGTCGCTATGCTCAAAGACGATATTGATACATTTTCGCTTTTATTAGAATCAGGTGCGAACCCAAATTTACTTCTCGAAAATGGAAGTTCGGTTATGTACCAATCTGTTATTTATGGTGATAGTAAATTCCTTAAAAAAGCTCTTATGTTTAAAGGAAATCCAAATATTTACAACAGCGAAACAAAGAAATACGCATTGCATGAGGCTGTCGCCCCTCAAAAGCTTGAGTACGTAAAGTTATTAGTTGAGTCAGGGGCCGATATGAATGTTGTCGATGGGGTAAATTCGACACCTTTATTAACAGCAGGCTCTCTAGATCAATATGATATTGCGTATCATTTATTACTGAATGGTGCAGACTATAAAATTGGGAATAGATGGAATAAAACTATCGTAGATAGAATAAACGAAAGTTTCTTAGATCATCAAGCAGAACAATATCAGTATTTGCTTAAATCTAAACAATTATTAATTAGAGATGGAGTGGACTTTTAAGAAGTTGAACGCCAATAAAGTCACATGAAAAGGAATAAATATGCTTAAAAAGCTACTCCTCGCCAGTGTTTTGTTATCAAGCACACAGGCGCTAGCGGCAGTGAAATGCCCTGAAGCGAAAATACAGATGTTAAGACCAACGGCTGAGAAAGTATTTATTCAGTTGGAAGGTCAAAGCTGGCATGTACTGGCATTGCAAGGTGATAACGATTACGACAAAAAGTTATCTCGTGCTATGTCAGCACAACGCAACGGTCAAAAAGTGGAACTCCAGTTCCCCAATGGCTATGACGACACCTGCATGTCATCAGATACTAGTGTTGTTGCCAAAAAGATAAAGCTGATCAAGAAAGAACGGTATTAGAATCAATTTACAGTTCAATGGCACTTGTGAGTTATTCTTATTTAGTTTTATGTTTAAAGCCAAACCAAGCAACCTATTTGTTGTAAATTAATCATGACACCCACTATTAATTGACTGTTTTTCAATCGTCGGCTATCTTTTAATTGTCAGGTTAAAAAATAGGCGGTTTCTCATGGCAAAAGCACGTAAAAGGCAAGTCAGTTTAATTGATACCAAGTATTAT
>NZ_NQMR01000205.1 GCF_002276045.1 Pseudoalteromonas sp. NBT06-2 | reverse complement strand
TTTGAAGTATCATGGGTATATATGTGTTTGCTGTTGTAAGTGACTTTAAGCGACATGACCGACGAAATAAATGATTTTTTTAATTGATATAAAATTGACTGCTGACGCAGTCAAATAAAAACGTATTATCTATTTACTGTGATCCGACTCATATGTGTTATCTGCTGGCTGTTTAAGGCTTACTATATTGCCAACTAACATAAGTAAACCACCTATGAGTAGAGCAAATTCTGGTTTTTCTGAGTAGAGTAAAACTCCAATTAACGCAACCAAAGGCAATCTAAGAAAATCAAGAGTGACCACAGTAGTTACCTCAGCATATTCCATGGCTTTTGCCATACAATAATGTGCGGTAAGGGCTGTTAAGCCTATAACTAACAGCCAAAGCCACTGCATATCAATTGGCCAAACCCAGTCGGTTATTGAAAAAAATAAGCCGATAGGCAATTGGATCAAGCACATATAGAAAAGAATGGATATCGCCGAATCGGACGCGCTTAGCGATTTGGTGGCTGTGTGTGAAACAGCGTAGAAAATAGCTGAGGCTAGAACGATAAACGAAGCAGTATCAATGATGGAAATGCCTGGCTGAAGAACAATGACAACGCCGAGACTACCCAATAAGACCGATACTATTTTACGTATAGTAACCTTTTCACCTAATGCTGTAGCAGCAATAATAAGCGTCCAAATTGGAACCGTAAATTCCAAAGCAAACACTTCTGCGAGCGGCAGCATAGCAATACCTAAAAACCAACCATACTGGCCAGCAAAATGAAATATATTTCTAAGGGTGTGTAGGCTAAGCCTTTTTGTTTTAATATTTATATGCTTTTTTGAAGTTATCAGGATTATCGATACAAATATTAATCCTATAGCGCTCCGAAAAAATAATATTTGATAAGTAGCAACCTCTCCAGCTAACTCACGGGCACATACTGCCATAAGGCTAAATGAAAGAAGAGCCCCTACCATCCAGGTTACAGCGTACACTAATGAATTTCCTCTTGTTGCATATAACGAGCATGTAGAATGACTCGTTTTAAATTAATATATAATAATGTGAAATTATATTGATATTAATTATTTTAACAATGCATTTGCCATTGTGCATTCACTTTCTCTTGTCCTCAAAGTAAATTTATTCATGTCTTTATTGACTGTGATATTACCAAATACCGGTTCTATTGCACCTAATCTTTTTCTATATTGTCATCGCCTGTAATTAGCAATATTTTTTGTTGAATACGATGTCATTATTTTTCTATCACCTAAAGATAAATAATAAATAAAATATGGAGGTCTACGTCAAGTTTTTTATTTAATTTTTAGGTGTGGAAAAATAGTTTTACAGAACGATCATTATTAACTGATCTTTCATGAAAACATAAACGTACATATCTTTATAAATATATAACTTAAATAAAAGGTATTTAAATGCGATTTATAATATTGATCTTTTGCTCTTTAGCTTTATTAGGATGTAATAATTCATTCCCTAATAAAAACATCACAGGTTTGACATTACCTGAAATGAAAGGTGAAACACTCACAAAACAACAAGTTTCACTACCATACATGTTTGAATCATCACCTATTCTACTCTTAGTAGGTTATAAGCAAGACTCACAATTTGATATCGATCGCTGGTTAATTGCGCTCGATATGACAAAAACAGATATTAAAGCGATAGAAGTGCCCGCTATTCAAGGCATGTTCCCTAGAATGTTTAGCACTATGATCAACAATGGTATGAGAGATGGTATACCAAAAGAATTATGGGGAGGCGTTATTACCCTATATGCTGATGGAGAAAAAATGCAAGCCTTCACTGGCAATGAAAAAGGTAATAACGCTCGTATTTTACTGATAGAGCAGACTGGTAAAATACTTTATTTCTATGACAGAGGCTTTTCTATTCAGGCACTTAAAAATTTAAAAAATAAAAAATAAAAAATAAAAAAAGTATGTCTAGTAATAAGTTTGATGAGTCCAAAATGAGACATAATCACTGTAGATTTCGAAATAATTACATATAACTAAAAAGAATTAGTTATGCGACTTTTACTTTTTGTTATATTATAACAATTAAATTTTATTGGATTAACTAAACTTTATGAAAGCTCTTGAATTAAAAACATTTACAGAAAAACGTCAATGGATTGGAGTATTCGCAATTGTAATTTGCGCTCTTGCATGGACTATGGAATTAATTGGCAGCGTTTATATTTGCCCTTATTGTAGGGTACAGCGTACTGTAATCGGCATATTAGGTATAATACTGCTATTACCTTTTGCTTATCATTGGCTTGTAAAGTATGCAGCTATTATTCTAGGTGTTTTTGGTGCTGTTGTAGCTTCAAATCAACATTTTATGGGTTGGAAAAAAATCTCTGCTGGCAAGTTTCAATTTAATGAGAATATCTTGATCGATCCATTTTTATTATCAGGTTTTGCACTAGCTGCTATTCTAGGCATGACTTGCCTAATACTAAAACTATCAAGTTCAGTTACGAAAAAGGCATCTAAACACTAAACTACTTATTAATTAAACCATTGTCTAAATTACGGGGTTAGCACTACCCCGTTAATATACTGTTGATATTAAGTTCCAAAACCAATATCACAAAAGACTATATTTCGTATAAACTTATTAATCTAAACAAAATAATTTTTGGATATTCAGCTATGAATAAAGCTATTTTTCTTTTATTGAGTTTACTATGGGCGTTGTTTTCACAAGCTAAAAGTAACGAATTAGTGGCTTGCATTGACGATCACCCGCCATACCAATATTTAGGTAAAAACCCACACGGTCTTCATATTACAGCCCTAAAAACACTCAGTAACGTACTAGAAACAGATTTAAAGTTTGTTCAATCTCCAAACTTTGCAAGATGTGTTGCCATGTTAAAGAAAGGTGATATTGATGTTATAGCTGGCTTAAATCCAACTGCCCAAAGAAGTAAGTTTGCATTTTATGCACCTTTTAAAGCAGCTGATACACTTAAAATTATTTCAAAAAAAGGGATATCAATTAATTCATTCGAAGATTTCAAAGGTAAGATCATTGGTGTTTCACGAGGCGAAGTATATTTTCCGCGTTTCGATAACGATGATTCATTAGATAAAATCTCTGTACAAAATTCACGTATTGGCTTTTCTCTATTACTCAAAGACCGAATTGATTTAATAATGATAAGCCAAGTTAAATTAGAAGCTCTTAAAAAAGAAATTCAAAATGTTGATCTAAATATTTCACCTATAGCACTGTCAGAACTCAGAAACAAAAAAACATTTTTTGGTTTTAGCAAACTTAATAAACTTAATTTTAGCAATAAAGAGCTCGTAAAAATAATAACAAACGCTTATGAGCAAGGTGTTTTCAAATAAGTTTTTAAAAGATACTTATTTAATTAAATTGTTATGACTCTCAATCAACTAAGTATAATAAGCTGTATTTAATATGTAAATTGATAATTAACGAGCCCCCTCTTTTCACTATTTATATTGGCATATAAAATTAAAACAGCCATCTTCCTATTTAAACAATAACTGAAGTAAATAAATGGTTATTAACCCATATTGACCGTTGAACAGGTAATAATACCATTAATAATTTAAATAACTGTACGCACTAAATATCGTTAACAATGACTTTATACCAATATAATTAAAAGGTTATATAAACCAATGGAAGCAAAAACTTGTAATCAAAAAAGTTGCACTAAAAAAATTAATAAAATAACATCTTTGAGTTGCAATGTTTGTACTATGGTACTTAAGGCACAACGTAAAAGAGCACAAGCGAATCAAAAACTGCTGAACCATATAACAAGCTCTAGAATACTTTCTGGATCAATGAAGATATTTTCTTAATTGAATGAGGCTAAATAAGATTTTTAGGGGGATGAATAAAAAATAGTAGTCAAATCGATTGTTTCATAATACTATTTATTAACAATTAGATTTTTTATAAATTTTATATCCGTTGCTTTAAGTGCCTTACTTCCCACTTTAAAAATGGCGGTATCAGCGCTATTACCATCCCAATTTTTGCACGCAAGTGGAATGCCTCTATCTTGGCTGACAATAATTCCTTGCACAACTTACTTTAAATCTGGGCGGTGAGCTTTACTATACCCAAGCCACTTCAAGATGTGAGGTTCAGGACTGCTGAGCAATTCATGATCTAGGCGCATCTTTGCATTAATGGTTACTCCCTTAAAAAAAGATGGAACAACGAGCATGATTTGCTCAGAAGTCCCTGTAAGGTTGGTTTATAAATACTTTATGCAGCGTTATTGATTTTGAAAAGGGAATAACCATATTCTTCAATCAATGCCTAGCCTAAAGCATTTCTAATTCCAACTGAATCCTGCATCTTGAAGTGGTTTGGGTATATGCCCGTGTGTGATTTTAATCATATTTTCGTCGCAACCGTCTTCATCAGAAGCGTACTCGCCTGTTAAAGAATGATTGGTTGTATCAAGTGAATTGAATTTTTTATCAACATATTCAAGTTCACAAGCTTGTTGTGACACCAATGAAAATAGGCTTTCACAGCCAAAGTCAAAACATTGTTCTAGTGTGCGGCCTAATTTGTGACGATTGAAATGCTTTGCTTTTACCCCTTCTCTGAATAAATGCTCAAGCGGTGAATTAAATTACCGTCGGCAAAGCCGGACCTTACTTGATTACGCCCTCTAAAGGTAAAGTTAACGCCCAAGGCGTATTAAACCCCTAATTTCAGTTGATCTCGCTGCTCATCAACTTTTTCTTGGTTTCTAATATACTCAATTACCATATTGTCATCCAAACCTACGATTGAAACAAAATACCCTTGAGCCCAAAAATTTTCACCACTGAAGTATCGTTGCTTACCCTTAAAGTCTTTTACTATCGAAATCGCACCTTTACGTTTTGCTAATTCATAAAAGGATTCACCTAAATGTTTTCTTATCGTTCAGTATATTAGCTTTTGCCGTTTTTTCGGAATAAAAACGATATGGTATGTACAATCCCACCTTGTATGGGTCAAACTTTTATAATCTCGCATAAGTTGTTTCCTCTTTACTTTTGGTCGAGAAAAGAGATTACATTTACCGTTGTCACTGTGAAACCTTGCGAGTCACCCCAGCAGAGCTGGGGTTTATCAATGTTTAATTTAATTTAATTTCGCGTGGGTCTAAAATACCGTTTACTTCTGGTTCAACTAAACTTCCTTGCTCAACAATTAAGTTAACTTGTGTAAGCTGATCACCAGATAACGTTTCCAAATCACTGATCAGTCCAAGAAAACGACTGCGCTCTTCATCACTAACCAAGCCTAATGTATAGTCCTCAAGTTTGGCAATATAGTGTGGTTGCTGCCATGGTGTATCGCCACCTGGATGAGCATTAGCACGTGTTTTCTTATCAACGATCTTCTCACCGCTCACTGTAGTGATAATCATACAGCCTCCGTAGGCTTGAACGTTAGGATCCTGATCGTGATACAAATCTTCCCATCGCTGGTCAAATTGTGTCTCAATTTTGGTCATCAACTTGCGCAATGCCTGCTTTTCCTCTTGATTCATTTGGTAAGTACGGTCTTTGTGGAACTCTCCAGTTTGAATACAGCGGGCAATGGCAAACATAATACTATGATCAAGAGTGCCACGTGGTGCATCTGGGTCGATTTTCTGTGGATCATTAGCATCCGTACCAATCACGTGATGTGTATGGTGACTAGTTTCAAGTACAATTTTTTCAATTTGTTCCATATCTACATTGCCAGCAGCATCGCGCGGTAATTTATCTCGCATTTGAAGGGCGAGGTCAATAATCGCCTGTCCTTGGTATTCGAAGGCATGTTCTTTAGGATAGGTTTTCAGGATGTTACGCATCGGGTCTTGTGCAGCGTTAATCAACTCGATCTGGTAACTGGCATGAAGGTCATCTCTACCATCAAGAAAACGTCGAATAATACTATCAACACCTTCATAAACCGGGTTAGGCCCTTTTAATCCATGCATCGCGTGGTGAACAGCCTTAATAGCAATTTCAGCTGAAAAGCCAGGTACAAACTCCTTCTGCGCGCCAATGTCACCTTTACGTGATTGGCGAGAAGAAATGGCATTGTGTACTGCAAAATTAATGGCGTGGTAAGCTTGCTCTGTAGACAGCCCAAGCATAGAGGAAATTCCAGCGGCCGTGCCTGCAGCAATGTGAGTCATATGGTCGACCTTGTGTTTGTGCAAGCAGATACCAGTACCGTTGCCAGTGCCCACCAAAGCCACGTGCACTTCATAAGCGACTATAATGCCTCGAAGTAAGTCTTCACCAGAAACACCAAGTTGCTGAGCAACGGCAATAATAGGCGAAATGTTATCATCTGGGTGGGAGTATTCAGCTGCTAGATATGTGTCGTCGTTATCTAAAAAACGTACTGCAACAGCGTTGGCAAAAGCGGCAGCCAAAGGGTGAAACCCTTCTTTAAGCCCCCAAATAGTGGCACTTCCGGCGCCAGCAAGTAGACGCCCTTCTCCACGCGCTACAACAACGGCAGCTTCGTTAGCCGCACCAAGTGCAATTGCCGCGTTATCAATGATACGATTCTTCGCCATTTCGACTGAAGCTGTGTCGAGCGGTTGCGACTTCGCCAGAGTAGCCAATTCAGCAAGTTTCCAAGCCAATTGTTCTTCACGAACTAAATCGCCGCTTTTATTTTCGGATCGGACACTATGAATAGTAGATGCCATAGAATTTCTCTCTTTTATTGCATAAATTTGTGAATTTAGAGGCCGTTCTGACCTGAGTGCCGAGATAGGCAGCCATTACGCGATTATTAACATGTAAACTGCCATTCGGATTTTTAACGTAAGCATATTAGATAAGGTAAAGCCAAAGTGCAATTGCTAATGCAAATTACTCTCAATTAGATTACTATAAAAGTGTAAATATTTTCGAACATAGATCATTACCCACTTTAAGGAGCAAGGTATGGACGTGAAAAAAAGTATTCGAACAACCTCTACATCCAATACTAGCAAGCTAGAATACAAAGATGCTCAGGCTAAATTAGCCGTTGCAAGTCTGCCGTTAACTTTTAAAAACACGACGATAAAACAACTAGGAGGCTTCATAACTGCGGCACTGGCTGTACATGATGTATGCAGGGATAAACAAATGCACGAGAGTCCCCTTGACGTGCTATTTTGGTTACGACAACGCTTAAAAAAAGAAACGAAAAATGTTGAGCGTGACGAGCTTTATCGGGCACATTGTTTACGACAGATCGACAAAGTAGAACGCAAAATAGCGATAGCCTGTGTCAAGCATAGCCAAGGCAGTCTAACAATACTTGAGTAGCTAGTGATAAGAATGGTTACAAAATCTTTGCAGCTTCTAGCTTTTTAATCTATTTATCATGCTAAATTATCTCCAACAAAAAAATAAGACATAATTATAAGATTGGATTTTTAGAGCTTCATATACATACCTGCGCTTTTAGGTAGCTAAAATTACTTGCACAACAGATAAAGTCACATATCTGAGACTTTAATAAAAGACTTAACCGATATAAGTCGTTATGTAGAACCCTTATAGCAACTGTGGTTATGACTATGAGTACATTTCATTAGTGATGATTTAAACCTAAAAAATTTGCATATTGTCGTATGAAGTATTGAGTGGTATTAAGTCATCAGTCAGCTTAAATATTTCAAACTGTTAATATTTTTGGGTGTATTTTTGCTACTGTACCGCGTTTATTTGGTACGATTAAACGACTACTAAAATCAGCTAATTCTAAATAGTCAACAAGTGTAAAAGGTATGGTGTTTTTATCAATTGAGCAGCCAAACATTAATAAAGATTTAGGTTGTTGTAATACTTTAAAATCAGGTTTTTTATTTGATTTAATATTTGTTATATGCACATTACTATTAAAATTTTGATTCAATTTTACTAACAAAGCTTTCAATCTTTTCGGCATTGAGCTTTTCACTTTTATATAAGGACAACATCTTAAATTTACAATTGGTTGCACATGCTCCCAACAAAGCACTTTTTAAAGTTTTTTTACTGGTTTTCTCAAAATAAAAGTATCGACCCACCAAGGTGAACCAAGTGTTGTTATAACTTTCATTTCTTTTAAGTTATTTAAGCACTGCTTGATGGGGCCTTAGTCTGAAGCATGTCCGGGAGCCCACACACGATCAAACCAACCTTTCAAAATGGCAGAAAAACCAAACCCCCAAGTTGGAAAGACTAAAAACAAAGATTCGACTTCTTTCAACTGCTCTATATAGAACTTAGTTGATCCTCATCAAACTGACTTGTGTAATAACTCGATCTTTCAGATTTGTTCAATAAAGGATCGAAACCTTCTTCATAAAGGTTTTTGACTGTTACTTTATAACCCTTTTTCTTTAAATCTTACTGTTGCTGATATTGATAATCAAACCATGTAAGTTCATATTCGTGATGGTAAAGGCGGTAAAGATAGGTTTATTCCTTTGCCTGATAAAACACTTGATGAATTACGCATATATTGGAAAACGCATCGTCATAACAAGCTAGTTTTTCCTGGAAAAGGGCAAGGCTCTGACACGCCTATGGATAAAGGAGGAATACAAAAAGTAATGAAAGCCGTCTTAAAACACTGCACAATCGCCAAAAATATTAGCCAGCATTCACTCAGGCATTGCTTTGCTACACATCTATTAGAGCAAGGTTTAGATTTACGTTCATTACAGTTGCTACTTGGTCATAGCAGTCTTAATACTACCGCACGGTATACTCAGTTAACCCAAATAAAACAACATGATACTAAACGTCTTATTAATCAATTAACTGACAATGTCATGCGTATCTGGGAGGATTTATGAGTTATTTTATTGCATTATTACGTCAACATCAAAACGAATTTCTGCATCATTATGATAATCAGCTTAACCATAATACGCGACACGCCATTAACGCATTGCTCAGTTGTAAAACAGCTGAGCAACGTAAAATGAGTTGGTGCTGCGCTCACTGTCACCATCAAGCGCAACACCCGCTCTCATGCGGACATCAACACTGCCCACAATGCCAACACCAAACAACCATGCAATGGTTACAACGACAACAGCAAATGAATTTACCGTCACAGTACCCTAAAAA
>NZ_NQMR01000204.1 GCF_002276045.1 Pseudoalteromonas sp. NBT06-2 | reverse complement strand
AAGTGAACACGTTTCAGTTTTAGTAATTAACTGCACTTGGCCTTGCTCGTTCTCGACATAAAACGCCTTTATTTTTAAAGGCACATCATTAATATGCTCAAACGTATGCGTTTTAATTGTACTAGACCCTTTATTAGACATTGTTTTTTATCCACCCTAGCTGTTCGGTTCTGTGCGTGACATTTTTAACCAGGTTATTGTTTAAATCGGTAAGTGTTGATTCATTATCCGTTACATGAATTAAGCCATCATCGCCCCAATCAGTACCATCGTGCTTTAGTTCGGTTGCTGCGTAATGGATATAGGCTGCGCCGTTATTGTTTACGCGATAATCTAAAGCTTTTAGAGCTGGGCTATTACTTGTTGGCGATGGAAAAAAGATGGGGAAAGTGTATGCTCTGGTACTATTTGGATACATAGTGCCATCAAGCATTCGTCCGAAATTATCTAAGTTCACAGTCGATTCACTATAACCATGTGACGCTCTCGTTATAATATTGTCAGTTAGTGAATAGCATAACTGTCGCTGTGCATAATTTTGAGTAAAGAATACTTTTCCAATACCTCTTATTTCTTGATGTATTTTAGCATTAGCAACTGATTTAGTGACTTTGGCGTTTGCGGTGTATGCAAAAATAAATGATAAATTAGCCGCAGAGGATATATTAAAACCATTTAAAACATTATTGTATGCAACATAGTTAACCCAATCGTTGTTATCCGCTGTCCAAGTAGTACCGTTATCAGCTGTTTGATATGCGGCTATTGGTTTTGCAATTGGCCGCGATATTTCAACAGCTTGGGTCGTGCCATCAGGAATAACAGGATTCCAACGCCCCGCCCAACCCTCTTTTAAATCTGGATTTAATACAATATTAGCAGGGTCGCCTAGTACATCTAATGCTGTAAACTCGCCACCGACTGAGGTGTTTAGTTCTTTCATTGCGCCAATCTGCAAAACTGTGCCGGCAGGAAATTTGGCATTAAATTCTTCCGTTACATCACCAGAACCGTACATATACACAGAGTTATTTGAGTAAGGCCAATTCATACTTGAGGTAACTTGGTTCTCGCGCTCTATCACCATCGCATTACCATTGTCTCCTGACAATAAATAGTGAGTCGCATTTGCACCCGAGAATATATTAGTTATCGTATCTCTAGGGTTTGTTGATGCAGATGTTGAAAAAGAGATTGTACTATTATTCGCAAAGCTATATACAGAAGTGCCGCCAACCGTCACTGTCTCCGCAATAAACCATGTGAACACCTCTTTTTCAATACCCATAGCAGTACCGTTTTTATGATTAGCATCGGCTGCTTGCCATTCTTCATCGCGCATGTCCCACGCGCTTAAACGCATGTCACGCTGTACGCCACCTTGACCACTGGCATAAATCGCATCTGCGAAACGACCATCTGGTCGACCTGATGAAGTTCCTATGATGCCAGACATCACTGCTCCTCCAAAATCTGTAGCATTACTTGAGGCATCAAAAATGTTAAAGCACAAGGCGCGTGATGTTGGAGTAAGTGCATCAGATAAAGACCATACACTACCTGTTACATTGGTTGCGGTGTTGTTCGCCTTTCTTGCGCCTGACTTGTTATGGCTCGGATGATAAACTCCAAGGTTCAACCTATTAACCGTACCGCAAACCAACATGTAACAGTGATTAAACTCACTTGTTGTCGCATCACGAGAAGTTAATACACCTCTTTCAGAATTCACATTTAATGCGTGTGACGTTGTATCAAAATAACTTACTCCCGGTACATCTAATTGACCTTGTGGTTTTACTGTCGTGGCATTTATTCCAGTAGAACCTAAAGCTAAGTTCCCTGACAATTTAGAATCTATATGCGACCAATCCCCATTGCCAGCCCCTGCAAAAGAGCGTCCTTTTACACGCCACTGATAGATTTTACCCTCTATTAAATACAGTTTGTTTTTTTTGTCAGCAAACATCGCCTCGCGCTGGAGAGTATTGGCGGCAAACCAATCAACCCCTTTGCCTTTTGATGTCGTATCGCCTTCATACCAGGCATAATAGGTAGTAGGGCGGTTACTGGCAGTGGTTGCAATACCATTCATTGTTGTGGCTAATGATTGCGGTAACCCATTTGGATATACAAATGGGTTTTGTGTTGTCACCTCAGCTAAATGAGCCTCAAAGCCCCAAGCATCAACCCTGTCTGTGACCACTTCAATATCTGCTGTTTCAGAAGCAAACGCGATAGCAGATGTTGCGTGAATGATTGATTCGCCAGAGGCTTTATTATATGTTCGCCTGCCATCTTCTGGTGGTGGAAACTTGATGATACATAGGTTTTCTGAGGCAGTACATAAACTATTCAGCTGTGTTTCAATGCCTGAAATGTTTATTACTGCGAAATAAGAGTTAGACTCTGCGTTCCAACCGGATGTGACTCCTGATTTACCTATGGTTAGTCTGTTTGTATATGCAGGATAAGACCACAAACCATTGCCTATGTTTCCGCTTGAGTGACCCCACCCCATACTGACAAAACCACTTGCCGCATATTTGGCTTTCCCTGCTGCCATTTCTGCATCAAATTCGTTATAGCCTTGACGACCAATTAAGGTATTTAAACTGGTGCTCATAGTATCAAGCATGGCTTGTACGTCAGTTTCAGCCTGTGCTTTAAAGGTATTGAATGTGTTTACTAAATATTGATATGGGGTGGCGTTGTAATTTTCGCTATTGCTAACGGCAATCGCCTCGGTGGCATTAGTGCTGGTTAATATTATTTGAAACTTTTGGGTAATTGCGACTAATCTATCAGCAATTGATTTGCTGTTATTAATGGCATCGCGTAAGCCCTCTAGGGTATTAAATGCTAATAATGATGTGTTGTTTACAGCTGCATTGGGCCAATCGTGTTTTAATGTGATTGTGCTATTGCCGTTTACATCGGGTGCGGTGCCTGCCACTGCTTCAATAACGGTATAGTTACCAATAAATAAAGCGGTACCTGAGCTTACAAAATCACAATTTATATTACCGGTTATATTTACCGTTTTACTTGCTGCACCGATACTAACGGTATTAACCGCTTCTAAAAAACCTGCCATTATTGCACTCCAATATCAGCTAAATCACACACTTGTGCTTTAGGGTATAAGTTTTGAATGTGAGCATAAGCCAGTGCTAAAGGCTGCTCGGTATTGTTGGTATCAAGCTGCAAGGTAAATAAGGCTTGGTTTGGTTGTTTATCGTTAGGTAACTGGCAAATAGGCTGTTTACCTTGGCGCACCATATCTTCATTAGCAAATATTTGCACTCTAAACGCTAAGCCCGTAGATTCTTTTGGAATGTTGTTTGCTTGATATATCGCACCCTCGGGTGTGGCATTAAGAGATAAGGTGTAACCATCACTAATATGCTTAGTTACATTAAGTTGATCGATAACTAATACAGCATCGGGCAAGTTTAAGCCGTTATCGGCTGCGATATTTAATGTTAGTGCCATGTTGTTTCTCCAATTAACCGCATTTGTAAATGCAGGCAATTTGTTTGATTTCGTTTGCTGATGAAAATGTGATGTTTTGTCGCGCTTGGGCAACAGTAAAAGGTTTGATGTTGTCTTGATCTGCTTGGCGCATGCCTTTACCTGGTGTATTGCTTGTGGTGATCAAGTCACCGACTTTAATATCACCATTTTCACCACATACGTTGATCACACCTTCGCCTAATGCATTAAATATGATGTGATCATAAATCAGTGCTAAAGCGGCTGTTTCGGGTTCGTCACCTAATGCGGCAGGCATATCGCTGGTATCTAAAGGGCTACGTTGCACTAATACACCACGGGCTGATTTTTGATTAACCTGTGATGATAAGGTCATTTTACAAATGGCATCTGAAATACCATTTGTAGCTATCACTGACACATCACATACAATGTCACCTTGTTGTATTTGACTGTGATTGATATCAACTAAACCATCATGTGCACCGGTAAATGGTCCATAGTTGGTATGTGAGCCTGAGCCTATGGCATAAAAACTATACCCACCAGAAGATACACCGCCTTCAATGCCTCTTGTTTTACCCCAGCCAGTAATGCCTATACCTTGTTGTGAATTGGCAGCGATGGCCCTGCTTGAACCAAAATTAATCGCTGTGATAGCGGGTGCCTTGCTAGAGTTGTTAGAGGCGTTAATGGCATCGTAGATGGTACCTGATGCAATTAATCGCACGGTTTCAATATCAGCTCCACGAATAACCGGCGAACTAATAGAGATACCTGCAGTTAAGCCACCATTGAACATGTATTTTTTAACCGATAAATCCCAATCAATGACCGCATTGCCATAATCGTCAACAAAACTGACTTGGCTTGCTGCCATTTCTATTTTCGATTGTGACGATGAACCATTGATATAAATACCTGATACTCGGCCATTGTAATCTGTCCCTAAAAACACTTGACTTTGCAAGCCGTTTATTTCGTTTTGCTGTGAGTTTAGTATTAAATGAGCGTATGAAATATCACCATCATTTGACGATACTTGCGCGCTTAAACTACTGATAGCTTGAGAACGGTTGTTTGCTTCATCTACAATGGCTTGGTTAACTGTATTGATTGCTGCAGAACGGGCACCTGCTTCACTGTTTACACTTGCTTGTATACTTGAATCAGATATTGCGCGGGTGCTTGCTTCATCAACCACGCTTTGCTCTACACGTGATATATCCGCTCTGCGACTACTTGATTCATTCTCAATTTTTGCTGTGACATTGGATATCGCAGTTGAAGTCACCCAAGATTCATGCGCTATGCTTTGGTCAAGTCGGGTGACTTCAGATTGCCTCGCATTTCCCTCTGCTGTGATTTGTGCGGTAACGCCATTGATAGCAGTAGCCCGAGTGCTGTTAGCATCGCTTATACTTTCATCTACCCGATTAATTTCAGATGTGCGGGTACTTTGTTCTGTTTCTATTTGTGTTGTGACACCGCTGATAGCCGTTGCACGACTACTATTAGCATCGACAACGCTTAAATCAACCCGTGAAATTTCAGACGTTCTAACACTTGCTTCATCTGCGATTTGCGCAGTGACAGTAGAAATTGCTGTGGCTGTCGCTGTTTGCTCGTCTACAAAGCTTTTATCAACACGTAATATTTCAGATGTTCTAAGGCTGACTTCATCTTCTATTGTTGATTGTACTAAGCTTAATGCAATGGCTGTGGCTGTTTTATCGTCAACTAAAGTTTTATCAACACGTAAAATGGCAGCTTCACGTTTACTGGTTTCATCCTGTATTTTTGATGCCAGTTCAGTTTTAGTTTGTGCTTGTGATTTTATGGCATTAGTTAATACTGAATTAGTATGTTTTAAGCCTGCTTGTGACTCGTCAAACTGTGCATATAATTTCTCATTACTTTGAGCCACTGCTTGGGTTTCATCAGTCAGTGCTGTTAATGATTTTTTAGCAAAGCTAATGTCTATGTCTAACTCAGCTAAATTCGCATCTGTTAAACCGCCCTCTAAAATTTGATTTACTTGGTCTAAATCGTTCAGCATAATGGACGTTGCTTGCTGATTTATACTATTAGTATTGCCATCTAATTCTAGTTTTAAGCTATTTATTCTTGCTGCAAAGTCTCCTATTTCTGTTTGTTCTTCTAAGAACGTGAGGCGATTATTTACCTGACTAATCGTCGTAGTATTGTTTTTGGTAATACCATCAATTTCAGTTTGTTTAGATGCAACGGCAGTAAACGTCCCCTCAAGCGCATCTACTTTAGATTTATAATTGGTCCATTCGCCAGGTGAAATTGCACCGGCTTGTAAAATCAGCGCTGCCAGTTCGTTATCTATTTCTAACTTCCAACTCGATAACTGATTTGTATAATCAACGACATCAACATCACGCAATGCGGATTCTGTGCTTTGATAAATTGCATCAATTGCAATTTGTTTATAATCGTCAAAAATTGAAGATTCTAGGTTTTTTAAGCCGTCAATATCATTGAAAATATTATCAATAACAACAGGCAGCGTGTCTTCACCTTGAATATTTTTAACCTGGTCTAATAAATCATTAACTTCACTATCAAACTTTGAAATGGGAATGTCAGAAATATATTCTAGTAAGTCGGCTTTTTTTGTTTTTGCTGTGACATTTTCCCAGTCAGAATTACCTAAATGATTAACAGAGCGGCATCTAAATGAATACTCAGTTTCAGGTTCTAGACCAATTTGATTATAAATTTGCGTTTTTACTAAGTTACCTGAAGCTGGCACTCCCAGAGAGCCTAAATACTCCCACTCGAATTGAGTGCCAATTCCCGCATCGGCCAGTGATGCTGTTAAGGTGATTTGATTAAAATCAGCATTAACATGAATAAATGGTACAGTTGGGTTTTTGATAACAAACTGAACAGATACAGACGGGGAGTGCTGACCAAATATATTAACGGCTCTAATTTTGGCTGTGTAAATACCCAGATTTAGAGAGGGAATATTAGATTGCGTAAAGGTAACTTGCTGTGATGATACTGAGCTGCTTTGACCATAATGTGATAGCTCAATAAGATAGTTTTCGACAGCCAAGGGAGTAGGGTGCTGCCACTTTAAAACACCAATGCCATCGCCGTTAATTTCTACCCGCGCATCAAAAATAGCCTGTGGCGGACCCGTCACATAATCGCTATTGGGTGTTAAATCTTGCTCACCTGGTACTAAGTCATCAGCCCATAGGTTAGTACCATCTTCAACTGCGATAATCGTTACGCCGCCATCGATTCTAAAGCGACGCTCAACCACCCGGTAAATCTTATTATTAATGGCTTCGTGAGTTAAGTTGACATAAATGGTGCGTCCTACTGCAGCAGCTAAACCAGCATGTTTCAAAGGAATTTCAATACGTCCTAAACGTGATTGTTCAAGCGTGATTAAAGCCAGACGCTGTGCCGTCGTACTGCTGCGTACAAATGGTAACGTGATTGATTTTTCAAGTGGTTGATTATCATCTAACTGATATTGGTGAGATATCACAGGCGGGGCATCGGTACGTTCATAGTTTTGATTTGGGTCAACAAAGGTTGCTCTGACAATATTAGCTCTGTCACGTAAATCAGCATGCCATTTTATTTTAACATTACCGTGTACATCTTTTTGATTAATCGTAAAAGTGGGTTGACCATACCAGGCGCCGACTCTGATATACCATTGGCCCATTTGTCTAAATACTTTACCCGCAAAGCTTTGCTCTAACTGATTTAAAACCGCTAACGGATTGGAGGTAAATTGAAACGTGCCATTTACGGTGTAGCGTTTTTCAGTTGCAACAACATCGTTTTTATCAGTAAATTCAACATCTTCATCGGCAACATTCGCTGCCGCTATCCACCAGTTTATCGGTAGCCGACTAAAAGGCACGTCATGTGCACCAAAGAACCTGACATAGTGCAGGGTGTTTAATACCGCGTTTTGACTCCACAACCAGGTTGTTTCATCATCAGCAAGTTGTGCACTGTCTCTGGGGTCCCAAACACGGGCACCACGAATTAAAAACTCACAATCACTGATACCATCAGGGAATACTTCACGGTTATTTTCAAGTTCCAAAAACACATGTGCCTGGTTAAAACCAATGTGCGCAGTTGTCCAACCAGCCATTTTACTGACAGCCATTGCATTGGCAGTGTTATGTCTGCCATCACTTAATGAATAATTGTAACTGTCACTGGGATAATGACTCAGTTGCTTATTCGCAATATAAATCGCTTCTAAGCTATCAATTGCAGCGCCATTAATCAGCACAACTAACTGAACCCATTTCTTTTTATCACGTTCAACTTCTGCTTGGTGCGCAATCACACCACCAACACGGTCACGGCCAAACGTAATACGTCTGGGTTGGTCAATGCCTTTTTGTAACCCTTTATTGAGCGTCGCATTATCAACCTCAAGGTCATCGGGAGTCAAACTATCCCACAAAGCCCCAAGCGTATTATCAAATATAGAGCGACCAAGGCCAAATAAATCTCCGCCCGTATCTACCACTAAATCAACAATTTTACTCATCTGCTTTGCTCACCCATTGTGCTTTGTGTTGTTTTGCTTTTATAAAAGCACTTAATGAATAAACACATTCAACAGTCTCAAAAGGCAACGTCACTAAACCCGTTTCACCCACGCACATCACTTGATTGATATAAATAATACCGCCAACCAATTCATCATGATGCTCAACCAAAGCAATATCACCACGTTTGGCATAAAGGGGATTAATAGGGGTGTTTAAACTGGCTTTAAAGATACTTTCAACATCATTTAAACCGTGTTTAAACAGCTGTTTAAATGCCCCTTTTTTGGTGCGATATTTCCCCCTAAAACTCGAACCTAAGTCTTTACCTGAAGCACACAAAACCCAATCACAGACAAATAAACAACAATCATGCTCACCCCACTCAAAAGGCATATTTTCACGCTCAGCTAAAAAGGCATTTAATTTAGCGTTCATAGCGTCGCTCCCAGGGTTTACCAATATAATTACCCGGTTGGGTATCATGTAGATTTTGGCTTGTTGATGCTTGCTCGCTAAAAAACTTATCACTTGGGAATAGGGCGCTTTGTGTTGCGTGATTCCAACGTTGGTTTAAACGTGCTTGTTTCCAACGTTCACTTTCACCGGCAATCGCTAAGGCTATCTGTGATAGGGCACCA
>NZ_NQMR01000203.1 GCF_002276045.1 Pseudoalteromonas sp. NBT06-2 | reverse complement strand
GGTTTAAACGTGCTTGTTTCCAACGTTCACTTTCACCTGCCACAGATAAGGCGATTTGTGAGATATCTCCGCGTTCTACTTCACTCGATACAATATAACCACTTTCTAATACCTGGCTATTACTCACGCGATATTGTTCATCTAATGTCACTAAATAAATATCACACGCTCGACCAATCGGGTCATTTTGTGCCATTTCAGCAAGTACCGCAGTATCAGTGGTATTGAGTGTTAAACGAATGCGATGCGTATTGTTGTTTTCACCTGCAGGTATTTCACTGACCTTGCCAAGCATCCCCAAGCCATGCCAGGTTTGACCTAAAAACATTCGCTGACCAACCCCTGTATGTAAGTACAGGTCTGCGGTTTTAAAACCTAAACGCACAAAAAACCGTACACGACCATGGGATTTTAAATCATCAATTAATGCTGCTTTAATCGACTCCACTTAAAAAGCCTCCCTGCCTTTAATACGCCAACTAGTAACAATGCCATTCTTATACTGGGCACTGGCAATGCCTTGCTTATTATCAGCTAATCTAAAAACACCTTTAGGTTGATTGAAATAAAGCGGGGTATTATCTGCAGGTATTACACGTATCGGTGACTCAAATACAATATTGGCTTGGCCTAACGAGTTTGAGACTAAATCTTGTGTTAATACCTTTAGTTCAGCAGTGTTACCATCCCCCAATTGAAAACGCTCACCCGCAAGCATTAACGTTTGATTTATCGGCAAGCCATCAATTAACAAGGTATTACCATCTTGATTGGCACCTTTAACAAAAGCAGTAAACTGCTTATCACTTTG
>NZ_NQMR01000202.1 GCF_002276045.1 Pseudoalteromonas sp. NBT06-2 | reverse complement strand
GTTTTCTTAACTGATCAGTGTTGACCTTATAGTGGCTTTTTTTATGTCTGTTTTTTAGTGGGTCATCGGTTTATGCTAATCTATATATACCCAAGCACTGAAACCTGCATTCTCAAGTTGCACGGGTATATAAGATGTGTTTGCCGTATTTGGCATAAAAATTGAATAATTTTATACTGTAGTAGGTAATTTAAACTTTCAAGAAAATTACTTAACCCGAACTAAGGTTATCATATCATTTTTGACAGCTATAAAATGCTTAATAATTATTAACCATAAAAGAATGCCACCAAGTGGCTTCAATTGAGATTCGAAACAGCACTATGATGAAACAATTATCTGTTTATTTATTTTTATGTATTGTCCCACTGTTAGTTAAAGCTGCAGCGCCTCTTGAAGCAGTGCAAATATATTCTCAAGATGAGCTATTAGATTTAATTAAGACAAATAGTCATTTAACTCGAGTTAAATTAGATAATTGTCAGCTTGTTCAAGATATTGAAGCACGTGCTATAAAAATGAACATTCCGGCATATCAGTTTTTATTTGGTGATATGTTAGCTTATGCAGTGTGTATTGATCGTGATATTGAGCAAGGCATTTATTATATGCGTTTGGCAGCAGAGCAAGGTTTGCCTGAGGCTTTAGAACAAATGGGTCGTTATTATCATTTAGCTAAATTTGTTCAAAGAGATTTAGACCAAGCAGTTATATATTTACGTGAAGCTGCTTCATTAGGTAATTTAAATGCGCAAATGCGGTTGGTAACAATATTTAATGGAGGTGTTGGCAGTCCTAGAGATTATGAAAATGCGTATCGCTGGTTATTTAACTCGGTGACAGCAGATAAAAAAGTATATAAAAAAATTACAGCCTTGTTAAGTCAGTTAGAGACTAAAATGCCGCCAAGTGTGATTAAACGTGCAAAGCGTGCCTTGTAAACAATTATAACTCAATAAAATGAATATTAGCGTTATTTATTTTCAAAATATTGACGCTAAATAGCGCTAATCTTAACTTCTCCTGTCTCATTGTTCGATTTTGGTTTAAAATAACTACATATTCAATTCAAAAAGTCCATTAATGTCTGAACAGGATCCATTTCTAACTAGAGAACAAGAAAAATACGATAACCCAGTTCCCAGCCGGGAGTTTATTTTAGCACATATGCAAAACCGTACTAAACCTGCGCGTTTCAACGAATTGTGTGATGAACTTTCAGTGCAAGATGAAGAACGTGAAATCGGTTTAAAACGTCGTTTACGTGCAATGGAGCGCGATGGACAGATTTTCTTTAATAAATCTAAATGCTATTGCATTATTGATGAATCAGAGTTGGTTAAAGGTAAAGTTATAGGTCATAGAGATGGCTTTGGCTTTTTGGAACTAGAAGCCGGTGGTAAAGACTGGTTTATTCCTAAACATCAAATGAAAACTGTTTTACATGGCGATATTGTACTTGCTAAACCGACATCTAAAGGCCGAGGTGGCAAATGTGATGCGCGTATAGTACGTGTTATTGAAGGGCAAAGAGCGGCAATAGTTGGTCGCTATTTTGTTGATCATGGTATGGCATTAGTGATCCCTGAAGATCCACGTATTACACAAAATATTATGATTTTGCCTGGTAGTGAAAAAGGTGCGCGCCATAATCAAATGGTGCAAGTTGAAATAACGCAAAGACCAAGCCTGCGTATGGATGCAGTGGCAAAAGTACTTGAAGTGATTGGTGATCATATGGCACCAGGTATGGAAATTGAAGTGGCACTTCGTAACCATGATATTCCTTATGTATGGCCTCAAAAGGTTGAATCACAAGTTGCACCTTTAGCTGATGAAGTTGAAGAGTCAGCAAAGCAAGGTCGTGTTGATTTACGTGATTTACCACTATTAACCATAGATGGTGAAGATGCACGTGATTTTGATGATGCCGTTTATTGTGAACCTAAAAAATCAGGCGGTTGGCGTTTGTGGGTTGCAATTGCTGATGTATCTCATTATGTGCCTAAAGATTCAGCATTAGATGAAGAAGCAATTAATCGTGGTAACTCGGTTTATTTTCCTGAACAAGTGGTGCCTATGTTGCCACGTGTATTATCAAATGGCTTATGTTCATTAAACCCTAAAGTAGACCGATTGTGTTTAGTGGCAGAAATGACTATTTCAGATGCGGGTCGTTTATCGGGTTATAAGTTTTATGAAGCTGTGATGAATTCACATGCACGTATGACTTATACCCAAGTTTCTGCAATATTAAAAGGGGATGAGCAGCAAATTGAAGCTAATCAAAATGTTGTTCCTCACTTGAAAAATTTATATAAAATGTATTTTTCGCTTAAATCTGCCCGTCAAAATCGCGGTGCAATTGAGTTTGAAACAGTAGAGCCTAAGTTTGTATTTAATGCTCATCGTAAGATTGAAGCTGTAACTACAATTGAGCGTAATGATGCACATAAGTTAATTGAAGAGTGCATGATCCTAGCAAATGTGTCAGCGGCACGGTTACTTGAAAAGCATGAAGCAAGTGCCTTATATCGTGTTCATGATGAACCGGATCCTGAAAAATTATCAAATTTTAGAAAATTCTTAGGTGAACTAGGCATTGAAAATCCATTGTCTGAGGAGCCAAATCCTAAAGAAATAACACAGTGCATTGAAAAACTAAGACAAAGACCTGAAGTTGAATTGATCCAAGTAATGTTATTACGTTCAATGAAACAAGCAGTTTATCAGTCAGGTAATATTGGTCATTTTGGTTTATCTTTACCTGCATATGCTCATTTTACGTCACCGATACGCCGTTACCCTGATTTAGTTGTACATCGTGCAATCAAAGGAGTGATTAAAGCGCAAGGTCAGCAAACTTCAGGTGAATATGTTTATAACCCTGATGAAGTAAATCAATTAGGTGAGCTGTGTTCTAAAACTGAACGCCGTGCTGATGATGCAACAAGAGAAGTTGCTGATTGGCTAAAATGTGAATTTATGCAAGACCATGTTGGTGATGAATTCACCGGTGTGATTTCATCAGTCACTAGCTTTGGTTTATTTATCCGTTTGGATGAATTATATATCGATGGTTTGATTCACATTACATCACTTACTAATGATTTTTTCCAATTTGATGGTGCTAAGCACCTATTAGTTGGTGAAAACTCTAAAAAAGTATATCGCTTAGGTGACAAAGTAAGAGTGAGTGTCGTATCTGTTAGCTTAGAACAAAGACGGATCAACTTAATTTTAGCTGAAGATGCTGTTATCGATAGATATGCCCGTCGCCGTAAGCAAAATGGCACCACATCACCTAAATCTCCTCGCAGATATACACCGGCTAAAAAAAGTGTAAGAGAGCAGCTTAAATCTGGTGAAATTCCTAAAATTTCATCTCATAAAAGTGATGAGCAAAATACAGGTGAACAGGGAGAAGATACTAGAGAACATAAAAAATCACCTAGTAAACATAAAAAACGTAAACCTAATAAACGTAAAACAACTCAAACTGATTCAAAAACTGGCAATAAGCAGGCTAAAAAATCAAAAACTAAGTCTAAAGCAAAGAAAAATCGCCCAGGTAAAAATGCACGTGAGCGTTCTAGTGAATAAGGATAGAGGAGAGAACAGCAAGTGAGTAATGAATTAATTTTTGGTTTTCATTCAGTTGAAGCAATTTTAAATACTGAACCTGAGCGTTTTATTGAAATTTACGCACTTAAAGGCCGTGATGATAAACGCTTAATGCCTGTTTTAGAAAATGCAGCACAGTTTGGTGTCTCTATTCAATATATGCATAGAAAAACCTTAGATGAAAAATCTAAAGGTGAACAACATCAAGGCATAATTGCTAAGGTAAAAGCGGGTAAAAAATATAGTGAAAAAGATTTAGATATTATTTTAGCTAATAAAGTTGCAAAAAATGGAGATGCATTTCTCTTGATTTTAGATGGTATTACCGACCCACATAACTTAGGTGCATGCTTACGTAATGCCGATGCTGCGGGGGCGGATGCCATAATAGTGCCAAAAGATAATTCGGCAAGATTAAACGGTATTGCACGTAAAGTAGCATGTGGTGCAGCTGAAACTATCCCGCTTATTCAAGTAACAAACTTAGCGCGTACTTTAAGAGAAATTAAAGAACAAGGCGTTTGGGTTGTTGGCACTGCTGGTGAAACAGATACACATGTATTTGATGCTAAATTAACCGGGCCAATAGCCATTGTTATGGGTGCTGAAGGCACAGGTATGCGACGCTTAACGCGTGAACATTGTGATTCATTAGTAAAAATCCCTATGGTTGGCACAGTTTCAAGCTTAAATGTCTCAGTAGCAACGGGTATTTGTTTGTTTGAAGTATTAAGACAAAGGCGTTTATAAACTCAAATATGGTTTGATCAACCTACAAATTAGGTTGTTCAAAATCCTATCAATAAGTTGTTAATCATCGTAGCTGTTAAGCTAATCCACTATATTAATTAATATAAATACCAGCAATATAGATTGAATGAAAGTTGTATGTTTATTGTTTTTTATATTATTTAAGTCTATTACATGATGCAATGTTAAACTTTTTAAATTATCTTGACGTTTTATTTTATTATATGAATATTATTTTTAATTACATGAGTAAAAACATGAGTTTAAATAAAAAAATTTTAATTGTATTAGCGTTAATATTCACAACTTTTGTGAATGCGGCTAAACTGGATGATGTAATAAAATCAGGTACTTTAAATTGTGATGTTGTTTTAGGTTTCCCCCCAATGGGTTATTTTGATAAATACAATAAACCTGCTGGCTTTGATGTTTATTATTGTAATGATTTTGCCAAAGCCTTAGGTGTAAAATCAAATATCTTACTTGGCAAGATAGAATTCCC
Organism: Pseudoalteromonas sp. NBT06-2; assembly: GCF_002276045.1. Taxonomy (GTDB): domain Bacteria; phylum Pseudomonadota; class Gammaproteobacteria; order Enterobacterales; family Alteromonadaceae; genus Pseudoalteromonas. Next base: position 4,772 of record NZ_NQMR01000202.1, on the reverse strand, counting down.
TCTTTAATTTCTGGTAAAACAGACATTATGGTAGGTTCAACCTCTGATACGCTAGAAAAAGCTAAATTCGTTGGTTTCACCGATCCTTATTTTGTATTTAAATTTCAAGTTATATCTAAAAAGAGTTCAGGTATAAAAGACTTTTCTGATTTAAAAAATGTTAAAGTGGGTACTGCTCTTGGTACAACACATGAAACAGAATACTTGGCATATGTTAAAAAAATAATTTGGGCACAAAAAATTATACTGCATTTTAAAGTTAAAACGAGGTATTCTTTGGTTTGTACCAAGATAAAATAGATGCACTTATCTCAACCAGTACCAATATTAAAACTAAACTCAAAGCAAAAGAGTTTAGGGGTTTTGTTGCAGGACCTTATTTGCCAAATTATGATGATTTTGTAACTTTGATTGCAAAATAAAATGAAGTTGCTTGGATTAAGGGCTGTTGATCTTTCTCGAACAAAATTTAACCCTGAAAGATCAACAGCCCCTAATTATCTAAATTTATTTTTAACGCATTAAATAAGAGATGGCGGAATGAATAAACCGTACAATAAATATTTTGGTACTAACCCTTTTACTAGCTTTATAAATTCTTTTAGAAATAACGAGTAATATTTCTATCTTTTTATACTCCCTCTTATTTGTTGGAGGGAGTAAAGTATCATCAACTATAACAATGCATTAACTTTATCAGTGAATGCCTGTTTGGAAGAAGCGCCCACCATTGTTTCAACAACTTCTCCATCTTTCATTAAAAGTATCGTTGGAATAGATCTAATGCCAAACTTAGAAGCTAGATCTTGTTGCTCATCAGTATTTATTTTACAAATGGCAGCTTGATCTTTAAATTCTTCAGCTAACTCTTCGATGATTGGCGCTATCATTCGACAAGGACCACACCAAGGTGCCCAAAAATCGACTAATGCCACGCCTGAATTTGTTGTAGCATCAAAGTTATCATTGGTTAACTCTATATATTTACTCATATTATTACCTTAACCTTATTTTTATTTGAACAGTATTTATATATTTGTAATTCATGGTATTCCCTGATTATGAATCATAACGCTGTAATCATTTTCTACCCTAACTCCCGCAGGGTAAGGCGATAAGCGGCCAACTGCGTTGCTATAAGATATTTGTTGAGAATGACTTAACGACACATCTTATGTCTCGCATTTGGCACGCTTTTCGACTTACTGAAATTGCAAATTTCGATGCAGCATGGGTATAGTAGTATCTGTTATATCTATGTTGATTGTACTTTTATTGTTTTTTAATAAATTCAGCACTTTTTAACTGTTTGTTAGCTCTTAATTCTATAGGTAACTATCAATATTACTTTACTGGTGGTACGGATCAGACTGCTGCACCGTAGTATAATTATGTTCAGTCTTTGAAAAAATGAATATTTGCTTCATAACCATGATCTGTGTAAAATACGCGCTCTTTCGACCAACTTAATATTAGTTCCTTGCCTTAAATCGACCGGTCGAACGATAAAAGGCTAATTAACCGTAAGGAATACCCATGCGTCATTATGAAATCGTATTCATGGTTCATCCAGATCAAAGTGAACAAGTTTCAGGTATGATCGAACGTTACACAGGTTCAATCACTGAAGCTGGCGGTACTATCCACCGTCTAGAAGATTGGGGTCGTCGTCAACTGGCTTACCCAATTAACAAACTTCATAAAGCACACTATGTTCTAATGAATGTTGAAACAACATCTGAAGTAGTAAGCGAGCTTGAAACTACTTTCCGTTACAACGATGCAGTTATACGTAACTTAGTTATCCGTACTAAAAACGCAGTAACTGAAGCATCTCCGCTTGCAAGAGAAGAGAAAAAAGAAGCAGCAGCTCCAGTAGCAGCAGCTTAATCGTTGTTGAGTAATGTATCTATATGAATGAGCTGAATATATCTGGTATTTTATGTAAAACGCCAAAGTTTAGCAAAAGCCCGGCTGGTATTCCGCATTGTATATTAGTGTTGGAACACAAGTCGCAGCAAGTTGAAGCTGGATTTAACCGTAATAGTTATGTTCGTATTCAAGTTGTTGCCAGTGGTCATTCAATTATTGAACATACTCAAAATTTAGAAGTTGGGCAGGGCTTGGCTATCACGGGATTTTTAAATCGCCATGAAGGTCGCAATGGACTAAGTCAATTAGTTCTACATGCTCAACAAATAAACAGAATTAGTTTAGGAGATTTATCTCATGGCACGTTATTTCAGACGTCGTAAGTTTTGCCGCTTTAAAGCGGAAGGCGTACAACAAATAGATTATAAAGATCTAGCTACTCTTAGAAACTATGTTACAGAAAGTGGCAAAATTGTACCAAGTCGTATTACTGGTACTAGCGCAAAATATCAGCGTCAACTAGCTACCGCTATTAAGCGCGCTCGTTACTTAGCCCTTCTTCCATACACTGACTTACATAAGTAAGCAGCGGATCAACATTTTTAAGGTGTGGATAAATGCAAATTATTTTATTAGACAAGATCGCTAACCTAGGTACTCTAGGCGATCAAGTTGCAGTTAAATCGGGCTATGCTCGTAACTTCCTTTTCCCACAAGGTAAAGCTGTTCCTGCAACTAAAGCAAACATTGAAACTTTTGATGCACGTCGTGCAGAATTACAAGCTAAAATTGCTGAACAACATGCAGCTGCAGAAGCGCGCGCTGAAACTCTTGCCGCACTAGCTGAAGTTACTTTAGTATCTAAAGCTGGTGATGAAGGTAAGTTATTCGGTTCAATCGGTACTCGTGATATCGCTGATGCTATCTCTGCTGTTGGTGTGCAAGTTGCTAAGTCTGAAGTTCGTCTTCCTCTAGGTACTATCCGTGAGTTAGGTGAGTTTGACGTTGCAATTCAAGTACACTCAGACGTTACTGCAACTATTAAAGTTGTTGTTATTGCTGAAGCTTAATTATTAGCTCACTTTGGTGAGTTTATAACTCTTAAAAGCTGTGTTTTTACACAGCTTTTTATTTCCTGAATTAATCTATTGTCCAGTCCCTATATTTGTCACGTATAGTTTCGTACCTATTATTAAAGCATATTATATAGCTATAAGTTTTTGTTGAATTAGTACATTTAATTGTGATGACATCGTTGTCATTGTATTCTACTTGTCTGCTTGATTGATAAATATACAGGAGGTAATTGCATGAAAGCGAATAGTAAAGGTTTCACACTAATAGAGATGATGGTAGTTGTCGCTATTATGGGCATTTTATATTCTGTTGCGTTACCTGCTTATAGTCAATATGTACAAGATGGCCGTCGAGCCGATATCCAACAGTTGATGCTGCAACAAGTTGCGAATTTAGAACGAAGATATACGCGTTTAGGCTTCTATCCCGATGAAAATAATATTGTAGCAACAGATTACTATAGTTTTAACTATGCCCCTTCAGCAGCAGCTACAATAAATAATGCAAACGACTCTAAAACTTTCATATTAACAGCTACCCCTAATGCTAATAGTTCTCAATCTAATGATAAATGTGGTGCTATGAGCATAAATCATCAAGGGTTGACAACTGCAATACTTAATGAATGCTGGAATTAGCGATGAATCAGTTTAAAGGTTTTTCACTTATTGAGTTACTTGTTGTTATTAGCATCGTTGGCATATTAGCAGCTGTGGCTATTCCTTCTTTTGCTCTACAAATAAAACAGGATAGATTGGTATTAAATGTTAATCAATTACATAGCATATATAAATTTGCACGAAGTGAAGCTGTAAAACGTGAACGAGAAGTCACTTTGGCTATGTCTCATAATAAGTGGTTGGTTAAAGTAAATGTAGGTGCTGAGAATGAGGAAATATTATTAGAATATAAGCCAACACATAGTTCGATTAGTGCAATAGGCTTGGCTGATATGACTATTTCTGACACCGGTTCAATTATAGAAGGACGTGAATTTGATATTACAGATAATGATAATACTACAGTAGATTACCGTTTATCTATTTATGTTAGTGGGCAAAGTTTAACTGAAAAAAAATCGAGTTATTTATGAATACTGTAAATTCACAGAGTAAAGGGTTTACTTTAATTGAAGTTTTAATTGCATTAATAATTACAAGTGTTGCATTGTTGGGTTTAGCTTCAGGGCAATTAAAGTCTTTACAGTATGCAACGAATAGCTTTAATTATACGGTGTCTTTGATCCAAGCAAATAATGCAATTGAAAGAATATGGGGAGATATCTGCGTATTACAAAACGGTAATTTAGCATTTGATGAAGCTTATATTTCAAACTTACAGCCAGAATTTGAGGCTTATGGCCTTGCATTTGAAGGCGTGGAGGAGGGTAATTTTACAAATAATTTTACTATTACAGTAAATGGGAGTGATGAAAGAATTATTGAGGAAGATAAAATCATGGATGATCAAAATAATTATCTGGATAGTCAAATAGCGATAAATGCTGCATTTCCTCAATTACCGGTAAATTGTAATGTGTAATATTAAAAAAGAATCGGGTTATACCCTAGTTGAGCTGATGATCGCTTTATTGGTTGGATGCATTTTAATTATGGGAATATCACTTGCGTACTCATCAATAAAGAGTTTGATCTTATCAAGTAAAAATTTAGAAAATGCACAAGAAGTGCTTCGTTTTATCGCACAAACTTTTACACGGAGTTTAAAGCAAACACAAGGCGGCGTTATTGTTACCATAGATCAAATAACAATTCCACAAAGTGCTAATTAAATCAGCAGTTTAGGTGAAATTAATTTCTATG
>NZ_NQMR01000201.1 GCF_002276045.1 Pseudoalteromonas sp. NBT06-2 | reverse complement strand
TTAAGTTAATGACATTGTTGAGCAAACTGAAGACGAAGCCGCTAAACGTGTTGAAGAATTTGAGAAAACAGTTAAAAAACGATTCATCGATGAACCAGGACAAATGCGACTGTTAATTGTGGTTCATAAGCTACTCACAGGCTTCGATGCACCTTCTGCCACCTACTTATATATTGATAAAAAGATGGCAGACCATAACCTTTTCCAAGCAATCTGCCGTGTTAACAGGCTTGATGGTGAAGATAAAGATTATGGCTACATCGTAGATTACAAAGATTTATTCCGTTCGTTAGATAAAGCTATCAAAGATTTCACAGCAGAAGCTTTTGATGGTTATGACGCAGAAGATGTTGCTGATTTATTAAAAGACCGACTAAAAGAATCCAAAGCTGATTTGGACAATGCTTTGGAAGCTGTTAGGGCTTTATGTGAGCCAGTAAAAGCACCTAGAGATACTAAAGATTTCATCCATTACTTTTGTGGTGAGTCAGGTGTAGAGCCTGAAGATGAAAATGAACGAAATGAAAAGAAGCATTACGTTTAACCCTTTACCAAACAGTTGCCAAACTTATTCGCGCATACACCAACGTTGCAAATGAGATGGAACAAGCAGGTTATACGCTACCTGAGTCAGAAAAAATTAAAAAAGAAGTGTCTTATTTTGAAAAAGTAAGAGATGAGGTAAAACTTGCAAGTGGTGACTTGCTTGAGATGAAGCGTTTTGAACCTGCAATGCGTCATTTACTTGATATGTATATTCGTGCTGATGATAGTGAATTGCTAATGGATTTCGAAGAGCTTGGTTTAATTGATTTAGTGGTAAACAACAATGGTAAAGGACTGGAATCATTACCTGAAAGCCTGAGGGAAGATGAAGATGCAATGGCAGAAGCCATTGAAAACAATGTTAGGAAAACAATTGTTGATGAAAACCCAGTCAACCCTAAATACTTCGACAGTATGGCTACATTGCTTGATGAAATTATTAAGCAGCGCAGAGAGCAAGCAATAAGCTATCAAGAATACCTAGAGCAGATTAAAGCCTTAGCCAAAAAAGTTGTTAATCCTACTGGTAATAAGGAGCATAACTACCCTGACACTGTTAATACATTAGCGAAGCAGGCCATTTACGACAACTTTGGTAACGATGAAGTACTCACTACTAAAATTGATACAGCTGTTCGTTACACTAAAAAAGCTGAGTGGCTTGGTGATAGGTTTAAAGAACGTGAAATAGCCAATGCCATAAGACAAGAAACCGCTAGTTATAAAGTGGATATTGTTGAGGTGATGGATTTGGTTAAAGCGCAAAAGGAATATCATTAGTGCCTAAAGCTGATAATGATATCGCTCGAATTGGTGAGGTTGATGTAGAAATCAACCGAAGAGATATTAAAAATATCCACCTTAGCGTGTTACCGCCAAACGGCAGAGTTAGGTTATCCGTGCCTACCAAAACAAGTGAGCAAGCTATACGACTTGCCGTTGTTAATAAGCTTGCTTGGATTAAAAAACAGCAAGCAGATTTTGCTGGGCAAGAACGCCAATCTATTCGTGAAATGGTTAATGGTGAATGTCATTACTTATGGGGTCGTAAATACCGCTTAAAGGTGACTGATGCGCAAGGTAAGTATTCTGTTCAAGCAAAAGGAAATGGTAAATTAGAGCTAGCTGTAGCTGAAACTACTTCAATAGAGAGTAAACTCAAATTACTTAACCGATTTTACCGCGATGAAATGCAGCGTTCACTAGAAAAGCTGCTACCTCTATGGCAAAAGAAACTAGGGATTGAAGCTAACTCACTCAACACTAAAAAAATGAAAACCAAGTGGGGAAGCTGCAATATTCAAGCAAAGCGCATTTGGCTTAACCTTGAACTCGCTAAAAAGCCGTTTGAATGCATGGAGTACATTCTCGTCCACGAGTTAATTCATCTACTAGAGCGTCATCATAACCAACGTTTTCGTTCATTAATGGATAAACACATGCCAAATTGGAGAGAACGCAGAGACTTGCTTAATAGCCTGCCTCTGGCATATGAGGATTGGAGTTATTAAAGAAATTCTAAATGAGACAAACTATTCAACTATCTCAATTTATAATAGATTGTCTCTTTTTCTATTAGAATGTCTCATTTTTTAATACCAGAATACAACTAAACCGCACCACCACAGGCCACACCTGAGCTCCACGCAAACTGAAAATTATAGCCCCCTAACCAACCTGTTACGTCTATTACTTCGCCAATAAAGTATAGACCAGGCGATTTTTTAGCTTCAAATGTTTTAGACGATAATTCATTGGTATCAACGCCACCTAAAGTGACTTCTGCGGTGCGATAGCCTTCGGTACCATTTGGCTTAATTTGCCAATTGTGAATATAATCACTTAATGCCTTTATTTCACCATGTTCAAGCTGTTTAATGGTTTTATCTAAAATATCTCCTTGAGTAATCATGGCTTCAATAAAGCGCTTAGGCAATATGGTCACTAACATATTTTTAAGTGATTTTTGGCTATGTTGTTCACGCCAGTTTTCAAGTAATTGTGTTATTGGGGTGTTAGGCAATAAGTTTATTGTTATTGCTTGACCTGCTTGCCAAAAAGATGAAATTTGTAAAATTGCAGGGCCAGATAAACCGCGATGAGTAAATAAAATATTTTCACGAAACTGAGTGCCATCTTCACTGGTCACTTGTGTATCAATACTAATGCCCGATAAGCCATCAAACCTTTGCTTATCGTGATCATGCAAGGTAAATGGTACTAATGCCGCTGTTGTTGGTAATACATTTAAACCAAACTGCTCAGCAATTTTATAGCCAATTGGCGACGCACCCAGTTTAGGCATAGTTAAACCACCTGAAGCAACAATAAGTGAATTACATGCAAAGTTGTCTTCACTGGTTGCAACAATATAACCTGATTCAGTTTTTTCAACTGCTGTGACTTCGTTTCGTAAAAAGTGCGATACACCTGCCCATTCACATTCAGTCATTAAGATATCTACGATATCTGACGCACTATTATCACAGAATAACTGACCTAATGTTTTATGATGGTATTTAAGGCCGTGACGGTCCACCAGCTCAATAAAGTCATGTTGTGTATAACGGCTTAAAGCTGATTTCACAAAATGTGGATTTTGACATAAGTAATTTTCAGGGCTAGCATTTTCATTGGTAAAATTACAACGTCCACCGCCGCTAATTAAAATTTTACGGCCAGGTTTTTTACCCATATCTAATAAAGCAACACTGCGGCCTTTATAACCTGCTGTCGCTGCTGCCATTAAACCGGCTGCACCTGCACCAATAATTACTACGTCAAACTGTTTCATTTTTTACCTTGAAGCTGAAAAATTACTTTTGTATTACTATCACAATCACTTTGCTGATTTTAAATAGCATCACTAAGCCGCGTATTTTCTCATACATAGCGCCTGTAAGCTATGTATTACGCATACCTAACGTAGAACAAATTTAGCTCAACTTACTTAATGCTTGTTTAATCTCGAAAAGCTATTTTTTATACCAAATATTTAATATGCTTGTATAACTTAAATTTACTGCAATTTTTGAATTTTAAAATCATGATTTCAATTAAAGAGCTCAGTTTTAGCTGGCCAAAACAAAAAGCCATTTTAAAAATAAATGCACTTGAAATAAAAACAGGCGAAAGCATTTTTTTACAAGGCCCCAGTGGCTCAGGTAAATCAACTTTACTGTCTTTACTTGCGGGCATTAATCAACCAAGTAGTGGTACAATTGAAATTTTAAATACGAATTTAAGTGAATTATCAGCAGGTAAAAGAGATAAATTTAGATCTGAGCATATCGGATATATTTTTCAAATGTTTAACCTATTACCTTATTTATCTGTAATTGAAAACGTGACCTTAGCGTGCGAGTTTTCTAAAAAACGAAAAGTTAAAGCATTACAAAAAAGCAAAACGGTAATTGAAGAAGCTAAACGCTTATTAAATCATTTAGAGATCCCTGAACAGTTATTTTGCCAAAACATTTTAAATTTAAGCATAGGACAGCAGCAAAGAGTGGCTAGTGCCCGTGCTTTAATAGGTAGTCCAGAGTTATTAATTGCTGACGAGCCTACTTCTGCGCTTGACCAAGCAAGTCGTGAAGCCTTTATAAAATTGCTGTTTAAAGAATGTAAAAGTGCTGGCACAACCTTGTTATTTGTAAGCCATGATGAAACATTAAAGCCTTTATTTGAGCGCTATGTATGTTTAAAAACGCTTAATGAGGCCAATTCATGAATATGTTTACTCTGGCGAAAAAAAGCCTACTTAATCGCAAATCAACTGTATTACTTACCTTATTAACTATAGCCGTAAGTGTGATGTTATTATTGGGTGTAGAACGTATTCGTACTCAAGCTAAAGCGAGTTTTGCTAATACCATATCAGGCACAGATTTAATTGTGGGCGCACGTACTGGTTCAATTAACTTATTGCTGTATTCAGTTTTTAGAATTGGCCATGCAACACACAATGTAAGTTGGCAAAGTTATGAAAATATCAAAAAACATAGCACAGTAAAATGGGCGATCCCGCTATCGTTAGGAGATTCTCATAAGGGATTTCCAGTACTTGGTACCACCCCTGATTATTTTAAACACTACAAATTTGCTAAAAAGCAGCCGTTAGCTTTTGCACAAGGCCACGCTTTTAAAAAACAGTTTGATATTGTTTTAGGTGCTTCAATCGCTAAAAAGCTTGGTTATAAGCTTAACGATGAAGTCGTGGTTTCTCATGGCGCTGGCAATACCAGCTTTCATCACCATGATGAACACCCTTTTACTGTTGTAGGTATTTTAAAGCCGACTGGCACGCCACTTGATAAAACATTACATTTACCGCTAATAGCAATAGATAAAATGCATGACTCAGGCGCTCATGCTCAGGTTCACGAACATGAACACGATCACGAACATCATAACCATGACATAGATTTAATCGGTGAGCCTAAACAGATCACCGCATTTTTGTTAGGTTTAAAATCACGCATTGGCGTATTAACCTTACAACGTAGCATTAATACAGATGAAAAATTAACAAACAACGAGGCATTATTGGCGATTATTCCTGGGCTTACACTACGCCAATTATGGGAAATGCTCTCTATGGTTGAGCAAGTATTGTTAGTTATTTCTGGCTTTGTGGTTGTCTCAGGTTTATTAGGCATGTTGACTAGCTTATTAACGAGTTTAAATCAACGCCGCCGAGAGCTCGCTATTTTGCGCTCTCTAGGTGCTAGGCCATGGCAAATAGGCATGTTATTAGTCAGTGAGTCTGTACTACTGACCGCAACAGGTTGTATTATAGGTATAGGATTATTATATGCTGTGCAATTAACGACAGCCACGCAATTACAAGAAACATCAGGTTTACAACTATCATTTACTTGGTTAACACAACATGAAATGTTATTAATAGCGGGCGTATTATTATCAGGATTATTAGTGGGCTTAATTCCCGCTTGGCGCGCTTATAAATACTCACTCAGCGATGGCATGAGCATTAGAGTTTAACAAGAGAGAAAAATGCAAAATTTAAAAGCAATTATAGTCGCAGGTTTAATGGCAGTTACGTCATTTTCAAATCACGCTGCACCATCAAAAGAATTATTTTGGGATGAGCTTATTCCTAAAGGGCATGTGCCATTAGAACAACAAGCGACTGCTAGTCATAACGAAAATGCACAAGCTAACTGGGTACAGCCAAATTTAGATGCGCCTGTAGTGAATGAACTCAATGGTAAAACTGTCAGTATTCCTGGATTTGTAGTGCCACTTGAGGGTGACGATGAACTCATCACTGAGTTTTTATTAGTCCCCTATTTTGGCGCATGTCTTCATGTGCCACCACCACCACCAAACCAAATTGTGCATGTGATCATAAAAGATGGGGTGCCAATCGATAGTTTATACGATGCAATAGTTGTAACGGGAGTACTTTCAACTAAAGGTTGGAGTGGTGAAATAGCCGAAGTAGGTTACAGCATGAAAGGTATCGGTGTGGCACCATTTGAAGGATAAGACCTAATATAGCCAAACTACTTCAAGATGCAGGATTCAGTTGGAGTAAACAAAAATATTTTAACTGGTTATTCTCTTTAAACTATGTAAGTGTGCTCCATTTACTCGCCTTTTTTATTTTTTTGCCTTACACTTATTTTTAATTTATACCCTCAGTAGAATAAAGGAAAAAATATGGCTCTAGCAACTGCAAGACACATTTTAGTAGACGATGAAGTAAAGTGTAATGAACTAAAAGCGCAAATTGAAACGGGTGCTAATTTTGCGGACGTTGCAAAGCAACATTCAAACTGTCCTTCAGGATCTGAAGGGGGGGATTTAGGTGAGTTTGGCCCTGGTATGATGGTTCCTGAGTTCGATAAAGTTGTTTTTTCTGCACCTGTAAATACAGTTCAAGGTCCGGTACAAACGCAGTTTGGTTATCATTTATTAGAAGTTACCAGCCGTAGCGAATAATGCCAATACCGATTTTTCGCATCCTACTTTAGTCAGTGATGCGAAATCTTTTAAAAATAAATTAATAGTAGTTGTTCTCCCACTCAGTAGAAAGTGAATTAATTACAATTGTTATAAGCCACGCTGTGGCCTCAATAAATCTGATAAGCAGGTTTGTTTTAAAAGGAATTCCCATGCTATTATTTGGTTCAACTAGCTCCCCTTATGTTCGTCGTATTCGTGTTTTGTGTCATGAACTGGAAATACAATATGAGTTTATTAATTTAAATATTTTTGATGAAAAAGACCGAGCAACACTAATTGAGTTAAATCCAACTCGTAAAATTCCGATGTTAAAAGATGGCGAACAAGTGATTTTTGATTCAAATATCATTCACCGTTATTTAAAACATACATTTGAATTGGCACCATTAAATTGGCATCAAGAAAATCAACTAACCCTGATCAATTCATGTAATGATTCATTAGTTGAAATGCTTATCTGTCAACGCTCTGATTTAGATACTAAACAAGACAGTTTATTTTTTAATTTACAAAACGAACGTATCACTGAAGTACTTTCAGTACTGAATCAACAAGTAATGAATAAAGAGTTCAACTCCTTTGATTATCCTGAAATCAGCCTATACTGTTTATTAGACTGGATCCAATTTAGAGAATTAACTGACTTATCAGTTTACCCAGCATTAATGCAATTTTGGAGAATACATCAAAGTCGTGCAAGCACGCAGAAGAACGACCCAAGATTGTAAAGAGGTATTTAAACATGGATATAAAAGAGTTAACGCCTGAACATTATGACGCAGTTATTGCATTGGGTAATTTAGTTCATGGCGATAATTACTTAGATCTTGAATCAATTAAATTGATCCATCAAAAAAGTATTAAAGATAATATTAATGCGAGCTTTGTTGGCATTGAAAATAACCAACTATTAGGTTTTAGACTCACTTTCGCGCCATTAAACTGGACAGTAGATCGATGGTGCAGTTGTGAATTATGGCAAGTACCTATTAAAAAAGTTTGTTATTTTAAATGTAATACTGTTGCTGAAGCTGCGCGTGGTAAAGGCATTGGCGGATTACTATTAAATGAATCAGTTAAAGCCGTAAAAAAACAAGGTGGAGTTGCTGGTGTAAGTCATATTTGGCTGCAAAGTCCGGGTAACTCTGCATTTCGATATTTTTCAAAAGCAGGTGGAAAATTAGTAAAAACCCACCCCAATCGTTGGTTACCCGACAGTTTAGAAAATGGATACGTTTGCACTCTTTGTGGCAGTGAATGCCATTGCGATGCAGCTGAAATGCTTTTAACATTTAAATAAAAAATACTAAAAATATGACATACGATCCGCTTATTTCAAAAAACTGTGCAGAACAACCTTTGCCCAATAGTTATTGGGCAAGTACAGTTGCTTACCCTCAGGCTTCAAAGCCACTGTCACAAAATCAACAAGTTGATGTCGCCATAATAGGTGGTGGCTTTACTGGCCTTTTAACCGCATATTATTTAGCTACTGAATATCAAATTGATTGCTGCGTATTAGAAGCAAACCAAGTTGGTTTTGGTGCCAGTGGACGCAATGCTGGTTTTGTACTTAAAGGTTCTGGCCGTTTAAGTTATAGCCAAATGGCTAATAAATGGGACTTAAATACAGCGAAAGGCATTTATAATGAATTTAGTGAAGCTGTCAGTCGCGTTGAAGGTTTAATTGAGTCACATAATATTGATTGTGATAAACAAGCCAATGGATATTTAAAGATAGCCCATAACAAAAAAGCACTTGGTTCATTACAAGCGCAAAGTGATTTCATAGCTAAAAATATTGGTGGTAATTCAGAATTTATTTCATCTGATAAGCTTAAATCTGATTATATGATCAACCATGAAGCCTACGGTGCTTTAAGATTAAATGATGGTTTTGGTATTAACCCATTAAAATTAGTACTAGGTTATGGTGATATGGTTCGTAACCAAGGTATTAATATTTATGAACAAACACCTGTTTTAGATTGGCAACATAATAATGATAAACATGTACTTACCTGCCCTAATGGAACAGTACTGGCTAAACAAGTTGTATGTGCCGCTAATGCATATAACAGCCAAAAAACTCATCAAGCCATCGCACAGAGGTATTTACCCATACTCAGTAATATTATGGTTACTCGTCCTTTAACAGAACTTGAGTTACAAATAACGGGGTTAAAAACTCATCAAGTTACGATGGATACTCGTACCTTAAAGTATTATTATCGCTTGTTGCCTGATAATCGTATTTTATTTGGTGGTAGAGGTGCCGTAAAAGGTAAAAATCAAGATAAAGCAATTTATAAAGATCGTTTACAAAGTGCTTTAGGTCAATGCTTTCCTGTATTAAAAGATATTAACATTGACTACTTTTGGAGTGGTTGGATTGCCGCAGCGCTTGATGATATGCCTCATATATTTAGCAATAATAATACAGCATACAGTTTAGGTTATTGTGGCTCTGGCGTTTCTTTTAGCGCGCAAGCGGCTTATAGGCTGGCGCAGCAAATTGCTAAAGATAAAGTACCCGATTTACCTTTATACAATATGCCCTTACCTAAATTTCCATTTGCCCAATTTAGACGTTTAGGTCAAGCCGCATATTACAATTATGGCTGGTTGAAAGATAAGTATTTATAATAGATCTGCTACGCATTTCTATACCCGTGCTACATGGATATATAAAAAAACACAGTTGGTTGACTGTGTTTTTTAAGTTACAAACGGATTGGGTTTGTGTTTAATACTTTATTAATTATTTTGAAATTACTTAGTTAGTGCATAAGCTGCGCTCATAAATGTAACCGCAATCACTGAGCCAACAGCCACAGCTGATTCCATGCCATTAAATACCAATACTCCCATCATTAACCCACCTAAAACAGAAGTTGTAAAAAGTTCGCCATTGCTAGAAGTATTCATAATCTTTTCCTTTATTTAATTGGTTTTAAATTTGCTACTTAATAGCTGCTGAAATGAATCATAACGGGCTTTTATAACTTCTTTGACTCTATGTGTTAAATGGTCAATTAAGGTGATAATAGGCAATATAATGTGACTAATTATACCAAAATTTATTCATCAACTTATTTTCTAAAAACTCAGCAATTCTCGCTCAATAT
>NZ_NQMR01000200.1 GCF_002276045.1 Pseudoalteromonas sp. NBT06-2 | reverse complement strand
TTTATTCACCGAGATGTGCTGTTATGAGTACCGTTAAATCTGATTGTTAACTCAGATTTAGTTACAAACTCACAAATTAATCATTAAAAAGCCAAAATTTAAATAACTCAGTCTAAAAATTTCTTGCATTTGAAGTAAAAATTAACAATTACGTTTTTTTACTAATATGGACGCTGAAAACATACTTTTGATCGGAATTTGGTTGAATTTAAAAAATCGCGACCATTTAAATTTTATCAGTTAATGACATGTTGACTAAAATAATGATAATTATCATAAACGTTAACTTTGGGCTATTTTGAACATAAAATGCTCGTTATAAAAATAGTTTAAATAGATTCAGGGTAGGAAAAGCTTATATCTTTATGTAATATTTCGATGGCTTTCACGGCTGCTTCATTAAGTTTTTTTGGCGAAACGCTTTAGTCACAAGTCGCCGTGAAGGGTCTACCCCTCTAGGGAAATAACTTTAAATTTAGTGGGGATTCGTCAGAATTAAGCCATTAAGTTTATGAGTAATATGCACCTAATGACTTATCTGGTAGTTTTTAATTACATTTCTCTTGTCGCTATAGCAGGTGAAATATTTGCTGCTTTGTATGCAGGATAAAGTACTGATAGTAAGCTGATAAGGTAAATAGCAAAAACACCAAACCCTAAATAATGAAATGGTAAGCGAGGCAATGAAAAGTTATCGACTAATACAAGGTTTAACACAATACAACTAATCATACCCAGCAATATACCTATAGTGCTAATCAAAATATTTTCTGTTAAAAAATATTGTATTATTTGTAGTTTGCTCGCACCCAAAGCGCGTCGGGTACCTATTTGCTTTTTTCGTGCATTAATTGAATAACTAGACTGACCTATAATGCCAAAAACCGTGATCAATGATAATATAATGATGAGTGATTTTAAAATACTAACCGTACCTTGCTCCGTACTTAATGCATGGTTACGTACTTCATCAAAAGTTTCTATTTTGTTAATTATGCGCCCTGAGGTTTTAAGAAATAAAGCTTCAACCTGCGACATTGCACTATTTATTTGATCTTTTTCTGCACGTACGACATATTTCATCTCTTCGCTGAGTGCTACTCTCGGTTCAAAAATACCAAACTCTACATTACGCCAGTAGTACCAAGGTGCTTGCATTTTATCCACAACTCCTTTTACTCTTATTGTTCCTACATTTGTGTACAATAATTTTGATACAACTTGTCGCCAATCATCAGGATAAAGAAATTCAGCAAAGGCTTTAGTGATAATAATAGAATCAGGCCATTGTTCACTATTGGGTTTCACATAAAGTACATCTTGTTCTGAAAAGTTTTCACCTGCTAAAATCTCCATATCTAAAGTCTTCACTGCTGCATTATTCGTATAATATATCGCGCCAGAATCCCCCAGTGTTTTATCAACATCAGTATAAAGCGAGTCGAATGTTCCATTACCGATCATGGGGATCGCATTAATAGGCGCTGCACTAAGAACTGTATTCAAAGATGTTATTTTTTGCATATCTAACTTTACCTGATTTTCATTAAGTAAGTCTTTATCTGTACTGTAAAAACTAATATAAAAAGTGTTTTTTTGATCAGCTCCCGTAGGCGTGTTTAATAATTGTGTTTTATTACTAATGATATGTGTCGCATTTACAATAACAGTAAATGTGATCACAATCTGAAAAATGAGTAATAACGGACCTATCATTTTCTTTTTAAATATTTTAACAATATTGGCTATATCACGCATAATGATTCCTTATTTCTGTCTTAACTGCATGCATGCAGATGTACGACTCACTTTAAATGTTGGGTAAATACCTGCAATTAAAGTTGCTAAAATTGATAGCAATAAGCCTAATAACAAAAGCTCTACATTAAGTGTCATGACCTGAGAATTTAGCTTGGTATATATATGCTTAAAGTATTCAAGAGAGATAAAAGTTAGTAACATTCCTAATACACCACCACATAAACCAATGCATAAAGATTCAATGAGATATTGATAAAAAATGTTTTGCCTTGAAGCACCTAAAGCCCGTCTCAGTGATACTTCTGAAGATTTAGAGCTAAACTTAGCAAGCATAAGACCAATCGTATTAAATAAGCATACACATAAAAAAAGAATCGCTAGCCACATCAATATTTGCGTATCTTTATTAATTACGCCTTGATACTTAAACCAAGTGTTAATTGATGTTAGGCGATTATCAAGTGGTCTGGGAAAGCGTCCTAATATTTTTTGATCAATTACATAGTTATCGATAAATTGCTGGTATTGTTGTTTCTCTGCGCTATCTTTAAACTCAGCCCAAAACAAAACCCACATACATTCAGACTGTAAGAATCCTTGGTAGCCATCACCTTGTCCTTTTTGACAGTAAAACGTAGAGCTAAACCATTCTAGTGCAACTTGAGTATTAAAAGGCATATATAAATCTTCAGGTTCAGAAAACATAGAGAATTTTATGCCATAAATTTTAGGTAAAAAATTACGCTTTTGTGTTACACCTGTAATCGTAAAAATTTCACCACCATATATCAACGTTTTACCAACTGAATTAGCTCCTAAAAATAATCTATCATTTGTTGTTTCACTAATTACAATCAGGTTTGCATTGTTTTTATCATCTTCTTTACTCCAAGGCTGACCATATAAAAATGGCACATCAAATAAAGAAAAGAAATCATGAGAAACTGTTGTTGCTTGGGCAATAAAAGATAGGTTTTTATCATTAGAAGATGTCGGTTCTAGTGGCATATCTATTTGAGCTATAGGGCTATGTTTGAACTGTTTACCTAACGAAAGTAAGTTTTTAGCATCAGTATAGGTTAAATGATAAGGGATAATATCAGGCGCTTTCCAAACCTTTTCTATAACCCAATTATCAAGCTGTACGGCAAATAAATTATTTTCCTTATGCGGTAAGGGGTTTTGACTAGATAAATAATTAACCGTGATTGTTGTCATCGAAGCTGCAACGCCAATTGCTAATGCAAATATCATCAAAAGGACTAATATTGGAGATTTTCGCATACTTATTAAGGCAAGTTTTAAATAATAATGAAACATAAAATCACCTATGCGATTACTTGTTTTAATAGTGTATTTTCACTCAAATAACCATCAGAAATATGAACGATACGCCCAGCCTCTTGTGCCTGTTCATTATTATGCGTCACCATAATGATAGTCGTTCCGGCTTTATTAATGTTATGTAATAAAGTCATTACGCCATCGGCCATTTTTGAGTCAAGATTCCCCGTAGGCTCATCTGCTAAAATAATAGAAGGACTTCCTGCTAAAGATCGAGCAATTGCAACTCTTTGTTGCTGCCCACCAGAGAGTTGTGGCGGGAAATGTTTGTAGCGACCGCTAAGACCTACTTGTTCTAAGGCTTTTTCTATTCTTTCTTTTCGTTCTTTTGACGAAAAACGCCTATACCTCAATGGTACATCTACATTGTCGTACACAGTTAATTCAGGAATAAGGTTAAAACTTTGAAAAACAAATCCTATTTTTTCATTTCTGATCCGAGAGCTTGCTTTATCATTAAGATTTTCAACCTCAATACCATCAATTTCATATTGACCAAAACTGGGTTGTTCCAGCATACCAGCCATATTTAAAAATGTTGTTTTGCCTGACCCCGAAGGACCAACAACAGCCACAAAATCTCCTTGTTTAATTTCTAAATTAAATGGATGAAGAGCCTGAGTTTTAACATTTCCCACGATAAAGTGCTTTGAAATACCTGTCATTTTTAACATTATTTTTTCTTCCTTCCCTGTTTATTGGGTGATCACAACTTGTTGTGCGTTATTAAATGGGGCAAGGTGAGAAATAACTACTTCATCGTCAGTCGTTAAACCTGAAATAATTTCAACTTTGGTAAGACTCTTTGCACCAATTTTTATTTTTGTTTTATATGCGATTTCATTTTTAATGAGATAGGCTGTCATACCCCCATTACCATCAATGAATGCGCCTCTGGGTAGGTAATGTACATCATTAATTTCTTCAAATAAAATACGCGTCGTCAAACGTTGGTTTTGTCGCAAGTTCTTCGGTAAATTTTGCGTAAACCGAATACGTCCTTCTACTTTATTGTTAACAACTTCGGGCGCTATTCTAATTAATTCACCTCTAATATTTTCGCCATCGTACAAGATTTCAGTTTTCATACCAAGCGCTAAATCATCAGCATAAGATTCTGGAATTGCTATTGTCAGTTCAAAGTTTTCAAGTTCAATTACATTCATTATTGCTTGGTATTTATTCACCGCTGATTTTTGTTCGATGAAACGTGTTCCGATCATACCAGTAACAGGAGAGGTAATGTTGAGCGCTTCGACCTGACGTTTTATATTTTTAACTTTTAAGGCCTGAGTATTTACTTCATGAACACTCGATTGCACTTCAAATTCTAAACTTTCCAGAGCAAGTTCAGATTCTTTAATGGCATGTTTGTATTCCAGTTGTGCATTTTGTAAATGATCTTTAGCTTTTTGATAGTCTATATCACTGATCAAAGATTTTGATTCAGCTTCATCAGAACGTTTCATTTCTCTTTTTGCGGCGGCTAACTTAACTAAAGCTGTATCAGCTTGCTTTTCAGCTTCCAATACACTGCGTTTTGCTTGTATTTTTTGCCTAGCTAATTGGGTTTTATATTGAGATAATCGAGCTTGTGATTGCTCGTATGAATTTTCAAGTTCAGGACTGTGGATCTGAGCAACCATATAACCTTTAGTGACCTTATCCCCAGGAGAAACCATAAAAGTAACTACGCCTTGAGAAGGGCTATATAATTTAGGTTTTACGCCAGCAACAACTCTCGCCTGTACAGAAAGGTCTCGAGTAAAGGAACCAAATTTAACTTTCGCAATCTGGATACGTGATTGTGAAATCGTATGTTCACTATTCATCCATTTACTTAGAGCAGGTAAAGATAAACTCGCCATAATGATAATAAACAGAGCTAATATGAAATAAAAAACTCGTAATTTGAATGAAGACTTTATTTCGATTATAGAGTCTTGCGCACTGGTTCCCTGGATCGAAGACATAATAAATTTTCCGTAATATTTGATAATGAGTATAGAGTTTAACAAAAAGGTACAAGTATGTAACATAGTTTATATATTACACCATAAATCTGTCTAGTTTAATACAATACTTACTAGATGTGGCGGTGGTTCAGTTTCAAAACCATCGAAAGATACCTCGAACAAGTTTTATTTCACATATAAATGGCTAAGGACTATAATTAGTAAGTTCTGCTCAAGCAGCCATGCGTGTTTCTTGTGTGTTTTTAAAAAGTAAACATGTTCTGTGCTATCAGTATAGTTTATGTGCCGATAAAGCTCCGGTTCAGGTTTCAGATAAGCCGGATAAAAATGCCACAATCAGTCAAAAATATAATAATGCACTTAAGGCCGAATTGAAAATATGGCTAATAGCAACACAATCAAAGGTGATAACAGACAGCCTCATTTGCAAAGCACTCAATTACACTCTAAATCAGTGGGATAAATTCTATCATTATATTGAAGCTGGTGAATTTGATATCGACAATAATATAACTGAGCAATATATCAGATTTATCTAAGAATTAAGGGCTCTTGCAGCAAATTATTCAATGGTAAAAATAATGGTTCTGGGAGTTCATCTAGCTTAAACCACTTCCACTGATTACATTTTTCTGGTTCGATAACTTGCGGCTCTCCATTTGTACAAAATGCTAGTACAAATAACGTCACATAATGCTTACTCTCTTTCTCGAAAATATCATTCGTAAAACTTAGCTTCTTGATTGAGTCAACAATTAAACCCGTCTCTTCTAATGTCTCGCGTGTTGCACATTCTTCAATACTTTCACCCAGTTCAAGATGCCCACCAGGTGTTGCCCAAGTATGGGCCCCATGAGAGCCAATGCGCTCACCAAGTAATACATATCCTTCGCGCAGAATAACCGTTGCAACTCCCACTCGTACTTCATTATTCACTTTACACTCCTTATCGAATATCAAGTTGTCTAACAGACCTGAAGAATTTATAAATTTTAATTGCTCTAAAACCTCAGCGCAATTTTAATTACCGACAAACCTATGCTATTAATAGCTTTAAGAAGTCAATTTTTCCCAATTCATATATTTTTCACACGCTAAATCAAGCATATCCAGATCTTCATCAGTATCACCGTATGCATAAATTTTATTGTATTGAGATAAATTAAATTGTGCTTTTACTTTGTCAGATTTAGCAACATTACTACAATCACCTGATTTTAAAAGGCCAGTAAGTCGAGAATTTACCACAGACAGTTCACTACAAATAAGTTTAACATCATTATGTTGGCACCAATGATATAAATATATATGAAGCGATGCAGATACGACTACAACTTCGTCACCTTGTGAGAGATGCCACTCAAGTTTTTTCATTGCATTAGATCGTAAATAAAGAGGTATAACTTCTTTAGCGAATAAAGCGCCGTCATCATTTACTTTATTATAACATCTACCGAAAAAAGTAACAAAAGTTACTACGTATCTTAATTTTGGTGCACTCATAAATCCAAATCGATTTAGTAATAAAAAAGGAGTAATAATTAATCGTGCTAATTTTAATCTAATTTTTGGAGTCGTGTATTTTATAAATGGAGTATACATTTCGTCATAGGTAATTGTGCCGTCGAAATCGAATAATGCGAGATTCATATTCACCTAATGATTTTGTTATATTGAATCACCCTACCTTATTTTTATCTGGTTTAATACAATAATATTATAAAGCTTTTTTGATTTACCATTAGCGATTAACAAGACTTTCTATTCAACCATCAATTTGTAGCCAATATGCTAACTTGATGTAATAATGCAACAAATAATAAAGTAACCTTTGCGATATTAAATGAATACCAATAAAGAAAATAACAATCAATTAACTTCGAAACTACCCAATGTTGGTATTAGTATATTCAGCGAAATGTCAGGTCTTGCTAATGAATATAAAGCGATTAACTTATCTCAAGGCTTTCCTGAATTTGATACACCTGAATTTATTAAACAAAAAATTAATCAATATATTAGCCGAGGTTTAAATCAATACGCTCCCTCGCCTGGATTACCACAATTACAAAATGCCATTGCTGATTTAATAAATGAGAAATACCATTCTCATATTAATGGATCAACCCAAGTCACAGTTACATCAGGTGCAACCGAAGCTTTATTTGTCGCTATTCAAACACTGGTTCATCCCGGTGATGAAGTTATTATTTTTGATCCTGCTTATGATTCATATAAACCAGCAATTGAACTTGCCGATGGGAAAGTAGTGCATATCCAACTAAAAGCTCCACAATATACGATAAACTGGAGTGAAGTAAGTGATTCAATAACATCAAAAACAAAAGCGATTATCATTAATACGCCTCATAATCCTACAGGCACTATATTAAAAACATCTGACATTACAGAGCTTAGCACACTGATCAATCAACATGATTTATATTTAATTAGTGATGAAGTATACGAACACATAGTATTTGATGAGCAAACACATTTAAGTGCGTTAAGATTTAATAAATTACAAGAGCGTGCTTTTGTAATTAGCAGTTTTGGTAAAACATTCCATTGTACAGGTTGGAAGCTCGGCTATTGTATTGCACCGCCTCACCTCACTGAAGAATTTAGAAAAGTGCATCAATATGTTACCTTTTCATCTTTTACACCCGCGCAAGCTGCAATAGCAGATATGCTAACCGAAAATAGTAATCATGTATTTGAGTTAGCAGAGTTTTATCAAAAAAAACGGAATATATTAATAAACGCCCTACAGAAATCACGTTTTAAATTACTTTCAAGCCAAGGAACTTATTTTTTATTATTAGATTACAGCGCCATAAGTGATTTAAAAGATATAGATTTTTGTCAGTGGCTGACCAAAGAACATGGTGTTGCTGCCATCCCACTGAGTGTATTTAATAATTCGGGCCATTGCGACAAAATAATAAGGCTGTGTTTTGCAAAAAAGGATGATACTTTAATTCAAGCTGCGGAGCGTTTATGTCAACTTTAACCATCACGACAGTACAAACGGATATAACTTGGTTAAATGTAACTAATAACCTTAATACGCTTTCAGCAAAGCTTAAAAATATAACTGATACAGATCTTATTTTATTACCAGAAACATTTTCTACCGGTTTTGCTATCAATTTAGATGTCGATCAAGATCCAATTAATGGACAAGCCCTTAATTGGTTAGTAGAACAATCAACCAAATTAAATACTGTTATTGCAGGCAGTGTATTAGTAAGTCATAAAAACAAAAAAGCCAATCGTTTTTATTGGGTCTGGCCTGATGGCACTATAAAATACTACGATAAACGTCATTTATTTAGATTAGGTAATGAAGGAGATCACGTAATAGCAGGAGAAAATCGTGAAGTATTTAAAGTCAATGGTGTAAAAGTACTGCCCCTTATTTGTTACGATTTACGTTTTCCTGTTTGGGCTCGAAACCGAAATGATTATGATGTTATAGTTAATGTGGCAAATTGGCCAGCTACAAGACGTAATATTTGGGATACTCTATTACAAGCAAGAGCGATAGAAAATCAAAGTTATGTTATAGGAATTAATAGAGTTGGTGATGATGGTAACGGCACAGCACATAGTGGTGGTACAGCTATTTATGACTTTTGCGGCGAAACATTATTTAATGCAAAAGATAATGAGATAGATATAAGCACAACAACTATAGACATCACAAAGCTAAAACAATTTAAAGCTGCATTCCCTGTCCATTTAGATGCAGATGAGTTTAATATTGTATAAACCAAATAACATTAAAAACTTTAAAACAAAGCGCTTTATATTTTAAGATAAAGCGCGATATATTTATCATCCAAATAAACTATATACCCATGCTATTTGGATGGTGTTTATGCAATGAATGCATATGGTAAAATATGTTTCATCGAATTTGTACGCCAATCAATATTAAGCTAAATGAGCTGGTACACTTAATAAGCCTGCATGTCACTAAATTTACAACGTAAAGCTTTTGTGAAAATAATCAGTTATCTTTAGATGGGATAGATGATGATCACATGTTACAAATTAATGGGACTTAGGCAGCTCAAAACGGTCGATAAAATACTTCATAATATCCTTTGTTTTATCGATATGAATGGTGCCTTGTTCAGATTTCTTTGAATATTGTCCAGACCAGGAATCATCGCCTGCAACAAAAATTGCCTGAGGACAACTCTGATTATTTTCACCCACGAATTTTGTTAACTCACCTCTTGGTTTAGTAAAGTCAACATATCTCACTTCCACCGCATGACGAATTTCAGGAAATAAGGCCATTAAACCTTCAATTTTTAAACAAAAAGGACAAAAGAAACGCTCACCTTTAAAGCTTTCATCTTTAAAGTCACGTTCAAATAAATACAATATTATCTTGGACATTTTGCTCTCCTATGATTGAACTATTTTTTATACAATAAACTAAAAAACGTATTTTGTTAATTTTTATGGTTTAATATTTGATCCATCACCCAACTTGTATAGGTTACCGTAGCATCATTTAAAAGATGAATTACGTGATCAGTACACCATGATGTTTATGGACTTTAACCTTTGTACTTGTCTCAGTTGAACTTTTTTATTTAGGCCAAATAGCTGTTCTTGTATACTCGTAATTTGAAAATTTGACATCTACTTTTAAAATATTCGTACAAATATAAAAGCCAATTGTACCCAATAAACATATGCAAAATCATTTAATTCACATGTAATTAACGAAAAACTTTCAAAACAAATTGCGCAAAATTTTATTTATCACATGACTAAGCATTATCCAGAATAGGCTCAAAGCTATATTAAAAAATCGACT
The DNA here is from genome assembly GCF_002276045.1 of Pseudoalteromonas sp. NBT06-2. GTDB lineage: Bacteria > Pseudomonadota > Gammaproteobacteria > Enterobacterales > Alteromonadaceae > Pseudoalteromonas. The sequence continues at coordinate 46 of NZ_NQMR01000200.1, read as the reverse complement.
ACACTTTACAATACTCGTACTGCATCAGCACATCTCGGTGAATAAA
>NZ_NQMR01000020.1 GCF_002276045.1 Pseudoalteromonas sp. NBT06-2 | reverse complement strand
TCATTATCTTCAACTAATAAAACATGACACCCTTTTAATTGAGTTGCTGCATTCTTGATGTTGATTGATTGTAAGTCTTTTCTAATTCTCTTTTCATAAAATTCAGTTGAGCTAATCGCATCTATTAGATTTGAAATTGTAATCGGTTTATCTAAAAAGATATTGATATCTGTATTTTTAGCTTCTGCTTGGACTTCAGCACGTCCATATGCGGTCATCATAATTATTATTGGATCTTTACTAAATGAGTTTTGTAATACAGATTTAATTTTTTGCGCAGTCTGAATACCACAAATATTAGGCATTTGCCAATCCATTAAGATTAAGTCATACCTTTTATTACTTTGCTTTACATGCATTATAGCTTTATGACTATCCTCAACTACATCAGCTTTAATTCCTTCATTTATCAACATATCATGTAAAATTTCTCGCGCATATGCGTTATCATCTACAATCAGTACGGTCATATCTTTGATTAATTTTGGTTTTACCTGTGCTTCACTTGAACGCTGTTTTTTTATACCAAAATTG
>NZ_NQMR01000002.1 GCF_002276045.1 Pseudoalteromonas sp. NBT06-2 | reverse complement strand
GGCTCACACTCACCACGCAATTTACCAAAGTATTCAAAGGTGCTGTAGGGCGACCGAATGCACTCTCTGGCTATTGTGAGCACTTAGAGATAAAGCGACGAACCAGTTTTAGTCACTGTGAAAAGCTACTGGCCTAAATACCCTTTCTAGCAAGTAATAACTATGATGCTGAAAAGGTAGGCATAGTTGTGACCACAAATCGATAAATCCCAGACTTAATATAAGTTTTTAATAAAACTCTTAATACCCTTTGAAATTTAGTAATTTTAAGGAGTATTTTTGATTGATGAGCTTTAAAATGTAGCTTGAATAAGCAAAAATCTTTGGTAGATTAGAATGGCTGTCATTTTTAATCTAATTTTGAGGTAAAGTAAGATGAAAAAAACAGCTTTTTTAGGAGGACTTGTTAGTATTACCTTGTGTTCAATCACACAAGTAAATGCTGCTGTAGGTAATCTACTCTGGGAAGATAATTTTAATAGTTTAAACCCGGAATCTTGGCATGTAGATGTGGGTGATGGTTGTGATCAAGGCTTATGTGGTTGGGGCAATCAAGAGTTACAATGGTATGGAAAAAATAATACCTATATTGCAGAAGTTCCGGGCGAACCCGGTAATAAGGCGCTTGTATTAGAAGCGCGTGATGAAGCCAGTAACGGCTATGCTTTTACGTCTGGTAAAGTCGAAAGTAGTAATAAAGTTGCAGTGAAATATGGCATGATAGAAGTGCGTATGCAAGTACCTGATGTTGGTATTGGTTTATGGCCAGCAGCTTGGATGTTAGGTACAACTACACAATCTTGGCCTGCAAAGGGTGAAATCGATATGATGGAGATGGGCCATAAAGCATCTGCTCGTGCTGATGCCGGTTTTCCTGGTGCTGATATCAATAGCTATGTTGGCTCTAATTTAATTTTTTATACTGATGCAGCTTGTAGCACTGGTAATCCAAGCTGTGCAGCCAGTACAGCTTGGCAAAATGATAATGCACATGTTTCGAACTCACCCTTAACTAATCGTTTTGTGATTTATCGCACATATTGGACCGATACTTCTATTCGCTTCACTGTTGAAGATGATGGTGTTGAATATGATATGTACGATGCGCCTTTTAGTATTTCAGAAGAATCGAGTGAATTTAATGCCCCTTTTTACTTATTGCTTAATTTAGCTGTTGGTGGAAACTTCACTGATGCTGCTAATAATGATCAAGTTACGGCAGTCAAACCAGCCAAAATGTATGTTGACTATGTACGAGTATATGAACTTGATGGTCAAGGTGAAGTATTTATTGGTAACCAAACAGTTGCAGAAGCAGGGGTTTTTGGCATATTTACTGATAACACACCTACCAATAATAAACTTGAAGCGGGACAGAGTTCTGATATTTATGTTTGGAATCAAAACTCAGTTTCCGAGGGTAATATCGACTCAGTTGAAGGCGATAATGTAATTGCATGGCATTACACGTCATCAAATGAATGGTTTGGTGGTGGGATTCAAACACGGCAGGTTCGTGATTTAAGTAATTTCAGTGAAAATGGAGAGCTATCTTTTAAAATAAAAATACCTGCTAATGTCTCGTTTAAAATAGGGATAGCCGATACTTACACCAATCAAAATTGGGTTGAATTTCCTGCCAATACAAATACTTATGGTTTGGAACGTGATGGTGAATGGGCAACTGCAACAATTCCAGCGGCAGATATTCGTGGTGATTTAGTTGCATTACAATCATTAGAAGGCATGTTTTATATTGCTAGTATTGATGGCCAGTTACCTACAGGGCCATTTCAAATGGCGATTGATGATATTGTTTGGAATGGTGGCGGTGATGTAATCATTACGGATTCAGATGGTGATGGCGTTGATGATAATTTAGATAACTGCCCAGATACGCCTATAGGTGCTATTGTTGATGCAAATGGCTGTGAAATTATTGTGGATGCCGATACAGATAATGACGGGGTGATAGATGATAATGATTTATGTCCCGAAACACCACTAAACACAGTTGTTGATGCAACTGGTTGCCCGGTAATTATAGCGCAAAGCCGGTTGGTTCAAGCGGAAGACTATTCTGACTTTTTTGATACAACACTCAATAATATAGGTGGTCAGTATCGTAATGATGCGGTTGATATTGAAATAACTTCTGATACAAATGGCGGATTCAATGTCGGTTGGATTGAAAGTTCTGAGACCCTTGATTATATACTAGAGCTAGGTGCGGGAACTTATGAATTGAGCACACGTGTTGCGTCACAAACACATGGTAGTTATACCTTATCAATCGATGAGCAGGTTATTGATAGTGATAATGTGGCTACAGGTGAATGGCAAACTTTTCAAACTCATTACTTGGGCAATGTGGTTTTAACTTCAGGTGATCATCGCATCCGGATTACTGCCAATAGTGGTAACTTTAATATCAACTGGATCAATTTTGAGCTAGCGGATACCACGCCCATAGATGCTGATAATGATGGTGTGCTTGATGATGTTGATCAATGCTTAGGTACAACTGAGGGTGCAACTGTTGATGCCACAGGTTGTGAAGTTTTGGTAACTGATAAATTAGGTCTAATAGCGAATTCGAATTCCAGCATTTCGTTTTTTGTAAACATAAATGGTTGGGCTGATGTTCATTATATTTTGAATGATGCTGGACAACAAAATTTTCGCATGACTCATAATGGTTCAAACAATGTAAAGACTTTGTCAGGTTTAGCTTCTGGCGATATTATTGCGTATTCATTTACTTATCAAGATGACGATGGTTCTGTAAAAAGATCTGATTGGGAAAGTTATACTTTTAATGGTCAAAATGATACGGACAGCGACAGTGATGGCGTAGTAGATAGTTTAGACCACTGCGAAAATACACCTGTAGGTACAGTTGTAGATGAAAATGGCTGTCCAGTTGTAATTGATAATGACAACGATGGTGTAAATGACGATATTGATCAATGTTTAGATACACCTGTTGGCACTGTTGTTGATGCAACTGGTTGTGCTGTTATGACAGAAAAATTGGGTATCACTGTCATTTCAGTACAGAGCATTAACTTTTTTGTAAACGTAAATGGTTGGGCTGATGTTCACTATGTATTAAATGGTGCTGGACAGCAGAACTTTCGCATGACACAAACCGGTGATGGTAATATCAAAACACTGTCTGGTTTAGTTACAGGTGATGTAATTGAATACTATTATACCTATCAAGATGATGGAGGGTCAGTTAAAAACTCAGCTTGGGCTACTTATATTTTTGATCAAGTGATTATTGGTGACTCAGATAATGATGGCGTTAATGATGATATTGATGAATGTGCTGATACAGTAAATGGTACGATAGTAGATGCTGTTGGCTGTCCTATAGATACAGTTGACACTGACGGTGATGGCGTACCTGATACACAAGACCAATGTCCTAATACTCTACTGGGCACAATTGTTAATGCGGTTGGTTGTGAAGTATCTACTGATGCGATAGAGATATCATCTGCAAACGGAATATTAGTGGGGGGAGCAGACTCTATTAATCCGGGCCACAGTTTATATGTTTTTGATAGCGATTTAGCCTCAAATGGCAGTAATTGTCACGATGATTGTGCGATAAATTGGCCTCCTGTTTTGATAAATGATGGTATTGCAACAGGCGTTGGTGGTTTAGGTTCTGTTATCCGTAATGATGGCACATTACAAGCAACCTTTAATGATCGCCCATTATACTTTTTTGTTAATGATGAGACTGAAGGGGAAACAAAGGGTAATGGCATCGGTAATGTTTGGTGGACCGTTGACTACGGTACAAATAATATTGTGCCATTGTTTAGTGCGAATACTTTGTTAGAACAAGCAATATCATTTGATCGTGGAGATGCTTTAGTAACACGCTTTGCTGATCGTGGTCGTGATCGCCACGCCAAAGAAGATCAATTTCAAGTTTATGATCATTATCTCTCACATTACTGGAAACATAGAACAGCGCAGTTTGAACTTGTCGATTATGTAGCAAAAGGTGGCTCAACAATAGAAATTACCTTTATTAGTGAGTGGAAATTAGGTGCAAGAGAATTTAGAGCTTGGTACCGTGGTTTAGGTACTGTTGCCGAATATCACGGTAACTATTTTGGTGGCGGTAATGTTGTTGAATTAGATAATGGTCGTTATGATGACAATTTTAACAAAATCAGTGATGTTGGCGAACAATATCGTTATCGGGTTATTATTGAGGATTATCGACCATTAAATTGGTCAGCGTCAGATGGTGAACTTCCGTTATCGATTGGCCAGCGTATGGAGTTTGAAGTTAGCCAATTCTTAGATGCAGTGCCAGAAGGTCGAAATAACTACTACGGTACAACTTATCTATATATTATTGGGCAAGGCCTTGTTCCTTGGAAGACGGTAGGTGATTTTTCCGACGCTTCATCTAAGCGAGAAGACTCTTACCCAATTGCAACTAATGGCTGGTTAGGTGGCAATACAACTTTGCCATACAATTACACTGCAGAGCCTGATAACCACTTTATGCAAATGGCGACGAATTTATCGAATATTAATGGCCAACCATTTGTACAAGGTCGACGTGTTCATCATACTGATTTTAAAACAGGTCAACATGATGAAAGTACTAAAAATGGTGTATTTGATGCATTAAAAGGCAAAGTAGGGACTCATTATATTAATACCTCGTGTTCAGGTTGCCATGAGAGAAATGGTCGAGCACCTGTAGCTGATATCGGTTTGCCACTTGATAAATGGGTATTTAAAGTGGCGGGTGAAAATGGCCTAGCTGATACGCAAATAGGTTCCGTTTTACAGCCTAACAATATTGGCATCGACCCCGCATTAGGTGAAGGATCTGTTTCAATTGCATCGTGGACTGAAAATAATGGTTTACGATCACCAAATTATGCCTTTTCTAAAGGATCTCCAGCTTTTTTTTCCGCACGTTTAGCACCTCAATTGGTTGGTTTAGGTTTACTTGAAGCGATCAGCGAAACCACGATACTTGAACGTGAAGATGTCAATGATGAAAATGGTGATGGTATTTCAGGTAAGGTGCAATTATCAACTGATCCTGTAACAGGCGAAACACGCTTAGGCCGCTTTGGTTATAAGGCTGGGGCTTCAAGTATTAAACATCAAGTTGCAGGCGCGTTAAATACTGATATGGGCGTGATGACTTCAGTTAAACCTTTACCTGATTGTGGTTCAGAACAAACAACCTGTGGTAATACATCAGGAAGTGAACTATCTGATGAAAATTTAGATAATCTGGTTAAATATATTGCTTTATTGGGTGTTCGTGCTCAACGTGATCTTGAAGATGAAAATGTTATTTTAGGAGAAGCGAAATTTAATGAAATTGGTTGTGAAAGCTGTCATCGAGATAATATGAAAACCAGTGAATTTGCCCTGTTTTCTGAACTACGTAACCAAACTATTCGTCCATTTACTGATTTATTATTACATGATATGGGAGTTGGTTTAGCTGATAATTTAGCAGAGGGCGAAGCAACTGGTGCAGAATGGCGTACAGCACCACTTTGGGGTTTAGGTTTGTCGGCGTGTGTTACAGGTGGCGTTACAAACCCGACGGGCCATCAGGGTGATGAAGTATGTACATCTGATGCGAGTTATTTACATGATGGACGAGCGCGCACTATTGAAGAGGCCATTTTATGGCATGGCGGTGAAGGTGATAATTCACGTATCGCTTATCAAAACCTTTCTACCTCAGATAAGAGTGCTTTGTTGAGTTTTTTAAATTCGCTTTAATTTAGCAGAATAAATCAAGGTTACAACAGCACTTACTTCAACCTTGAACGCGTATAAAATAAGTTAAATCTCAACGGATTTAACTTATTAATTAAGTGAGCAATGTTTAAATAATTCGAGGATTTTGAATAACGCTAATTACTCAGCGGTTAGTCCACCATCTACACTATGCAGGCTACCTGTAATAAAGCTCGCTTCATCAGAATTTAGAAAATAAACTAGGTTTGCGACATCTTCACTTAAACCAACTCGGCCAATAGGGTGTGCTTGTGCTTCCATTTCCCATGCTTTATCAATATCGCCCTCTAAATCAGTATCAGCCCAACGCTGCATCGCTTGTTCAGCAAGTGGTGTTTTTATGGTTGCTGGGCAAACGGCATTTACTCTAATGTGATATTGGGCTAAATCAAGTGCTAAACTCTTCGTTATTTGGCCTAATGCACCTTTAGTCATTCCATAGCTAAAGCTATTTCGTTTACCTATTAGTGCTTGATCTGAAGCCATAATAACGATATTACCGCCACCTGAAGTAACCATTTGTTTACTGGTTTCACGCACTGTAATAATCACCCCTTTAATGTTGATATCAATTATTTTATCAATATCTTCATCAGAAGCGGTTAAAATAGAATTAGATTGATGAATACCTGCATTTGCAAATACGGCATCAATTGAGCCAAATTTTTCAATCGTGCCATTAATAGCTGCTATTTGATCATCACTTTTACGCACATCACCTTGAAAGAAAAACAACTTAGCACCGAATTCAGTCAATAAAGCGGCAGATTCGTCACTATTATTATCTAAAAAACCAACGTTATAGCCCTTATTTATATATTTTTTGATTGTTGCAGCGCCAATGCCTGTTGCGCCACCAGTAATAAATGCTGTTTTCATATTTTACCTATTGGTTTCATGTTAGAGCGCTATTTTATAAAAAATTTACTTTTATAACCACAATAAAAAAGCCAGTAGTTAACTGGCTTTTTAGGGTTGGGTTGTAACTATGAATAATAATTTTATAGTGATACCTTAATTCTTGAACTTTCTCCCAAAATACGCGGTAAGAATATGATTATATGTAACTTAATATCATGCTAATTTCTGTATTTTTAGTGCTATAAAGTACTTAATATATAAAGCTAGTGATACCTTAATTCTTGCACTTTCCCCCAAAATACGCGGTAAGAAAATGCTGTGTAACTAAATATTACAGGTACTACTATCATAGTGCCCCACAATAAAAAGCTTAACGACTCAGGTGCAGCTGCGGTTTGCCAAATAGTTAATTTATTTGGCACAATATAAGGGAAGAAACTAAACGCCAAACCAAAAAAACATAAAGCAAATATCACTACTGCTGCAGTAAATGGGCGCCAACAGCCTTTATCATTTACTTTAGGTAATTGCTTTAACTGTACATAACTAAATATAAATAAAGCAAAACAGATTAAAGGGAGTGGTAAAATGAATAATGTATTAGGCCAAGAGAACCATTTAGCATAAACGTCTGGGTTTATTAAAGGGTTCACCAGTGATACTGCTACCACACCCAAAAAACAAATTAAACCCGATTTCTTAGCCCAGTTAATTGCTTGAATTTGTAAGTCACCTTCAGCTTTCATGATTAACCAACATGCGCCTATATAGCTATAAGCAGCTGCCACACCAAATGCACTAAGCAAACTAAAACTATAAGCAGCCAAGGTAGTTTCAAAACCCATGACATACATACCTAGCATATAACCTTGGCTTAAAGCAGCGAATAAAGAACCTACTTTAAACACTTTGTTCCATGTAGGTTTATGGCTGAATGCTGCTTTAGCTCTAAAATCAAAAGCGACACCGCGCAGCACTAAGCTAATTAATAATACGGCGGTAGGTAAATACAGCTCTTTGAATATGTAACTATGCGCTGCTGGAAACGCAATCAGTAAAAGCCCAATCGCTAATACTAACCAAGTTTCGTTAGCATCCCAAAACGGACCGATTGACGCTATCATGGTATCTGAGTCATCTTTTTGATCTAGCGGTAGTAAAATGCCGATACCTAAATCAAAACCATCTAAAATGGCATAAAGTAAAATGGATAAAGCCATTAAAGAGACAAAAATGACTGCCAATGTATTTGCTTCAAACATAATTTACCCCTTAACGACAGTATGAAAATGAACTACAGGTTTTACTTTTTCATCATCGTTTATTTCTTCAATTTCAACGGCACGACCTGCCATAGTGAAGACTGTGTGTAAATAAGATACCATTAGTACTGCATATAAAACTAAATACATAATAAGCGTTAAACCTACGTTTTCAGGCGCGATATCCGTTGCGGCATCTTTAATCGTTAATATACCTGTGACTAACCAAGGTTGACGACCAATTTCGGTTACATACCAACCCGCCAATGTTGCTACCCAACCAGAGAAACTCATAAATACTAAAGCTCTTAACAGCCAAGATGGTAACTGGTTTTTACGCCATAATTCAAAGCGACTAAACCAAGCAATTACCAGCATTAACATACCAAGACCGACCATAATTCTAAAAGCAAAAAATACGGGTGCGACAGGCGGGTGATTGCCTTCAAATTCGTTTAAGCCTTTTATTTCACCATTTAAGTCATGAGTTAAAATAAAGCTGGCCATATTAGGGATTGCAACTTCAAAGTGATTTGTTTTTTGTTTTTCATCAGGTATTGCAAATAATAATAATGGTGCACCTTTTTCAGTGTGCCAAACACCTTCCATTGCGGCAATTTTTTGTGGTTGATGCTCTAAGGTATTTAAGCCATGCATATCACCTACAAATACTTGTAGCGGTGTCAGTAATACAGCAACAGTTAAAGCAATTTTCAAAGTCAATTTTGGGGCTTGTTTATCATCGCCTTTTAATAAGCGATATGCACTAATGCCTGCTACTAAAAATGTAGCGGTTAAACCAGATGCAATAACCATATGCATTAATCTATAAGGAAATGAAGGATTAAAAATAATCGCAAACCAATCTACAGGGAATGCTACACCATCACGCATTTCATGACCTTGTGGTGTTTGCATCCAAGAATTTAGCGCTAATATCCAAAATGCAGATAAGCTGGTACCTATAGCCACAATTAAGGTTGATAGGGTATGTACTCGAGCCGATACTCGATTAATACCAAATAGCATAATGCCTAAAAATCCAGCCTCTAAAAAGAAAGCGGTTAAAACTTCATATCCTAATAAAGGGCCTGCAATATTACCGACGGTTTCCATAAACTTGGGCCAATTAGTACCAAATTGAAATGACATGGTAATACCCGTAACAACACCTATTGCAAATGTAAGAGCAAATATTTTGACCCAAAAACGATACGCACGCATCCAAACTGGATCGGCGGTTTGGTCAAAACGCAATTTGAAGTAAAACAAAAACCAACTTAACGCGATGGTAATTGTAGGAAACAGGATATGAAAACTAATATTAGCTGCAAACTGTATGCGTGAAAGCATTAAGGTTTCTAACATAACTTACTCCATAAACCAGATTAAGCACGACACATGTGCTAATTGGCTTTAAGTTTTAAAGTGACGATTTTTTTATAAAATTAAATTAATCTTGATTAATAAAAAGGCTTAACCATTTTTAAGAAATTTGTCTTTCATATCGATGACTTTGCTCACACCCGCTCCAAGTTTCATTAAAGTATTGAGCTTAGCTGGGCTCATATTTTGCAGTTCACTCGCCCAGTTGGTTATCGTTTCAAGCAAATCATGAATCTCATGCATTTTATCTTGGGCAAATTGCTCCTGCTGATTGCCTGGTTCATCTAATAAATTATCTCGTAATAATGACAGGGTAGGGTCAACTTCACGCTTTCGACGTTCTTCAAATACGCGTGTTGCCATTTCCCAAATAGAGCCCGCTGGTGAGTAATATTCTTTACGATCTTTTGGTTTATGCTGAACTTGCACTAAACGCCAAGACTGTAATTCCTTAATGCCCATGCTGACATTACCGCGAGAGATATTAAGTGCTTCAGATATTTGCACTGCACTAAGTGCTTCTTCATTAATAATTAATAAACCATACATTTGGCCAACTGTTCGGTTAAAACCCCAACGGCTGCCCATTTCACCACAGTGCATTACAAACGATTCTATTTTAGCTGTCATTATCATAATATTTTAGTTTCTGAAGTTTCAGTATTTTCTGAAAGTTTAAACTATTATTGATTTAGATCAAGCTTTTTACAGAGGGGTGGCAATATTCTTTCAAAACGAGATTCTTGTTCTTTAGGGTTTTGGAGAGTGAGAGGGGTACTGACCTGCTTAGTCTTGTTACTGAAAAGTTGTATCTACTTATTTCTTGAATATTTGAGTTGTAGCTAAATTAAGTATTTATAAAGTGTAGACATGTATGTAGGAGTGTTTAAAACATCCATTTATTCAAACTTGAGTTTAATCAATAATATAGAACGAAACTCTTTGGCTAGTAACTTAAAAATGATAAGTTACTAAAAAATGAATAAAAGAGATAAATATGGAAGTTGTAAAGCAGTTTATAGAGAATAATGAGTGGGTAACTTGGGTATTCTCTGGTGTTGGAGTAACAGTGCTTTTAATCATATTTGGTTTTATGAAGTCTCAAGGCTCAATAAACAAAACTAATCAAAAAAACATCACTGCTGGTGGCGACGTTGTTGGTCGAGATAAAAGGGGCAATTAGTGTCAGTTTTTGATTCAAGCAATTCTAATAAAGTTGACCAAAGAAATATTGAAGCTGGCGGAGATGTTGCTGCAAGAGATATTAATAAAACAACACATATTCATTTACCTTCAACACCTATCGTTCATAAAGAAAATATAAAGCTTCGAGAGCTTATTGAAGAACATGAAAAAGAAATAGAGCTTGATTCTGAATACAAGGAATTTTCAAATAAGCTTAATGATTTTCTGAATAGGACAGTCGAAGGTAAACTAAGAAACCTTGAAGAGAAGCTTACTGATGGTGATAGAGATTATATCATTGAATATGCGATGGAAGTTAAAGAGTCTGTCACTAAGAAGATAATGTGCAATGAAAACAGCACAACAAAATCACCCAGAGGTTTACACAGAGCAATATTTAAAAATACTTCAATCCCATATAGAAGCTCTACATAAAAAAGTTAATGAGAAGTCTGTTGTTAATCCAAATAAACCTATTTTTATAAATTATGGAAATATGATTAGTAAGCCCAAAAGAAGAACAAAAAGTGGGTTATGTACCCGTTGTTATAAGTGTTTATCATCCAGAAGGGTTTGGAACAAGCGTTTATCATCCGGGAGTAGTTGACGATCCTAATTCCTTGGTAACAGAGCCAGAATATCGATGCAAAAATTCAGATTGGACTGATACATATTTCCCTGACTTTGATTTCTAAAAAAGGCCTAACGTTTTAGGCCTTTTTTAAAGTATTAAAAAAGATTAGGGGTTATACTTGAAGATCTTGATGCTATAGCAGCCATAAGATATATAAACCAAAGGCTAAAAGCCCTATGGTTACCAGAGTATAAAAACTGTGAAATAGAGTGCTAAAACCCAATAAAGGTACTTTTTGTGTGTAATCAGTGCCAATTTGCCAGCCTGCTAGAAGCGAATTTGCCATAATAATAATAAGTGTTATGGTCGAATAAACTTTAAACCAAATTACACTATGCATTGTTGTCCAAGTCGCATAATCATATGTTTCAATAGATAAAAATAAACTTATATAAACGATGCTATATACAGTGATTAATATTGTACTAAAACGTTGGAATATCCATTCATATATGCCATTTCTTTTCATTCTTTTAACCCCAAATCCAAAAGCCAGTCAATAAGCTGAGTAACACTCCTGCTCCAATGGCTACTTGGGAAATTGCACGTCCGCCTGATAAAGTTTCAAAATAACCAAATTCTTGAATGATATGTTTAAGGCTACCCATAATGTAATAACCTAATGCAGTGAGGAAACCCCAGATGAAAAATTGGCCGAAAAAGTTTTCTGTCAGTAAGGTTTTGATTTCATTAAAACCTTCAGGAGATTTTAATGAAAAATATAAAGCTGGTAATAAAAAAGCCATTCCTACCCAAATAACGACGGCACTGATCCTATGAAGTATGGAAGCAACTCCCATTATTGGCAGTGCCATTGTGCTTAAATCTAAATTTTTTGGTCTATTATCAGTCATTTATGAGTCCTAGTCTATAAGTTGTCAAGCAAATTTTATTTTTAAATTAATGGCCTACTATTATACACGATAAGGAGTATATCGCTAATGATAATGATTATCCTTACTTTATTTTAAGTGATAACTAATGGGGGTTTATGCCTGATGAGATGAACACTCCCAAAACGGTGCCTATGTGCCAAACTAGAAGTGAAACTCAGTTAATTTCGGATCATCCATCATAAAGTGTAGAACTATTGATATCGATTTAGCAAAATATGTTTTTCAAGTTTGTGGTGTAAATTAAAATTTAACACCTCAATTTAATTGTTAAAATAAATTAATGACGGTAGAGTATTTCGATTAACAATAATAAAAACGAATAATTTTACAGGCTTGTTAGAGAGCAATGTACATTTTGAGTCTAGGCGAAGTATGATCATCAAACTTGATAATTCAAATGAAGAAATGGCAAATCAGATTTTTACTGTTTTTCAACGTTCATATAAAATTGAAGCACAATTAATAGGCTCTGTTAATTTTCCCCCACTATTAAGAAATGTTAAAGATATAACAAACTCAAGAACACAGTTTTATGGTTTTATTGAGAATGAACGCATCGCTGCAATTATAGAGGTTGCGATAGAAGCACAGCATCTAAACATTAATAGTTTAACCGTTGACCCTCACTATTTTAGAAAAGGTATTGCAGGTAAATTAATAAGTTTTGCTCTAAATAAAGTTAAATTTTCAGTAGCTGTTGTAGAAACCGCTGTTAAAAATTTACCAGCAATAAATTTATACAAAAAGTATGGTTTTGTTGAATGTAATAGATGGACACCATCTCATGGTATTGAAAAGGTTGCGATGTCAGTAGAGACTGTTCAATAATTATCAAGAAAATAAACAAGGATAGGTAACAATTGGCTGCGTTCCACTTCGTTTCATATTACTTAGCCTGTTATTTAGGCGATATAACCAAAGGGTGCATTTGCTTTATCTTTAACAACCTGTGCTCGGTGATAACCAGTGCCATCTAAAATCAAATGAATTCTATTATTACTGCCATTATGAACTCGTAATTCTGTGAAAAAATGGTGAATAGTCTCATTATTCACTTTTTCATAATACTTAACTTGCGCTGCAGATAAATTATTCCGAGCAATCGCACCAACAAGATCTACTACAAGTGGTTTCAATCTCTTTATCATGCCCTTTTTTTATCCAACCGCAACTTATACCATATATGGTATAACTAACATTATGTTGATGTAGCCATTTATTTAGACCTGAAATAGAAAAGCGAATTTCATAGGTTTGCCAAATATATTTAATAATATCATAAGAAGAACAATAAGTTTTTGCATGAGGTGAGCAATAACTTAATCTGTTTGTTTTTCACTCTAATAAGGTTGTGAGTCACCATTTTCAGGGGCTAACTTATTTTTACTAACATAATCATCAATATGTCTAACGATAGTCGTTTCATGAAGTTACAATACCAGAGAAATCATCGACGCTGACCAACCTTCTGAACGAAATAAAACGGCCTTAATACTAGCTCGAACACGACCATCACGACTTGCATCGTGTAGGGCTTCAAGGTTTATTTTTTGCTCGGTAGTTAGTTTAGTATTTTTCATGAGAGATACCATGATCCTCATTATTGTATAAATCAAGGATCTTCATTGATCACGGGTATAGACTTTAATTGTTACTAACAAACGTAAATTAAATCCCAGCCCAGACAAAAGCCATAGCATCTGCAACAGTTGCAGAGCCTTCATCTCCATCGTGTTTGCGGGTTAAACTGACTTTAATTGTTTTACCCTGTTCGGCATTGATGGTATCTAATAAAACCCATTGACCAGCGAAACTATTTTGATCTCTGGTAATTAAGGTTTTATTATTACCGGCCTGAATATAATAATCGGCTGAGCCATCACGACTATATGATGAACCACTTGCTTTTAAATTAGTCCACCAAGCATAAACATGGTATTTCCCAGTTTGTGTTGCGGTAGTTTGCCAACTTACAGTTTCACCTTGTTGATTTGTATAACGTGATTTACTCAAGCCTTGTTGCGGATAGTTATCTATTGCACTTGATGATTTCCATTCGTTAGATTCTAAATAGCCTTTATAGTCATCATCAATAATGACTGTTTTCGGCGAACATGGAAAATTTTCAATATGGCTCTCACAGTAATAATAAGACATAAAAGTATTAATATTATCTGACATATTATCGGTAAAACTATTACGTAAACTCTCAGAAAAACGAATATCACTGCCAATTTCAAATTGTATCGCATCAAGGCCTAATATATTATGACTACCGTTAAATTTTACGGTTGTACCACCACTCAAACTTCCTTCAGGCGCAGGGGTAGTAATTGTTGGTATTTGTTGATTACTTGGTTCAACATTAAAACCTTGCTCTTCAAGTAATCCAAAAAAACCATAATTACCAACGACGGCATTCCATCCATGTGTTGCAATTAAATTTTCAACTGAAATACCATTGCGGGTACCACGAATAATCTCACTGGGTTTTTGTGCTTGCCCATGAATATCTAACAATATACCTTGACCAAAATTTTGTTTAATATCTTCAATATATTCAGTTATTTTATTTTGATAGTTTTCATAATGAGGACGCGCGGCTTCAGTTTCAAAAGCTTGATGTTCAGGGCGGTTAGCGTCTATGTATTTTCGATGAAATTTTGCTGTGACTATGTAAGGGATACCACCGTATTTTTCAATATATTTAGCTTGAATATCTTCTGCTATATCTTTAGTCCAACTATCTTTAACAATATTGAAGCGCTCAACAGTATTGCCAGTCATATCAGTGCCAACTCTTGGTTCAACTCCTATTGGTTGTTCACTACCGCCATGTGGTGCAGTAATAATAATTGGAATAGTGCCTTTAGCAAAGTTTATTAAATTTTCAGATTCGGCATAAGCAGGGTTCACAAGCATTGAAAGCATAAAGAAACTACAAGAATGGATTGTAAGGTTTTTTATTATCATTTTTATCTCCTATTTGACTGTAGTGTTTAATAAAAACACAACAAAAATAGGTATACTAATAATTAAAATTAGGGGGATTATTCGTTTAGGTTATGGGTACTGTTAATTAGGGAGCTATATGAGATAACAAACCAAGACATATTGCAGTCTTGGCTAAGAGTATCGCTTAGGGAGTTACAAAGGGGAGACTTAAATAAAACTGAATAACTAACGCATTAGTGATATCGATGAAAAATGCACCGACTAAAGGCACAACTAAAAATGCTTGTGGTGAAGGCCCGTGGCGCGCCACTAATGCTTCCATGTTAGCTACTGCAGTAGGAGTTGCACCTAAACCAAAACCACAATGGCCACCAGCCATAATTGCTGCGTTATAGTTTTTACCCATAACTCTAAAAGTAACAAAATAAGCAAAGAGCATTAAAATAATGGTTTGAGCAAAAATAATAAATACCATAGGGCCAGCTAAGTTAACCAATTCCCATACTTTAAGTGACATTAATGCCATAGCTAAAAATAGTGATAACGCCATAGTGCCCCATAAATCAATACAAGCACGACTGATACTATATACTTTGGAGAATTCACATAGGTTTGTAGCAATAACCCCAAATAACAATGGAATTAAAAATGAAGGTAATACAACGCCTGTTTCTTTTAATGCCACATAGCCTAACTGACCTAATACCATACAAAGCAGAATGATAAATAATGTTTCCATCATAGATTTAGGCGTTACTAAGTCATGATCTTCAGGATTAAAAGTAACGGTATCATCAAGTTCTTCATGATATTCATCAGCTCTTAAATTGTATTTAATTATTAATCGTTTACTAACCGGACCACCAACTAAACCACCTAATACTAAACCTAGCGTTGCAGCTGCCATTGCCAATTCGAAAAAGCTTGAAGGCATACCATATTCAGTAATAAATAAATCAGCATAAGTAGCGCCATTACCATGGCCACCAGATAATGTAACAGATCCGCCAATTAAGCCCATTAAAGGTTCAATACCTGAAGCCATAGCTAAAGAAACACCAAGGGCGTTTTGAATCATTAAATAAAATGTGGCTACAAATAAAAATAAAACGACTTTCGGGCCGCCTTTGATTAGTAATTTAAAACTAGCACCTAAACCAACAGTCGTGAAAAATATGGTCATTAAAGGTGCTTTAAAACTCATATCAAATTGTAAGTGAAAATTAAAGAAACTATGTGCTATGGCTGCGAGGAGCGAGAATATAATACCGCCAACAACAGGCTCTGGTATATTGTTATTGCGTAAAAAAGCAACTTTGCTGTTACAAAAGTAACCCGCAAATAAAATCACTAATGCGACTAATAATGTTTCTATTATGCCAACTTCGAGATCCATTGGATAATTTATCCTTTTCTTGTTTATAGGATTGGTCAATCTTTAATAATACGGTGCCTTTGTATTTAATACTTACAAACCGTAATTTTTGTCATGTAATTACATTTTATTGAGCACTTGTTCTAATGAATCAGATTGACGAATGCATTTAATGGTTAAATCATCATCTTCACCAGTTATGGAAAATACTGCCACTCTAGGTAGACTGTTGTAGTCAAAATGGTTACTGAAATAATATCCACCTGTATCATGAACCATCACATAATCATTCTGCTCTAGTTTTGGTAAGTTTTCGTTTTTACAGATAAGATCACCAGCGAAACAACAAGGTCCTGCAACATCAGTTGCAACCAATGGTGAAATATGAGATGTGCGCTCTTCTCCCGTTGGCATATAACCTGTTACACGAAGCGGCCATGACTTAGGTAAAAAAGCAGTACGCGTTAGAATTTGTGCACCCGCATGAGTGGTTGCTATATGGCGGTTTCCTGAGGTTTTTGTATATTCAACTCGCGTAACAATCACACCATTTTTTGCAGCGATTGCACGACCAAATTCTGTTTTAATTTGGTACTTGCCAGTAAATAGTAGAGGCACTACTTTTTGTAAAATATCAGCATATAGTTTGAATGTTGGAGATATTTCTTCTGATGCAAAATTAACAGGTAGCCCTCCACCGATATCAAGCCTGATAATTTGTTGTAAGCCAATGACATCATTAATTTCTTCCGCTAATTCCGTAATAACAGCGACACCTTGTGCCATAAGCTCTAATTCACAGCCTTGAGAACCAGTATGTGTATGAATGCTTTTTAGCCAAGGACGTTGTTTATAAATTTCGATGAGTGCTTGTTTATTATTACCATCATTTAATGCGTAACCAAATTTTGAAGTGGCAGTTGCGGTACTTGTTGAACTTATTTTACCACTCCCTATTTGTGGGTTTACACGAAAACCAATAATAGATTTAGTATTAGGGTATTGTATCATTAACTCATCAATACGCTTAAGCTCTTGTAAATTATCAATGTTTAAAGAAATGCCATTTTTAATGCACGTTTTTAAATCGTCTATTGTTTTTGCTGGCGAATCAAAAATTATATTCTCAACTTCGTACCCAGCATTCAAAGCAATTAATAATTCACCTGGGCTTGCAACCTCAGCACCCATACCTGACTCTCTAAGTGATTTTAATACTTCAACTAAGGCATTGGCTTTAACAGCAAATGTATGGGTAAAATTTTCTGGAAACGAAGCATAAACATCTGCCACTGTTTTATCCAAACGATTGAAATCCATGATCCCGATAGCGGTTAAATTATTATTGATTACATTTTCTTTGATGGCTGTTTGAATTATTCTTTGCTTTCTAGTCATGGTTTATCTCTAGTTTTTGACTTAAAATGTGATCATCAATTTTCAAAGTTGTAAAGCTGATAAATTTCTGTGCGATGATCGCTGTCAGTATTTCAATAAATATAAATAAAAGTGAAACTTGATAAGTGAGTAAAAAATAAAATAGATTTTTAACCAGAAATATATCTGAAGAAACTATTGGGTCACTTATTCGATAAATCCAAGATAAATTAGCAGTGAAAAAAAGAACAATGTTAAAGCTTTGTCAGTATATAGCTTTAGGTTATAGGTTTTTTTAATTTTAGGTAGGCGGCTTAATATTAGGCAAAAAAAAGCGCGTTTAATAAAACGCGCGAATATTACTCTAGGGGAAATCATCTAACTCGTATAATAAGAGTCTTAAAATATTATAAAGTTCATAAAAACATTAAAAATAATAAATTATTTATTAAATATGAGTATTTATTGAATTATTCACAGATTTTTTCAGTTAATAATTCAATAAAGCACCTTACTTTTGGTGATAAATGTTTTCGACTTGGATATAAAACATATACGTCGATAGTTTGAATTTCATAATCATCAAATATGATTTCTAATTTATCGGTTTGAAGTTCTTTGTCCATATAAAACTCTGGTAACCGGCAAATACCATGACCAGCTAAAACCATGGCTAATTGCATTTCGGCATTATTAGATAATATTCTTTGCGGCACATTGACTTGAATTGTCTCGCCATCAAGAGTTATATAAGTCCAACGAGTTGGGTTTTTGTGATTTGAATAACACATACAAGGATGATTCACTAAGTCTTGTGGTGTCTTGGGTTTACCATATTTTTTTATATAACCTGGAGATGCAACCGTATATCCCTTAAAAGACTTTAACTTTTTACAGATTAAGCTTGAGTCTTCTAGTGCTGTTGTTGCTCTTATAACTAAATCAAAACCATCCTGTATTACATCTACATGACGATCACTAAAATCTAATTCTAACGTAACTTCAGGGTATTGAGCTATATAGTCAACAAGAATGGGCTTAAGATAATTAGAACCAAAAGCTAAAGGGCTGCTTATTTTTAAAGTGCCTTTAGGCAATAAATGACTTTGATTAAGTATGCCTTGTGCTTGCTGGGCATCTATTATCATTTGTTGGCATTGATCATTAAATTCTTTGCCCTCAGGCGTTAAACTAATAGAGCGTGTTGTTCTATTTAATAATCTTATTCCTAATCTCGATTCTAGTTTATTGATTTCTTTACTAATATAAGAAGTTGAATGGCCTGTTGCAAGGGCTGCAGCCGAAAAGCCGCCTGTACTGACAACTTGGTTGAAGATCACAATACCATCAAACAACTTCGTATTAACTGCCATTTGGAAATAATCCTTTTACATTTGGGTTATTAATCTTTATTTGGAATGAATATATAGTTTACCCATCGAAACGCAGCTAAGCCATCATATTTTTGAAGGGGTTTAGCAGTTAAATAAAAATAGGGGTATATCATGAAAGTATTAGCATTCGCAGCAAGCAATAGTAAAAACTCAATCAACAAACAATTAGCGACTTATGCAGCAAACTTAGTTGAAAATGCAGAAGTAGAAATTTTAGATATTAATGACTATGAAATGCCAATTTTTAGTGAAGATCGTGAAAAAAAACTTGGTCAACCCGAGCAGGCACAAGCATTTTATAAAAAACTAGGCGAAGCAGATGCTATTATAATTTCTTTTGCTGAACACAATGGTTCATACACAGCTGCATATAAAAATTTATTTGACTGGACTTCTCGTATTGATATGAAAGTTTTTCAAAGTAAGTCAATGTTAATGTTAGCAACTTCACCGGGCCCAGGCGGTGCGAATAGTGTATTAACAACAGCTTCAGGATCCGCGCCTTATTTTGCAGCGAATGTAAAAGCAAGTATATCGATCCCAAGTTTCTATGATAATTTTGATGTAGAAACTGGTAAGTTAACTAATCCTGAATTAATCGACAAATTAATAACGGCTACAACACTTTTATAAACTGTATAAAGCTTTATAGCCTTAATGGGGCATAAATTTAAAAACAATCTAATAATTATTAAATTGTGACTCAAATATATGTCCCATTTCAATTTATTACTCCATTAACCACATTTTTGCGTTTCTTGATGGAATCGTAAATTTATGCCATTGTGTTTTAACATATTGCACGTCGGATGTATTAAGTACATCTCGGTAATTTCTATACCAGTAAAGGTTATGCGTAGCGGTATCGACCCAAACATCTTGATCGTTATTACATTTGTTTATGCCAACTATACCGGCATGGTCTCGTTTAAATAGCAGAATACAATCACTAAATGCAATAACTTGCATAGTATGATTTTTTAATTGATTGTGAAACTTTACCATAGCTGTAATATCATTGCGTTTATAGTAGTCTTGCCACCTTTTATTGTCATTGCTTTCATTATGATCAGAATAAATCATAGGCACACCACCATCTCGGCCTAAAATATACGCATTAGCAAGTTTTTCATCAACAGGATCCATGATTTGATATCTAAAACCTACATTCGTTGGTATATCATGTGTGATTGAAAATGTAATTGCTTTTGAAGAGGGTAACGCCTGACCATACGCTCCTGGGTTTACAAGTTGATTCATTGAACCTCCATATCCTAGTGCACTTCTAAGTGAAGAAAATAATGGAAAATCATATGCTCCATGATCTGTATCATTTAAATACGGCGCTAAAAAATTATCAAAGCTACCATTACCTGAGCCACCTGATGTAATAATCTCACCAAAAATATGCATGTCTTTTTTTATTTCATCATTAAATACAGAGTTGATATGATAATTACTCATGTGTTTTGCTGCATCAACTCTAAAACCTGTCACGCCCATATTTTTTAATGCTTTAAGATAAGATTTCTGTTGTTCTACTACCCAGTTATTTGGATCTAAATCGGGAAGACCTGTATCGCCATCACCACCACATAAGCGCCAATATTGAACATGGCCCGCATCCCCCCAATTTGTAATGCATCCTGCTGGATGGAAATCATTTGAACTTAGATAGTTCTCAGTTAAATCACCGAATAGTTTTAGCGTGTTAACATGGTCTATATTTTTACTGTAATCATTTAAAATTGCTTGTCCAGGATAGTTAAGATCATTACGTATATAAGATTCATTAGCCATATGATTTAAAACAATGTCAGCATAAACTTCAATGTTTTTACTTTTTAAAGTATCAATCATCTCTTTGAAATCGAGGGTATTTCCTAAAGGACTGTCTATTAATCTTAAATCTTGAGGTTGATATCTTGCCCACCATTCACTTCCTGTAGATTTATAAGCTGGTGATACTAAGACTTTTTTATAGCCAAGATCTGAAATTTCTTGTGCTTTTTTTGTTACTTCAGAATATTTCCAGTTAAATGCATGAAGAATAACATCAGCATAGGTGAATGTTGATAAAGTTACGCCCAAAGTAAATATGGTTATCACTTTTAATGCTTTGGTTATATTTAACAAAAGCAATGTAGATTTATGCCAAAAATGCTTACATTTCATAGTTGTTATCTCTGTTAGTAAGTGAATTTTATTAAAAAATAAAATGCTAGGTTGAGATGTTGTGTTAGAGACATTCCTTTGTTTACATGTTGGTAACATCATTAATAATGAAGATAAGTTAAGCAAAGAAAACTATCAATACACTGCATACGTATTCATATGTAAGGTAATGGCAGATCAGGGCGCGATTATATTTTGCACAGTTATTTTATTGTATTAACACCGGTATATTCTTACCTGATTTTATCACTACCAATAAACCAAGTTCCGGATACTATATCAACACTCATACCATCTACCCAATAATTTTAGCTTTTGAGCGACAAAAGCACGGTGCAAAAATACTCGAAATTTCGAAACAACAAATTCAAACAGAATTAAAGTTATTACAACAGCAGATAAACCCACATTTCCTATTTAATACCTTAAATAACTTAAATAACTTAAATAACTTAAATAACTTATATGCACTCACACTTATAAAAGCTGATGAAGCACAATCATACGAAATTGCACCAGTTTTACTAGTTATATTATTAGAAAATTGCATTTAAACATGG
This sequence comes from Pseudoalteromonas sp. NBT06-2, assembly GCF_002276045.1. Classification (GTDB taxonomy): domain Bacteria; phylum Pseudomonadota; class Gammaproteobacteria; order Enterobacterales; family Alteromonadaceae; genus Pseudoalteromonas. Next base: position 152 of record NZ_NQMR01000002.1, on the reverse strand, counting down.
TGTAGATAATAATCATGTTAGTTTATCAGACATTCACAGTGATAAAAATCTCGACCGCAAGCGACCGGGTTTTAAGAGTTAATGACATTATCGCTTTACGATAATGTCACAAATACTCAAAGAACCAAAAGCTGGGATAACACCGACTGGGG
>NZ_NQMR01000199.1 GCF_002276045.1 Pseudoalteromonas sp. NBT06-2 | reverse complement strand
AAGTTCATCAACGCACAACTTTCGTTCAATCTATTAATTAGGACTATAAATCATCTATGAAGAAATTTATACAGGCCTTATAGATAGTCGCTTCCAAGAGGAATTTCCTAGGTATAAGAACAAGGTAAAGGCAATATTGACAGGATAGTGCCGATATCTGAGCGAGCTTTGGAATGCTTAACGTTTTATCTTGATAACATTCGCCCTAAATTGGCAACCTTAGCTTCAGGCTCAACCTTGTTTTTAAATAACAGTGGCAGATCCTTTCAAAAGTGTAGAATGTCAGAGTTAGTGACTAAATACATTCTGTTGTCAGGTGTGGCCACTGGTGGCAGTTGCGGCACACTAAGACATAGCGCTGCAACACACATGTTAGAAGAAGACGCTGACCTTAGATATATCCAAGAATTCCTAGGTCATGCTGATATCTCAACCACCCAAATTTATACCCACGTTAGTAAGAAAAAACTGCATAAGGTTTATCAATCATCCCATCCATCTGCGATGACTTCATTGTCTATTGCGATGCGTAAATTCTTTGAAGCTGCCTCAAAAGCTAAGGAGGCATGATGAGACATTTTAGAAATATTACCGTAAAAGAAATTTCAACACTCACTTGTGATAGTTGTGGTGAGCAAGCAACCCAAGGTGATTATACCTTTCATGAATTTATCACTGTTAACCACCGTTGCGGTTTTGGCTCCATGCATGGCGATGGTAAACAATTAAGTATCGATTTATGCCAGCAATGCTTTTTTGGGATGTGTGGTGATATTTTAACAGTCATTGGGCCTACTTACGAAGGCTCTGAACGACTTGAAAGTCACACTAGGTTACGACTTGCTGCGCGAGATATTTTATTAGCAAAGAAAATCACCAACAAGGAAGAAGAGACCATCGCATTAAAGCGCGTTAATGTATTGTGGGATGCACAACACATTAGCGCTGAACCCAATGAGCTGTATCAGCTTATGGACTTGGTTTTTGCTTATCAAGGCATAAGTAGGGATTGATATTTTAAAGCAAAATCTCTTTCAGGCTTCGTCAGAACACAACGAAGCGTGATGAATTATTTGAATTGCTGATTGATCTGGTCTTGAACAGCTTTCAGTCGGTCAAGGATCATTGAAAATGAATCTGGTGTTGTAAAAAACATCCCACCTTTGATTGCATTGTCATGGTCTTTTGCTATTTCAACTAAACGCTCTTCATCTAGTACTAGTAAAAGTCCGCCTGCGAGGATCGCTTCATAGTCAACACCAGGGCTAGCCCAACGATGTTTCTTCATTTCAATCACATCGTTTCTGGCCGTATCGGAATTAAGAGGATCGGCAAACTCCATGGTCAACAAACAATCTACATCATACCAGTGTCTAGCTAACCTATCTGGGTTAGGTGGATTATCTTGAGAACAAAATTGATGTAACGCTGTCAGCTTTTCCCACAAAATATATTCTGCCTGATAAGCACTCACTTGTGCTTTAGGTAATACTAATTGCTCTAACCCTGGGGTATGTCCCAAGTAACAATCAACAGTGATAGTTTTGGTAGGTTTCCCTCTATTTCGACCACCAAACTCAAGCAGGATATGATCTAACTGATAGTCGTGGGTTCCTTTTGTAATACGCGGAAAGTGAATATCAATCTTCTCACCACCTGAACCATCTTCCATTTCAGAGTATAAACCATCGATATTGTATTGAGATAATCTCTCATTAAGCGAATCGACTAATGCTGCACTCCAAGCTTGTAATTGCTTCTGCTGAGCTTTTCTAAATTTAGCGCTCTGACTTCTGTTTTTAGTGCTTTGGCTCCACGCGGCTAATTCTTCTTCCTCGGTATGCCCTGATAAATCAGCCCAATGAATAGATAAATCGATATCTTCTGAGAATCGAGAAATAGCCTCCCAGCATTTACTTAATGCGGTTCCGCCTTTAAACGCTACCGAGAACTCACCTAATAATTTTTCATCATAGAGAAGACGAAGAATTTCAGTTACCCAAATATCCTTTTCTAAAAAATTAGCGGCAAGCCCTTGTGGGTGATGTTGAGCACCATAGGTAAATATTTCAGCTAGTTCTTCATGTCTCGATTTGTCTGCATAGAGTTCAAATATATTCATGATAAAAGGCTACGCTCTACGTTTTCAAGTTTAAGCTTCCACATGGTTAACAAGGCATTTTTTTGTAATTTAGAAAGAACTTTTAATGTTTCACTTTCGGTTAGCTGCAATCGAGTTAAAGCATTCTTTAATGATGATTCTGAAGTATGCTTAGGAGATAGTGCGAGCAACCCTCTAAACAATGTCCCTTCAGGCTTATTTTCCCATTGAAGTTTACTTTTTGCAGTATGGTGTACCTGTACTATTTCATTCCCAATCTTAAACTCGCGTGATGGCCCTGTTGTCCAATAGACAGATTTCATCGGTGCCTGTGTTTGCATTCCTAATCTGTAGGCAGCTTCTAGCCCTTGAGGAACCATTTTGTAATGGTGTGTTCGTGCCCAAGTTTTAGCAACTTCTTCAGCTTTAGCGGTGATCTTGATTGACGGAATACTTTTTAAAGGTTTTGGACGAGAGTATATTCCTTTAGCCACACGAACAATTTTCTCTTCTTTAGTTAAGCGGCTCATTGCTTTTTGTACAGATGTCGTTGTGCCTAGGGAATAAAAACCCTCGATAGAAAATGGAGTTCCTCGTTTCATACGAGATACTCGATTAGCGACTAAAGTTGAAACTGACATATGCACCTCTAAACTGACGAAACGAATACAGTGTAAAATCATTATAGCTCATATAGGTGCGCCTATACAAGATTGTTTGTGTCAGAATAAATCTAGAGCACATTAATAAGAATTCTGAAGTTTGTTTTGTGAAGTATGTTCTATTCCAACTACCCACTAATTCATATGAACGGTCGGATCTATGATCCAACCTTAGGTCGATTCTTGCAGGCTGATCCGTTTATTCAGGCACCAAGTAATTCTCAATCATATAACCGCTATAGTTATGTGTTGAATAATCCGATGTCGTATACCGATCCGAGTGGGTATTTTTTTAGTGGTTTAGCTAAGAAAGTTGGACGAAAATTTATTCGCTCAGCGGTTAAAATCTTTGGCGCTAAAGCAGTTAATATAGTAGGTACTTTTGTTGCGACTTATTTTGGTAATGCTTATGGAGCCGCCGCATGGACATATGAATTTAATCGTGCAATGGGAGTTTCAAGCTCAGGTGCTTTAAGGGCTAGTGCTGTCGCTTTTGTTGCTGCCTCCATACCTGCCGCGAATACAGGAAATGCTTTTAGTAACTTCGTTGTGGATGGGGTTGTTGGTGGAAGCATATCTTATGCATCAGGAGGAAATTTTGGGCATGGATTCTGGTCTGCTGGTTTAAATAGTGCAGTAGGCGGTGGTAATGTATCGTCTAACGCGTTTGTTAACGTTGTTTCATCAGCTGTTATTGGTGGTACTATATCAAAAGTTACTGGTGGAAAATTTGCAAATGGTGCATCTAGCGCGGCTTTTTCGAGTGCTATGAGGCAGGATTGGTCTATTCCACCTAAAGAAGGTAGTGCTGAATGGAATGCTAGGGAAGAAGCATATTTTCAGAAAGCTTTAGCACAAGATATGGCTATGACAGGTAATGATTTGTATGCAAACGTGGATTGGAATATGATAGGGAATTTCATTTATGATGAGGGGTTTACTGTTGTAGGCAGAACCTTTTCGATTGTTGGAGGGGCAGGTCAAATTGCATTAGGAGCAGGATTATGTGCTACTGCGTTAGGCTGCGCATTAGGCGCGCCTATTGCAGTGCTAGGTACAAGTAGTATTCAAGAAGGATGGACTGGAGGAAATGGGTTTGTAAGAGAAGGAGCACAGGCTATACTTGGTCAAACTTATGGAGATTACACTGTTGGGGCATTGAATCTAGCAACCTCTTTAGGTGGATTGGCTCGGCCAGTATTAACCCCCATACCTACGAGTAGTTCACGACCCTTATTTAGGAATATATCTTACGATTTTTCACCTGCTGTTACCCAAGCAACTAGAGTAGGCTTGTATTCAGAAGGGAGTGGGAGTATTTTAAACCTTTCAGATACATATAGTAGGACACATTAGTTATGGACTCCTTAATTTTAATTTTAGTTTTAATTTTTTGTAGATTTTTATATTCTTATTTAAATAATATGCCTACAAAAAAAACTAGGGAAAATATAATCAGATTATTTCTGGTTATATTTGGATTGTTCATAATTGCAACGCCGATGATACTTGTTAAACATGAAATATTGAATAAATCCATAACTAATATTTTAATAAGCATTGCTTCTGCCATTTATTTTTTAATTTTTTGCTCACGAAAAAAAAATTAAAACAACTTATAGAGGCTCATAAATTAGTCACCTAAATGAAAATGGACATATATGGTCTCCAAAAGGTTGATTTCAAACCTCTCACGAACTGAACGAAGGTTTGGCTTCTTTATGTTGCGTGATATCAATATCGAGCTTATCTATTGTTGATATATTTTAGCTAGATTTATTAATGTGTTACTGTCATTATTCAATTGTTGATACAAGGATTTTCCAAAGCCTCGCTTGCCGATGTTTTGTAATATAGAGTCAAAATGAGGAAGAATTCATAGGGAATTGCTAATGGATGTACATATTGAGGCCAATAACAACTTATTGTTTTTATGCCTAGCGCCTTCTTTCTGACCATTATATTTCATGGCCTGGATTTCTTCAGGGTTGAGTTTACATGTGGTTTTTATAGGACAATCATCAGAATCTTTCGTATGCCTAAAATACATATCTCCTTGAAGTGTGCCGGCGATAAAAAGCGGTTGCATGCATGTTGCACATAATAAGACGCCTTTTTTATCTTTCTTAAGGTCGGTCCTTAATTGAAACAGTGTTTTTTCATCATACTTACTAAGAATATCGGTAGAACTGTAAGTTTGTAGGTTCTTAGTCGAAAAAACGATATCGATTGTCGCCATTTCCCATCCCTTTTAAAGCGAATAATCCTTTGTGCTTCAATATACTAAAAAACACAAAGGTATTGTAAATAATTAACCTAATCTGCTTTAAGCCTTACATTTTACATTTTTAATAAAGTAGATTTCTTGTTTTGACGCAGATAATTGATATTTAGCTTTAATTCGTTGCCACTTTTTTAGATAAGTGCAGTGATAGGCATTATTTGCAGGCATCCATTGGTGAGGGGCCTTATAACTTTTAGCTTGATTGGCATTATCCTCAACTGAAATAAGGTTTTCAAGGTCATTCGCAAACACCCTTTTTTGTTTCCTTGTCCAATTATAACCGCCAAATTTATGTGCATGTGCTAGTGGCACCACATGGTCGATATCGATATCTGATGCTTTGGTGAATGTTTGATTGGTGTATGGGTCGAGCCATTTCCCCCAGGTCACATTACAGCCTTTGCTACGTTTAAATCTTACTGGAGACAATGAATCCCTTTGCAATATTTCAGAGCGGGTATTTTGACAGTCGTTATCTTCATCTATCCAGTGCGGCCAATCTTTACGATTGTATTTAAGATATGGGGTTTGAAGTCCAATGGTACGAAAAGTTACTCTAAGCCCTAAACGACTAAAAAAATGTTGTCATTTTACGCAGCTATGAGGTAACTACCAATGTTGACCTGATTCTTTATGTGTAACATTAATTTCAACAAAGCAATTTTTCATATTGGCTGTGGACTGAGCTTCAGACATTAAATCGTAGACAGTTTCTTCAAGATCTTTTGGGGAACTGTAAGTAACTTTTAAAATATAGTCCCAACCATCTTTTTCTGGTTTGAACATATCGTACTGAGAAAGCCATTCATCCTCTATATACTCCAGGGCTTTGTCCTTTCCACGCACAAACTTACTGTTGTTCTCAACATTCATTGATACATCTAGTTTGGCTATTTTTATTTTTGAACGAGACCCGGGTAAAACAGTAGTTGGATTAGCAGCCATATATTTTTTAAGGATCCGATACACACTAGCAATACCAATATCTAATTTTTCTGCAACTGCTTGTCGGGTAAGTCCTTCCTTTATAAGACTGATCACCTGATATGACTTTGTACGAGCCGTTGGTTGACGGCCTTTGTACTTTCCTTGTGCTTTGGCCTTTGCTATCCCTTCTAATTGCCGCTCTTTTCGTAATGTGGTTTCAAATTCAGCAAAAACGCCCAACATGCTAAAAAAAGCATTTCCGGCAGCACTGGAAGTATCGATAGGTTGTTCAGTAGCTTTTAAGTGAATACCATTTTCTTTTAAATCGTGAGCAAGGTTTTGAAGATCTCTTAGGCTGCGTGAAAGTCGGTCAACCCGGGTAACAATTAATGTGTCTCCTTCCCGAAGATAATCCAAACAAGCGTCAAGCTGAGTTCTTCCCTTTTTTTGGGTGCCACTTTTTTTTTCGGAAAATATCTTTTTACACTGAGCAGATTTTAATGCCGCATATTGAATGCTTAAATCTTGGTCTGTTGTCGAAACCCACGTCATAACCAGCTTTTAACAGGTACTTCTTTACTAAGTCTGATAACTGTGTGGCGCGAAATCGCTTACCTTGATTATCAATAAATAGACTCATTCCAGAATCAAGCTTAAGTAATTTAGGGCGAGCGATAATAATGTAGGCTTTAAGCCAATCGCAAGTGCGTTTAGCTATTGGCACATAACGATCTTTATCCCCTTTACCATCTGAAATGAATATTTCTCTTTTGGTAAAGTTAACATTGTTCACATCAAGCTTGGCAATCTCCATACGACGAGCACCACTACCGTAATAAAGTTCCAGCATTGCTCTATCACGTAATCCAATGATTCCATAGATTGTCGTCTCATTAAATACACACTCTAGCTCATCGAATGATAGAAATGATGTTGGCAGAGATTTCTGCGCCTTTGGTAAACGGAGCAATTCAAGTGGGTTGCTCTCAATAATCTCAAGGTAGGTTAGCTCACGATAAAAGACTCTTACGTCTGTAACTCGGCGACGTCGCGTACTTTTTCTCAATAGCTCACCAGACCTAGGGTTAATGTAACTCGCCAAATACGATTTATATTGCTCTCCAACAGCTTTAGTAACTGCCAAAGGTCGCTTCACGCCATTGGCGAAACACCATTTTATAAACATTCTGAGATTACATCGTTTTGTCTTTACAGTATTCATTGACTGCCCTTCAGCTAAACAATGTGTTTCATAGGCATCCAATAAATCAAAGAAAGAATCTGTAGGGTTAAACTGCTCCATAATGTACCTCCAAATCAAGGTTTAACGGTTGGTACTCCATGCCAAATTTCTTGAGCGTTTTACCCAACGCCATCAAGTGACATTTTGTCACTGGTTTGCTAGAACAAGCTATTACCTTACTAATACCCAAATCAGCTAATACGCGGCAATCAATGGTAGTAAGTTGGAATGAGGTATTGGTGGCTATCATACGTTCACCAAACGCTCTGCTCATTTGAATAGCAATGAGAGGCGATTGATACATATAAACAGCGCTTACTCCTTTAACTGCATCAAGATTAAAGACACACGGCTTGGTTATCGGTGACCAATATTTAGATGAAGATGACCCCCTAACTCGGCCAATTCTCTCGGCGTAAAAACCCGTTATTTCCTCCTGATAATAGATAGGCACCGTTACGCAACCGCGAAAAGCTTCATGCCCACTGGGGCGAACCAATTTGAGACGACAAAGCGAACCTCTAAGTTTGACACCTAGCGCATTACGAGCAGGTGGTAATTGCTCTCCTATTTCGCGATTTGAATACCCAAGTTGGTATTTGAGGATTTGCTCATTACCAATACCATATTTTTGTGTCAGATATGTCTGTGGACTCTCATGACATAGCAGTGCATTTTGGTAGTGACTCTGTATGAGCGGTAAGTAATGCTGTGAGACTTGCACATCAAAATCCGATAATTCAGCAGAATCCAATAATGAATCGGTATGAGTGCAAGAGTATCTTTTACTTTTCATTACGACCTCCTTGCAATCCAAACGCTTCGCGCATTGAAGGGCCTGTCATGTGAATTTGATGTGCAGAGTGAATGATGCGGTCAAGCACCGACTCTGCGATTGTTGGCTCTTGAAAACCGCTATACCACTCTTCAGTTGGATACTGAGAGGTAATAAGTAACGAAGATGACTTGTCTCTGGACTCAACTAAATCATAAAGCAATTCACGGTCGGTAGCAGTTAATGAGGAAATCCCCCAGTCATCAATAATAAGTAATTTAATACGATTAAGCTTTTTACGAAACTTATCTAATTCTCCTTCTTTATGTGCTGCTAATAGCTGCAACAACAAATGATTGAATCGGTAAAAACCAACCGAAATTTGCTGCATAATAGCGGAATTACCTATCGCGCATGCTAAGTGGGTTTTTCCAGTTCCCGTCGCACCAGTTAGAATGCAATGTCGGTCATTTCGAATCCACTCCAATTCAACCAAGTTAGCGATAACCGATTTTTTCAAACTAGGTTGAAGTTTATAATCAACATCACTAATATTTGCTTGAGGCCAACGAAGGTTTGCCTGACGTTGCAGCCTTAAACGGCGCTTATTGCCAACAGCAATTAACTCCCCATCTAGCAAGTCATTAAGGCGCTCTAAGAAGCCCAGTTCGTCACTATCCGGTAAATCAAATTGTTTGAGCAAAGCTGTCTGAATTCCTTTTAATTTAAGCGTTACTAGCTTATCTATAATTATATTTTTACTGCTCATGACGACCTCCGTAATAACCTTTACCGCGTATATTACGATGAGTTAATTGTTCATTAGACATACAGGGTTGCCCAATTACATCTAGTGCACTTATGACAAGCCCTAGTTCATTCGAAGCAATGTGATTGGCTAACGCATACTTACAGGCTTCTTTAAATGCTGCCTCACCTTTGTCTTCACAAAGCTTCATCAACGCCTGACAGCGTTTACCAACAGCACGAGAGGCAGGGTTTTTGGTTTTCTGATATTGAGACTCAATAAAATCAACAACATCGCTACCAAGAGTTGTTGCCCAACCAAGATACTCCTCTTTTGTTTTCGTTGATTCCGCGCGGTGTGATGGTGAGAGGTGTTCAGGATTAGTTGTGCAACCTCCTTTTTCATAACTTAGTTGGTGAATTGCTTTAACCTGATGCTGATAGATCACAGTTAATTGAGTTTGATTAACAATGACCTCAATCTGTTCATGGGCCAACTGATAGGGCACAGAATAAAAATGCTCATCATGGTAAATATGATAATCAGCAGGAACCTTAATCACCTTAAAGTCAATAACAACATTAAACTCAGTCCTAGGTAGTGGGCGTAATTCCTGTTTTTCTATCTCTTCAAATAACTCATTTCTTGATATTTTAAACTTTTGAAAAGGTTGGTTATTAAGTTCCTCTACTGCTTTTGCGAGGTAGTGATTAACTTCGTCTTGGCTGTGAAATGTCATATCATTATTCATAGGAATAAGAATACGCTGCTTAATGAATTTCACACCTAGCTCAGCAAGGGATTTATCCTGTGGCATTCCGACTCGGCATGAGTCAATAATGCAATCATAGTGTTCACCAAATTTTTCGATATTTTTAACAAGAACGGGGATCAACCCCGCTTTACTGACAAGAGCTTTAGCATTATCAATGGAGATAACTTCAGTAACCCCGCCGAAGTAATCAAACATCAAGATCATGCCGTTTAGCCAATCAATTGTTCTCTCCCCTGGTGTAGCAAACGCAAATAGTTTTTTAGAAGCACCTAAGCACGCTACAAAAACTTTAAGCCAGATTTTTTTGCCTTTCTTCTCATAGCAAACGCCAGTGCCGGAATAATCGATGTAAGTAACTTCGCCTGCCTTGTGTTGCTGGCGCATAGTGATACGACATTTTTTGAGGAATTTGCGCACTATATAGAAATACTGAGACTTGCTATATGCGCTGTCAGGCTCTTTGCTTTGATATTGCAAATATTGCACTGTTAAGCTTTTGCTTTTACCTTTTTTCTTCAATGATTCTTTTAACGCAGTATCATAGTCTGGAGTACGCTTTGAATTTTCTTTTGCCCGAACATTTGGGTAAAGAAGCTGATTGAGTTCGGTGTTATACCAATCAGATTATT
>NZ_NQMR01000198.1 GCF_002276045.1 Pseudoalteromonas sp. NBT06-2 | reverse complement strand
AGTGGTCAAATAAATACCTAACGCAGCCGTAAGTGGCTAAGTAATGGTTGGCTGAAACTGCGAGGCACGAGCACGGCCAACTGTTACGTGTCCGACTTTACGGCCTTGTTAGCACTATGATGTTACCCAAACGCTAACTATTTTAGGGTAATCACCATTTTGCCCACTACAGCCATTTACCCAAAAATGAACTTGTTTACCAGCCATTTGAGCAGCCATTAACGTTGCATGTATCGTAGTGTAATTTGGATCGCTTGGGATTATTGCGTAATATGAATTGCTTGTACAACTATCAGGGTTATTTTTTGAACCTTTAATGGTTGTATGTAAATCAGGAACACTGACCATAGTCCATCCATTATTAACATACATACTTGTGATAACCCCTTTGTCAGTTCCTCCACTTGAGTATGCGAATAGCGATGTAGTCAAAGTTATAGCGGCAAAAATAGATTTTTTCATTGAAGCTCCTTGTTGTGGATAGTGCTAACGCCGCCTTAAGCGGTGAGTAATAGTTGGCTAAAATGTGAAGCGAAGCGGAACCGAGCCAACTGTTACGAATCCGACTTTAAGGCCTTGTTATAAGCCCTTGGTGTAGTTGTTCATCTTCGACATAATTATTTATTGCACTTTTTCTTGGTTAACCATAGATAGATAATCATTAAAAGACTGACAAGCAAACAAACTGTAGATATTTTAAATGTAAGCTGTATACCTGTATTTGGACAACCCCACATACATGATGACATTAGCCCCGCTACTGAGGCAGCCAGTGTTAAAATGTTTAATACTATCGCTAAAAAATACTTCATAGCTCACCTGAGCTTATAACGCTTTGCTAAGCGGCTAAGGACACGTTTGCTATAATGCGCGAAGAGCAGCAAACTGTACGTGTCCGTTTAAGCAACTTGTTATATACAGAAAAGCACATCCTATAAGATTTCTTTTTTTAACAGGTCAACCGATTAATAGACTCTAATGTAGTTTATTCTTGGTTGAGTCCCGCAACCAGAAGTGATAGCTTCATCGTACCATATTCTAACATCCCTATTAGCCATTAAAGCACTTAATGCAACACTGTTTACATCATCATCCCCATCAACATCAGAAACTCTGAAAGATTTAGTGACGCCTGATTCATTATCTTTGAATCCAACTGTGCGGCAGTTAGGGGCTATGTGACCTTCTGTGAAGGTTATTTTACCTTTCCCTGTAGCAACTACCTCTGCGTTAAGGTTATTAGTAAAAAGAATTCCTCCCATAATTAAGGGGATTAATATTTTATTCAAGTGACACTCCTAGTCATTAATGTATATAACATTAGTATAAACGGCGCGCACACTTATCAGGTTAGACCTCTTAATATGAATTCATAATAAGGCCTTAAAAATAAGTGACTTAGAAAAAAATAATGACAAAAACGGAGGTGACAAAGTGTGCGCGCACGCTTTTCTGGTTAGACCTCCATGTAAAAAGCAGTGTTTAATGCTTTATAATCAATTATATGAGTAAAAATTTTCAACTAAATAAAGTGTGCTTGCACGCTTTGTAATTTATATGCGCCTGTTATTTAGGTGCATATATTCGTATGTGATTGACTATACATAATTTATTTTTTTTCAGCAAGACAAAGTGTGCGATGAAAAATGGCAAAGTGTGCGCGATTTATTAAATATAATTCAACCACTGTATAAAAACACAGTATCGATGTGCTGTCGCTTTATGTTTAAAATCCCCCGAGGTTATCGTTTATGATAATGCAGTGGTATTTTAATCAATTAGAGCGAACGAAAAGTGCATCAAGCTGCACTTCT
>NZ_NQMR01000197.1 GCF_002276045.1 Pseudoalteromonas sp. NBT06-2 | reverse complement strand
ACTGTATAAAAACACAGTGTCGATGTGCTGTCGCTTTATGTTTAAAATCCCCCGAGGTTATCGTTTATGATAATGCAGTGGTATTTTAATCAATTAGAGCGAACGAAAAATGCATCAAGCTGCACTTCTTATGGCCCTTATGATAGAGCCATTGTCATTTACATTACTTACAATATAAGCTTCAATTTGACGGCCAATGTCATTGCCAACTCGCTCACTGTTTTGCTCGTCGGTACTACCTTGTACTTGTATTTGATTGGTAACGGTTAAATAAACGCTGTTACCAGTACCATTGTTAGATGAGCCTTGGTTAATGCGTTGTGCTGCAGCTGAAATTTCAATATTTTGTTTTGGGCTTAATACACGCTCACCACGTTGAAGCAGGTAAGTAGATTCATTTGGGACATAATCTAAACCACCGTGTGCAATACCTGCGGGTTGTTGTGCTTTAATTTGTCTGACTTGTTGTAAACCCATGGCTACGGCTGCCACAGCTGCAGCCGCACCTAGGGCCGGGCCAACAATGGGAATAGGGGCTAATGAAGTAAAAGCACCTGTTGCACTTTGATAGGTATTCATTATTGCTTGGGCGATACTAAAGGCTTTGTAAGCTTTAAATGCTTTTTTACTTTGGCCTGCCATGGCTTTAAAGCCTGTCGCACCGAGATTTATAACCGATTGTGTTTTTTCTGCAGTGGTTTGTTTTTCAAAGTTAGCAAAGGCCACAACATTTTGCTGTAGTGCGCCAGCATATTTGTTTTTGATTTGAAATAAGCGTGCTTGATGTGCGGCCTCATCG
>NZ_NQMR01000196.1 GCF_002276045.1 Pseudoalteromonas sp. NBT06-2 | reverse complement strand
GCTAATGAAGTAAAAGCACCTGTTGCACTTTGATAGGTATTCATTATTGCTTGGGCGATACTAAAGGCTTTGTAAGCTTTAAATGCTTTTTTACTTTGGCCTGCCATGGCTTTAAAGCCTGTCGCACCGAGATTTATAACCGATTGTGTTTTTTCTGCAGTGGTTTGTTTTTCAAAGTTAGCAAAGGCCACAACATTTTGCTGTAGTGCGCCAGCATATTTGTTTTTGATTTGAAATAAGCGTGCTTGATGTGCGGCCTCATCGGCTTCACGTTGGCTATTAAAGCCAGCTGCAGCATTGAGCTCTGTTTGTCGTGCTATCTCCTTAATATCATTATCAGCATTGTATTTAATTTCACCGTGTGCATCATTTGCTGCTAACCCTAGTGATA
>NZ_NQMR01000195.1 GCF_002276045.1 Pseudoalteromonas sp. NBT06-2 | reverse complement strand
AGCCAGCGGCAGCATTGAGCTCTGTTTGGCGTGCTATCTCCTTAATATCATTATCTGCATTGTATTTAATTTCACCGTGTTCATCATTAGCTGCTAACCCTAATGAAGCTCTGCGCTTTGCATCTACTCTGGCTTGTTGTCTTGCTTGCTGCAAACTTAACTCATTATTGTAAGCAGCTAAGCTTTCTCTATCTGCAAAGCCTTTTATAACTGCCAGCCGTTTTTCTAAATCTGCTTTTAAATCATTTTGGCGCGCTTGTTCAGCTTCATTGGCAATGCGTGTTTTTTCATTTTCTCTTTTTTCAGTGAGTTGCTTTACATCTAAATTGTATTTGGTTTCAAGATTTTTAAGGATGGCGGTATATTTGGCTTTATTGCTGACATCGGTTTGGGCCGCACGTACCACCATTTGTTTTTTATTATCATAGGCTGCTTTTAATCTGGATTGCTCATCTAACAAACTCAATTCTAAGCGACGAATGTTTTCTGGTAATTCAGCTGTTGTTTTTGCAGTATTTTCAGTGAGTGTTTCGAAATTGAGGTTATCTAAGTTGTCATTA
>NZ_NQMR01000194.1 GCF_002276045.1 Pseudoalteromonas sp. NBT06-2 | reverse complement strand
TAAGTTGTCATTAAAATTGGCTATTTGTATATTTGATTGCATTACAGCAGCACGCAATGCTGTTTGGCCATCGATATAGCTTTTAATCGCAGCAGCTTTTTGTTTATAACCAAAGGCTGTGCGGCCATCATGTGTATTGGCTGCTAAGTCATTATATTTTTTAAGTTCAACATACGCTTTTGCAATGGTTTTATTATAGTTTTTAATTTGATTGGCGTTAGTGCCTATCTTTGCCAGGGCGCTGTAGTTTTTTACTGATTGATAAGCCGCTGATAAATCATAAACATGCTTTTCAAGTTTTTTGGTTTTTATACTGGCATCATCTGAGCCAGAGGCAAAATAAGCAATTGCTAAGGCAGCAGTAACAGCCGCACCCACAGGGCCACCGAGTAATGCCATTGCAGCAGATAACCCGCGACTGGTTACACTGGCTCTGGCAGCGACTACACTATAA
>NZ_NQMR01000193.1 GCF_002276045.1 Pseudoalteromonas sp. NBT06-2 | reverse complement strand
ATGGTTTTATTATAGTTTTTAATTTGATTGGCGTTAGTGCCTATCTTTGCCAGTGCACTGTAGTTTTGCACCGATTTATAGGCAGATGACAAATCATAAACATGCTTTTCAAGTTTTTTGGTTTTTATACTGGCATCATCAGAGCTTGTAGCAAAATAGGAAATTGCCAATGCTGCGGTCACGGCTGCACCAACAGGACCACCAAGCAAAGCCATAGAAGCAGATAAGCCGCGACTGGTTACACTGGCTCTGGCAGCGACTACACTATAAGTATTCGTTGCTTGGGTGAGGGCTGTTTCAGATGCTATCGCACGTTGATTTGCTATCGCTAGTTTGGCAATGGCTTTGGTACGTAAATGAGTTGTTGAGGCGGCTTTTAACGTATGAGCAGCATAGGCTTTTTGTTGTAAAGCACGATTATTTTCAAGTACCGCATTAGCCTGGCTTTGTTTTGCCAAAGCAACATCAGCAAGTAACGCTTGGTTTTTAGTTACGATATTAGCTACCAAACCAGAAGTACTTTTAGCAACAGCACCTGCTAAATGACCAGAGAGCACAACAGCCAAAGCGCCTGCACTATATGCCAGTCCCGTTGCCAGTTCTTCATTTTCACGCAGTGCAGCCATGCCATCGGTTAATGTATCTACTACACTTGTGACTGCAAAATTAACAGGTTCTTCATATTTGCGAATAAGCCTTTGATACTCATTACCCATCTCTACAAAGCTGGCATTAATTTTACCTTCAGTGGATTGTGCTGCACCTGCATATTCATTTAATGCAGTAACTAAGTACTTTTTGAACATTTGGCTAGTGATTTGGCCATCATTCACCATACGCCTAAATCCGCCAGCTGCTTGGCCTGCTGCTTTATCGAGTTTTTGCATTAAACCCGGAAGGGGCTCTGTTACTTGGTTTAATTCTTCAGCACGTAATACACCTGCTGTCATACCTTGGGCAATACCAAATAAACTTTGCTCTAACTGGGCATTACTGGCACCCGATTTAGCTGCCGCATTTGCCATACCCTCTAAAATGGCTTTACCTTGTGTTTGGGTAACAACACCTGCATCTTGTAGCGTTAATATCTTACTGTAAGAGTTAGATAAAACGGTGTATTTCGTATTGAGTCTATCTGCAGTATCAAACAGATACTTTTGTACTTGATGATAGGCACCTGCAGTTTGCGTGAGTCCTTTTAATCTTTGGTCTAAAAGTTGTGCTGCACCTGTATCACGAACAAACATAGCAGCAGTGCCGGCACTGACAGCTGTGGTAATAGCTAAAGCAACACCAGAGTAAGAGCGTTCAAGTAAATTTAATGACTTAGTTAAAGTGCCTTGTTGTGACATGGCTTTTTGCTGAGAAATTGATAACCGCTGATTAGCAGCAACCTGATTTTGTATGGCACTAGGGATACGATTTAAATCACGTACATTTTTTTGTGCACCCGTTGTAACGGCTTTACCGTCGTATCGTAAGCGTAATGCCAGATTCAGGTTGTTGCTCATCAGGTCGCCTTATCATCGATATAATGCTGCGCTCTAGTAATTGCAGCTTTTCAAAGTCTTTAGGGGTCAGGGTAATATCGCTATAACGCCAAGCAATATCGGCACGCTGATAATCAAGGGCAATCTCAACCCCATGATTATCATATTGCCATTGGGTACCTGCACACGTTAACGCATGAACCGCTAACCAATTACCCGGTAATACAAATAAAACAGCTTCTTTTGGGGCTAACACTTTGACTGGTGCACCAAAGTGGGCTTCATCACTATCAATCACATTGCTATCCGTTGCCAGGTCGCCCACAAACCACCTAGCAACATCGATTAGTTTTTTTCAGTAACCCGATATTGCGCATTAATACACTCAACCGCTAAACGTCCCGCAATGGCACCAAACGACAACATTTCATTTAAGGTATCAGTTGAAAATGGCACGTCTTTACCTTCATCAATAAAGCCTGACCAACCCACAAGTAACGCCTTTACGGTATTTTTATCTGATGCTATTGCACCACTTGTCAGTGTATTAATTTCACTCTCTTCAACGAGTTTCACTTGCGCATTAAATTTAAAAGCCACACCACCAAATTCAAAGTTAAGTGGTGCATCAATCACCGCATCGTGTAAC
>NZ_NQMR01000192.1 GCF_002276045.1 Pseudoalteromonas sp. NBT06-2 | reverse complement strand
CTTAGTTAAACATGTTAATCTCATGATATTACTCCTTATTATTCAAACACAAAGCTCAGTTCATCATTGCCTGCACCACTGGGTATGAGCTTACTGTCAAACTCATAACCCGTTAATTCAGAGCTTAAACTGGCATATTTAGGTTGTGGCATTTGAAAACGACCTAACACCGTGACTTTTTTACCTGCAGCAGTACCGTGACTAAATTCAAAGTTTTGTATTTGGCCAACATCGTCAAAGGGGTTAAAAGCAGTTAACGCATCTGCAGTTAAAGTGATATTGGCGCTTGATTCATGACCTGCAATTATGATCTCTTCATAGTTAATTGCCCGATCGAATACCACATTGTTACCCATATCAATGGTGAGTTTGTGCAAAGTGCGCTTGGTATTGTTCAGTTTAAAGTCAGAGTTTGAAGCAACACCCAAAATCTCTGGACGTTTCCAGCGGGTCCAATCAACAGCGGGCGCAGCAGCAGAATTAACAGGTGGACTAAACAATCCTTTAAACTGCCAATTAAGTTTTGGAATACCTTTTTCAAGTGACAAACTCACCGTACCGAGCATTTCACTTATTTGATGTGTATTTTTACCAAAGCGCATCAAGCAAACCGCTTTCGTGGGGGCACCTCTTGTGTAAGTAACACTTGAGCTGTCTTGAACTTGCACCATGCCACAGGCCAACATTAAAGGTGCAAAAGCCGGGAGCGTGCCCGCAGTTCCGCTCACTGCAAGCGGTGTTTTAAAGTTTAAACTAATATGTTCACCATAAAACACTTCAAGGCTTGCACCGGAGTAGGCTGTTTCAAGTTCATCTTTGTCAGATTCACTTTCAATATTAAACTCAACATCACTGGCATAAATCGCATGCGCCCCCGATAAAGTGGTACCAAGGCTATCAGCCAATATCATTTTGTCTTTAAAGCGCCAACTGCTCATGACTTATCCTCTTGCTTTGTGTTTTGTTTGGGTGCTTGGTTAGCAATTTGCTTAAGTAATTGATTGTCTTTTATTGCAAAAGCGCCCGATAATTCAGGCTCTTTCATTTGCGCGGTTTTAATTAAGCACTGAGCTTGTTGGGCTTTTCGTGCAGCACTGGAGTTTTCATTTTCCTTT
>NZ_NQMR01000191.1 GCF_002276045.1 Pseudoalteromonas sp. NBT06-2 | reverse complement strand
ATAATTCAGGCTCTTTCATTTGCGAGGTCCTAATTAAGCGCTGTGCTTGTTGGGCTTTGTGCGTCGCACTGGAAATAGCAATCTCACTTACTTGTTTATCTCCTGAGCTTGCAACAACTGGCTTATTCGTGTGTTTACTCATACAATCACCTTGGTTGATACGGTTAAATTACCAGTGACTTTAAACTGGCATTGGTAAATTAAATTATTGGTTTCACGGCTCAGCTCTACTGTTCGCCCGCGGTGTAACTTAATTGGTTGCCAGGGCGCAAAAGCACATCCTGCAATAGCCTGTTTTACTTTGCCGCGTAATGTTTTAATTTGGCTGTCTGAATTAACATTACCTGCAACACAGGGCATGACTATCATGACGGCAAATATTTCAGTGGCGATATATTCATCTTCACCTGTGACACTGCTTACATCATCATAATTATCATCAAGGGGTAAAACGTATAGCGTGGGGCTTTGAACTGACTTTTTACGTGCGGCATTAAAATCAGCTGCAAAACCGACCTGGGCAATCTTGGCATTTTTTAAATGTGTCTCTATTGTGTTTAAATCAAAATTAAACATGTTTTAAACCCCCTTTAAATTGTGTTTAAACTCACTTTTTTAAAATCATTTGTTTAAACTCATCTGTTTAAACTTGCAGCTTTAAATTAACCAGTCATCAATAATGTCATTAATCTCTTGTGCCTGAATTGCTTCAATTCCCACAATAGGTCTAGCTGGTAAGGTGACACTGTGATTGCGTCCTGTTTTACCGCCAAAGTGATGTATTGCAGCATACTGCTCACCTAAACCATGCTCTAATGTATCGCCTTGTACGTTATGGCTAATGGAGTCAGCTAACTGCCGAGTATCGGTAAGGGTTAAACCACCACGTGCCTTTGCAGCCTCACTGTGTTGCCATTTATTACCACCTGGTGTTTCTTCACGGGTAAAGCGCAATAACACATCAGCATCTAAAAACGCACCTATTTCATCTAATACTGGCTCAGGTCGTTGAGCTTTATCTGCTAACAGTGTTAAACGGGAGAGGGCATTACCACTAATATCAATAAATACCCCAGCCATTTAAAACCGACCTAAATCAAAACTACTCATCACTTTTCGAGTTCTCATTGCTGTGGTACTTTGGGTATGTGTGTTGGTTTTAATTTGGATCACACCTTTACTAACTTTATCCAATTGACGTATCGCAAAGTTGCGTTTATCACTGATATCTTCATCTGCTGTGTTAATACATAACTCGTATTGCATTAAATCAATGTAGATACCAGGTAAAACAGAGGCTGTAATGTCAGCTTGGGTTAAACTAAATCGGGCGACATATCCGGTTATTAATGCCGTTACAGTTTTATCACTTTCGTGATACCAGTCACTAATTTGCTGCTGCAATTGGGTTTGTGGTGTGTTTTGTAATGCGGTTTGTATATCAATCGCTTGGGGTTGATTGTCATAATCTGCAACATCACCAAACTTACCTGATACAAATTGCAATAACAGATTAATACCAATTTTATTAATGACTTGCGCTGCACTTGCGAACATAAATACCTCTGTTGATTAACTGAGTTAGTAAAATATTGGTCCGTAATAAGATTCGAAATAAGAACGATAGTAAGACCTAATAATTAAGTCTTACTCAAAGCCAACCCCAAACCTAACCCAAAATCCAATCCCTAAACTACGGGGTATAACCAATGGTATCTGTGAGTAAAATACCGCATTCCTTTGCAATGGCTAATTCACATAACGATTCACCCACCATCACTTCAGTACCCCCATGTAAACCTGCTTGCACACTTCTGCGACTGGATACCCGAGCACCATATTGTGCTGTCATTGCAAAGGTCATACGGGAGTTTTGTGTACTGGCGAGGGGGTCAACATATGTCAGTGCTAAGTTATCTTGCCAGGCTCTTGAGTAAGTCGGTGTTTTACCTTTTTTAGCGGTATTCACAAAGGCTGCACCAATATTAACGCGTTCGATTTCTAAGGTATCAGTAATAAATTTAAGCGGTACTAAACCACTGTCACCTAAAGAGCCGTTATAGGCTTTTATCACGTGTTTATTACTTCTGAGCTTAGTTGCTACTTTACGCGACATGGTCATGGTATTGGCAGTCATAAACATGTCATCAAGCATTTCTTGTAAATACACTAAAACATCTAAATTTGGGTCATCTAAATGTTTTAACGTACCAGAGCCAAGTTTATAAGTCGCACCAAAGTTATCAGCGTTGCTATACATATTAGCAACACGTACTTCTCGTGCTAATAAAATAATGTCACTAATGCTTTCAGTGGCATGATTTAAAGGGTCATAATGGGCTGGTGCATTATCAATATCATCTTGTGGTACAACATCTGATAAACCGTAATCTTCACATGCGGCATTATCTTCACTTGATGAGAACTCAACTTGATTAGGTGCACTTTTACGACCAATACGCGTATCAGGAATGGTCATCCTATCTGCTTTATCAAAAATCGTATATTTGAAGTTTTTCTTACCAACAGTCACACGAGGACACACAGCATCAGCAATTAAACTTTTATTTCTATAAGCTATTGCTATGGCCGTTTGTTCAACTGAAGGGGTAAAGGGCATACCGCTCATAATTTAAATCCTTACTTTATAATTAAAAAAGGGCTAATTGTGGTACTGCCTATCGTGCCAGCATCACCAGACTCAAGGGCAATACCGATGGCCCAAACGGCTGCATCATCTGCATATTGCGCAGGTGTAAAAACAACAGCCTTACCTTCATCATCACTGACCAACACATCACCCGTTGCGATATCAGCGCCATATTCAATCACACCTGTTTGGTCCATCACCACATCACAGCGTATTTCTCGATTACCTGAGCTTGAACCATGCTCACTTAACCCTGCAATGGGCGTGGCCACACCTGTAGCTTGTTTCACACTAAAGTCAGAGGTACTATCAAATGCCACAATACGATAAGCATCAATCACAGCAGTTGCGGTAAAGTTTTTAATAAATCCAGGATTGGCCATTATTGCACTCCTTGAATGCGGGTCATTGCATCAGAGATAGAAATCACAAAGCCTTTATCGGCTTGTGCTTGTTGATAATCAGAGGCTTT
>NZ_NQMR01000190.1 GCF_002276045.1 Pseudoalteromonas sp. NBT06-2 | reverse complement strand
CCACGGGTTATTGAGGTGTTACTGATTTATGTATTAACTATTTAAATAGTCTTTATTTTAGTATGGATAAATTCTACATTTTTCAGCTGAAAAAAACAGGTCAAGTATGACCGTATTATTTAATTATCAGAATTAATATTTTAAGAAACTTCAGGAAGCGGATAACATGTTTTAATTTCAGTTACCCTGTCTCGCCATTTTTTTTCCGATTCTGATGTTTTATCGTACTGATACTCCATATATAAAGGATCAGATTCATTTTTGTATGCATAAATACGTTGCTGTAATACGCGTTCAAATTTTGCCTTTTGTTCAGTTTCAGCGATCAATTCAAGTGCTTTTTGGTTAGACACTCCTAATTCCATTAATGTCTTTATATCTGCTGGAACATTAATAAATAAGTGACCATTAATTTCTAACTGTTTAATTATCATTTTATTTCCTATGCCGATGGCGGTGTGTAAGGATGATTAATATAAGGAATTGTTGAAGTAATCGGTGCATCACGATCTGTAAATGGAATTGGCTCTGCATACCAACGAACTGACCAAGGCTCAAGATTAGTTGTTGATATATTTCGTCTCAGTTGGTCGCTACCATCATGAAAGCTTACATCTCCAATCCAGTTTTTAATAATGCGATAAGTCAAACCACCACCTCGTAAATACAAACCTGAACGTGTTCGTTCTTGAGATGAAAAATTCAAATTAGCACCTGAATATAAAGGTTTATCCGGATCAACTTTTTCAGCTTTACAATACATTTGATAAGCAACATGGCTAACTGTTGAGTTATAACCCTCATGAAAACGTTTTATATTTAGTATATGGGCATCCCCTCCCCACGGGCTATCATTACCTTCTAGCTCTAATAACAATGCAGCTTGATGTGCAGAGCCAGTATTTAACGGTCGCTCGGATACGCCTCCATTCCAGGAATAGGTTCGACAAACAGTTAAATTACTAACCCCACTAGAATTATTAGGAAATCGCCACCAAACTGGATATAAATAATCTTTAGATCCACCAATAAATATATCCTGCTCGTAGCGTGTTTCGGGTTGAGCGTCTGCTAAGAATGCATCTACTTGTGATTCCTTTGCAGCAAGCTTTGAATTTATTTCACCCATTTTTGAGGTAACTTCGTGTGTTAAGCTATTTACTCCTTGGTGCAATTCGGCATTTGCCTGCTGCAACTGAGTAAGACTCTGTTCTATGCTCATTATTAAACTCCTGTTTTTAGTGATTTATCATTAAATTGAATTTGGCGATACATGGTTTGAACTTGCGCGATAAGTTGCTTAGTTTGCGCGACTGCAAAAGATAAAAATTGCGCTTTGTGATCTACTTGAATTTGGTGATACATGGTTTGAACTTGCGCAATAAGTTGCTTAGCTTGGGTTATTGCAACATCGCTTTGTTGTAATCGAGTATTAAATTGAATTTGACGATGCATGGTTTGAACTTGGGCGATAAGCTGCTTAGTTTGTGTGACAGCTAAAGACAAAAACTCATCACCATAATAAAGATTTAAATCTCCACTAATATCTACCGAAATGGCATCAACAGGTACGCCTGATAAAATCAAGTCAAACCCTTGTATCACTTTTGCAATCGGTGTTTGATAAAATAAGGTATTAACTGGGTGAGACCAAACAGCAAATAAAGTACCATCCGTTAAATAAAAACCAACTTCACGAACTGCAAAATTGTCTTCTTTTTCAAATACCCCTGTTAAATGCCATTGCCCTGGGCCTGCATGTTTACCACCAGAGACCATCACACGATCTTTTTCATTTTGCAAAACAGTTTGATTTCGATTAGGTAAATAGCCTTTATCGCCAACGGCAATATGGCTGATCTCTATTTTAAATCCTCCTTGCGTTGCATTTACCGCTGCATTTAGGCCCGCTTGCGTTATTAAGGGCGTATAATCACTCATAAAAACTCTCCTTTTTGATTGCTACTATATAAAGTGCAGATTATTGACTGCGCATGGTTGCCCGACTTAAATGAATTGCAGAACCCATGGCAAGCGCCATTGCCATATCGCTCTTTAATTGCGCATTAGGTTGAGCTGATATATGCGTTCGACTGATTTTTACTGCATTAGCGACTTGTGATATATGTAATGAGCTTGCTGATAAGCCATTATCAACTTCGGTATTAATATCTTGGCGACTGAGATTATGTGTTGTGCCAATACCCGATGTATGAATAGCTTTATCTTGCTGAACACCAACACTAAAATCTAGTTTGCTTCGCACAGGTTTAGTGGCAGATACAATACGCCAAAGTTGTGCCTGCAGCTGAGGTGTTAGTAATGTATCACCACTGGCTGTTAAGTTATTTCGTGCTAACGCAGTTAATTGTGCTGTATGCGGTACCCCGCCATTTTGCCACCATTCAGTGAGCGCGATACTGGCATTTAGACTTGCTAATGCCTTACGAACACCGCTCACTGTGCCCTTAGTTCTATGAACTTGGGTGCTATTGGCTATGACTTCTCGTTGAATAGAGACTGACCAATTATTATCCCATTCATCAACCGATAATGCCCATGCTAACCAAGGTAATAAATGCTCCGGACATTTTAATGGATCCCATAAATGCTTTATGGGCACAGCAAGGTTACTAATACGGCTAGCCGCCAATGCTATTTGCTTTTCTTGCTGTGTTGCGTTTGGTGGTAGTAAACTGTGTTTCGCTTTGCTATTGAATGAGGCCTTATCAGTAAAAGTCATATTATGCTGCCTTAATATTAACTTGCTCACTCATACAATATGCCGCTTGATAGTTTTCAACCATAATATCTGAACTGGGGCTATGTAATACAACGCGTTCAATGCCAGGCTGATGTAAAGCGGAATATAATGCAGACTGTGTTACCGCAAGCCCGAGTTTATGGTGTTGTTTCATATAATCTTTTACAGCTTGTAACGATGCAGCTTTAATTGCTTGACTATCAGTGCCTTTAAAACAAAATAAGGTTGCATTGAGTTCATATTCAATGATTTCGACTGCTCGATTACAAACATGATCGGTCAAAGGCCTAATATCATCATCACTGAGCGCTGTAATGACAGCGCTTGCCAAAACTTCATCTTTACCATTACCTTGTGTACTCAAGGTTGTAACAGCAACATCTCCGGGCATAGGGTTGGTTAATCCGGCATCATAAGTACAGTGTAATATCACTACATTGTCAGGTAATTGTGCTAATAAAGCTGGTGCTATATCAGCATAACTAAATTCAGGTGCATCTATGGTTACATCTTTTACCAAAGCAGAGGTTGCCAAAGCATGGTATACATATGCCCCTATGGGTCCCGCAGTCGAAAAGCCTTCTAGCGATAATTGTATTCGTTTACGAAAACGATCATCCGTTTCATAAACGTCTGCAATCGCTGGCGTTACATTGCTATTACCCTGTGTAATCAATTGACGCTTTACGTTAAAACGATTGCCTAAATAATCAAGCTGAGCGCCTGTTGCTTTTGCCAGTAATACTGCATTTGCACCATCATTAACCCGCTGGCGTACCAATAACTCTCGATATGCGAATGTCTCTATTAATTTAACAACAGGCTCTGATGCTAATTCAATATGTGCATTGGGATATCGAGACGCATAATCTGCCAGAATCTCTGTTTTAATTGATTCAAAATCAAGTGATTCTATGGCATTAGGTATGGGTAGTTTACTGATATCAACTGGGCTAAAATTAATTTGACTCATATTTAACTCCATTGCGTTATCAAATAAAAAATCAGCTGCAAATATAAAGACTTGCATTATGCTGATTTTAAAAAAATTTAAGTACAAAAAAAGCCCTATCACATGATGTGTAGGGCTTGAAACAAGGGAAAATGTTTATACTAAATACGTATTCAATTATGAATACATGCTAGCTTAGTGACATCATACCCTGTTTAACTAATAGAAACAGGTCAAGTATGACCTTAACTATTATTAGTTAATATTTTCGCGACAGATGTCGCTCTGCTTTCTATATCAGCTATCACTTGATCTATGCCTTTAGCTTGATATGGTAATTGTACTTCATTGCTATTAACTTTAGCGATAAAACCAGCTAACAAATCTGTTAATGGTTTAGCTGAACTTCTTACTTCAGCTAAAGTGTTTACTTTATTTAATGACTCACATAATTTTGCTAACTCAACTAAGACTAAGTGAATTGAATCTGATGTCGTGCCTAGTAGACTTGCTATATCAGCGACATTTATTGATATTTTCCCTCTAGCAATCAACTTATTGTTTTCTTTTTGCTTTTTTAAAAACTCTTCTTTGGTTGGGATTTGCTCATTAAAATCAATCATAATTATGCCTTTATATATGGGTAGTTAATTACTTTTGTTACTGATAATGTTGGATTCCCACCAAAATTCAGAACATTTTGAGGTGACTTTCCTTCGATTACTGTTCCATTTATATAACGAATAAATAATCGACTATAGGGGTGAAGTCCTGGCACTCTAACAACTTTTGCATCAAAAACACCGGTACCATTCCACCAACCACCATGATATGTATGATTAGTATTTTGCAATGCTAACTGAGTGTTAATTTGTTCACTTGACGCACTATCATTAGCCAAAACAAACTGTACCTTAGTACAGCTATGATCTATAGAATGTTTAGGGTCTTCATAATGCCCTGGATGATAGCTATAACAGTTTGTAGTATGAATTTTAGTTAACCTATTAACAGATGGATACATATGGAAGGCTGTGTCTGTTGTAGGCAAGGCTATCCATTTAGTTTTAGTTTCATCTAACGGATCTATTTCAGGGTTTATACTTGTTTGAGAATGCCGTGTATTATCGTAGTATGAGACTACTTGTGATGAGTGACTTTTAGCAAAGTTTAATATTGCTGAATCGATCTTACTCTCTGCACTTATTACTTTACTATCAATTTGTTGTATTTTATCATCAACAATCTGGGTTAAATTATTTGATGCCGTGACTAATTCGGCAATATCTTGCTCTAGAGCCATAAATATTCTCCTTTAAAATGATATTTTTAAATTGAGGTTTAAAAGGGGGGGGGATTAAGACATATTGACGTTCATGACTGAAATTGATTCAGTCTCGAAGGCGCAATATTTCCTAGTGAATACCTGCCTTTATTAAGGCAAATTTTTGTTTAATAAATCGATACATATTACTGATTTGCGCTGTCGCCATTTTTGCCAGTTCTGGTGCGATTAAAATGTTTAAATCAACACCCTGATCTATAATATTGACTGAACCTGCAGGAACACCTGTTAACGCCAAATCAAATGCCAGTAATAAATCAACTTCAGGGGACTTAAAAGCCAATGCTTTATCAGGTTCTGAGTACACGGCAAATAAGGTGCCATCAGCTAAATAAAAGCCGACTTCTCGTACCCAAAAAGTTTTATTTGAATCATCTATCACACTCATATGAATTTGAGTTGGGCTCACTAATCTACCACTTGCAATATTGATACGGTTTTTTTCTGCACCTAATGCAGTACGGTTTTGATTTGGCTCATAAGCTTGATCACCTAGACCTATGGCTGTTATTTGCGCCTGCAAGCCGTTGCTATCAGCATTAAAAATAGCTTGCAAACCCTTAGTGGTAATTGTGGGCTTTAATATAGTGCTCACGGTTTACTCCTTAGTTGATTAAATTATTTACATGTTTATTCCCTTTTCAATAGCAATAACGTAGCTTAAAGCGCTTCTAAAAGGGTTGGTTTCAGAACTTGGCTATGATGCGAAATATCATCGAGACCTAAAGGAATTCATATGAGATATCGATTTAAAATCGATATGGGTTTTATCTGATTTAAAATATGTATTAGATTAAATAAAATCGTGCAACGCTATAACGTCGGTTATTCAAATGTAACTTTGCATTTATATTGCTTATAACCGCCCCTAACTGCACCGCTGTCGTTTGATTCGAAATACGCGTTGCTTGCACATTTTTACGACTGGTAATTAAACTGGCTGCTAACTGTGTATTACTTGGTGGCAATTTTACTGGTTTAGTTTCATTGCTTAAACGCCTTACCTGACACCAACCAGTTGATGCTGTACCTAATAACAGATTTGAGTTGATTTTGGCGCCAACTAAAAAATCAAAATGTGAGCGGGCGGGTTTAACCCGATTAATCACTCTCAATAAAACGTCATATAAGTCTGGATTTAAAAACACTTCATTGCTTGTATAGGGGTTTTCATTGGCCCAAGCGATAAAAACAAAGGTATAGGGTTGACTACTATGGATCGGTGCTAATGCAATATCTTCACACGCTTCAAACCATTCTAAAAATTCAAATTCTATATTAAGGGCTTTAAGTGCTCTTTTTACTGAACCAACAGTGCCTTTATGTTTATGAATAGAAACCGACTGCTTTAACATGGCGCGTTTAGCATGTTCAGTCCATTGTTCATCCCATTCATCAACCGATAACGCCCAAGCTAACCAAGGCAATAAATTTTCAGGGCAAGTATCAGGGTGCCATTGTTTACCAATTTCAACTGGAATTTGACGTAATCTACTACCTGTGCTCTCTAAATTTTCTTCAAGCTTTGTTGCATTAGGTGGTAATAAAATTTGCTTTATTTTACCCATCGTTATTGTCCTGAATGTATTTTTATATCATTACAATAAGCAGCTTGTTCAGCAGTAACTTGAATATCTGACAAAGGGTGTAATAGTTTCACTTTTTTCACGCCAGGTTGATGCATTGCCGCATATAACCCCGATAAAGTAATTTCATTACCCAATTGATGTGCTTGTTGTACAAAAGCATTCACTTTACTTCTCACATTTTCAAGAGATTGCATTTTCCCTGGGCCTGAATTGAGTTCAATATTGGCTTCCACCTGATAATCGATGATCTGCGCTGATTGCACATTTACCCAATCAGTTAATGGCCTAATATCTTCATGATTTAATTTTTCTAAAATAAGATTCAATAACTCTGGTGAAGGCAAACCAGTTTGAGTATTGGCTAATATTGTTACCAATACCTTGCCCGGCTCAGGAGTTGATACAGAGACATCTTTTACCTGACCCGAAGCCGATAATGTATGAAACTTATAGGCTCCTATAGGGCCTGCAGTACTATGTCCTTCCAATGATAAAGGGATCCGCATTCTAAATCTCAGATCAGACTCCTTAATTAATTCTTTTGACTCTGAATTTGGATCTGCAGTGAACTGACGCTTTACCCCAAATAAAGCAGCTAAGTTATCTAAATCATTACCTGTAGCATAAGCCAACATCACAGATTTAGACGCATCATTGACCCTTTGCCTAAGTAATAATTCTCTATAAGCAGCCACTTCAAGAATTTTATAAGCGGGATCTGATTCTATTAAAGTGCTAAATTGGTCTGTTTTATGTCGTAATGCTTGTAGCATTTCATTAAAAATAGTTTCATAGTCAAGCGCCTCAACAATATCTGGCGCAAAGAGCTGGGTTAAATCAATTGGCGTATTCATAATAAAGGCTCTTTTGGTATTTTGGCTTTTTAGGCCCGGTTGTCACAAAGTTAACTGTTTTTATATGCCAAACGGTTACTTAATAAGGTATCTAGTTTTTTATCTATTGAATCTAAGCGTTTTTCTATGCGTTTTTGGTCTTCATTGCGGATCTGTTTCAAATGCAAAATATCTTGTGCATTTGAATTGATGCGTTTATCTAGATCTCCTAAATAGAGTATGCCTGAAACGAGTAACATAACCGTTGTTATAAAATGTGCCAAATTCAGTTCTTTTTTCATATGCCATTGATTTTGTTCTATTTCATCCTTGGAACTTTTGATCATTTGCTCACCCCTTTTATTTTCTCAATCGTTCTTAAACCAGCTAGACCTAACATGCCTAAGGTTAATTCCATCATAGTATCAAGCGGTAATTTGGGTGCGCCTATTTCTGGAAATAACCATTGCAAAATCGGATTAATAATAAAAGCAAACATAAAACCAAAA
>NZ_NQMR01000019.1 GCF_002276045.1 Pseudoalteromonas sp. NBT06-2 | reverse complement strand
TCATTTATCAACATATCATGTAAAATTTCTCGCGCATATGCGTTATCATCTACAATCAGTACGGTCATATCTTTGATTAATTTTGGTTTTACCTGTGCTTCACTTGAACGCTGTTTTTTTATACCAAAATTGGCTGTAAAAGTGAAAGTACTACCTTCACCTTCGGTACTTTCAACAGTAATATTTCCATCCATTAATTTGGTTAATTTTTTACAAATTGCTAAACCTAACCCAGTGCCCCCAAACTTCCTTGTTATTGAAGAGTCTGATTGGCTAAATGGCTCAAACAGTATTTTTTGGCTCGCAGTCGACATACCGATACCAGTATCTTCAACAGAGAAGCGTAAAGTGAGTGATTTTTTTTTCCATTTAATAACTTCAGCTTTGACTATGACTTTACCGTGGGGTGTAAATTTAATCGCATTACTAATTAAATTAATTAAAACCTGATTAAGTCTTAAAGGATCACCAATAAGAGTTTCAGGTATATCTGACGAACAATCAAAAATTAATTTAAGATTTTTATCAGCTGCGCTTAAGCTATTAATAGTAGATAAATTATTAAAAACATCCTTAATTTGAAAATCGATATATTCCAATTTTAACTTGTTTGCCCCTATTTTTGAGAAATCAAGAATGTCATTGAGTATTGCTAATAATGAAGTTGCTGAAATATGTACTTTATTAATATAATTTTTTTGTTTATCTGTAAGTTCTGTATTCAAAGTTAAATAAGACATTCCAATAATCGCATTCATTGGCGTTCTAATTTCATGACTCATATTTGCTAAGAAGTTAGATTTTTCTTTAGCCGCACTTTCAGCTTGATTTTTTGCTTGTTCTAATTCTTTTGTTGCTATGGTAACGCGTTTCGCAACTTGAATATTTTGTACTTGTAATACAATAATGATAATTGTAAATAACAATGTAATTATTATGCCTAACCATAATGCAGTTTGACTTGAACGAAAATCAATCCCTCCATCAAAGTCTGAGGTAAAATACCAAGTAAATACAATTTCCGCTTCAGAGCTTATCGCTCTATTTACTGTATGATATTCGGAATTATGATTAGTCTTATAAATTGAAATGAAGTTTTTATCTTCTTTTTCGGTATAAAAACGACCATCAATATTTAATAAAACTCCGGTTGGAGTATGTATTGCGTACAATCCATCAATAATGGCCTGATAGTTTAGCAAACCCATTGTTAATATCGGGCCTGTCATAGTTTCTGTATATAATACGATTACTGAAGAAGGCTTACCTTGCTTATCAAATTTAGGAGGACCTAAAATAATTCTACCTGGTTTGGATTGAGCAGTATTAAATAAATTATTTAAATATAAATTCTGATTTAATTTTGTGCCTTTTTTTAGAAAACCTTGTTGCTGTGTACTTGCGATGATCTCCCATTCTAACTTTGTATCACCCTTAGCAATTAACTTGCCAATTGCCATATCATCAAGAAAGAAAGCAACTGAACGAGACTCTAAGGAGTCAAAAGCTTGTAAAAACTGCTGATTAGTTACATTAGTACTATTTTCATATAAAATAGCTATTCCAGAAACGGATAAATATGCACCTTCTAGCCAACCTAATAGGTTATCAGTTAAAAATTCCGAAGATTTAATGGCTTTATTTTGCCAATTATTTTGTGCATCAAGTTTCCAAGTTTTATTAATCCAAAAAGTACAAAAAAATAAAAATAAAAATAAAAATATAGAGGGGAACCAAGATAAAAAATTCATTTTTTTCACAAATCAGTTGCTCCAATCGTTCACACTAAATACAGGTCTAAACCCTCTTGGTGCAACTGATGTTGATGAAATAAAATTATTTAATGTTTTTTTATCAACAATTTCAACTAAAGGAGCAATTTGAGTAAATGAATCATCACCTTCAAGTAATCTAACAATAATATCTACAGATAAACGAGCTTGAATAGCTTGTTTATCTGTAGCAGCAGCAATAATTTGATCGCGCTGAATAGCTTTAAAGGTGTCAGAGCTAAAATAATAGGATAGTACTCCAATACTCGCACTTTGGTTTTTCTGTCGAATAATATCAATAGCAGCATCAGCACTAACCGTAGTCCCTACGATGTAGTCAATATCAGGAAAAATTTCTAAGGCATCTCTGATAAGTTTGCTTTGTATTCTGTATCCTGTATCACCCCAAGCTGTGTGTACTATTTCTATATCACTTCCTGTTAACTCTTGGATAAACCCCTTATTACCAGCAGCTGGCCAACCGGGTCCTTTTGGTCCCGGCAACCACAAAACTTTACTTGGTTCTTTAGCGTGTTTTAATAAATACTTTGCTATTTCAACACCATTATCAAAATAATTAACAGCAACACGAGCGCTTATGTGTTTAGAACTAATCCAATTGATCAAATCAACAACAAGTTTTCCTTGGGAGTGATATAACTGAACTAAATCATTATTTTTATCTGTATCTACACTACTTAAAATTAAGCCATCGGCGCCACTTGCCATACACTCCTTAATTTGTGTGCGTTGTGAAGCCAATTCAGTATAACCCCCAGCCTGTTTAATTCTCATACGAATGCCTAAATGCTTAGCTTGATCTATTAAAGCATAGTTAACTGCAAGCCAGTATGAGTCTTTCAAATGAGGAATAGAAACACATATTTTCCATTGTTTTTTGGCTGTTTTTAATGAATGGTACTTAATTACCTCTCTTTTTATTTCCTTAGGTTCCCAACTATTTATATTAATTGGCCAAGAGTATACCTTCAACGGTTGCCAATCAGCGTAGCAATATGAAACTGTCATAAAACAAACCAATAAAAACAGTACTTTTGTATTAATAATATCCACCCCTTTGATTACAAAGTAGTATGATACAGTTAACAAGTAATCATACAAATCAGACCTCTTAGAATAACCTTAAAGATTACTAGATCGTTATATCAGTCCTATGGCTATTTATTTTAGATTAATCAATGCTAAAAATAGTAAAACTCATTAATACATTTTTTATAGTATAGTTTAAAATCTAATTAGTGGGTCAAAAGCGCATCCATGAATGAACAAGTATAATTTTGAAATTTGATGGAAATTAGAAAGAGCCATTCATCAATTTTCAGTAATACCTTTAGAAAATAGTAAACTACTTACTTGCTAATTGAATGATATTTTTAAGCTGATAAACCACGCATTTTGAATTTTTTTTTGTATATGACATGATCAATGTATTTGCTCTGTTTATGTTTAAATAGTACAATTGTGTAGCTGCTTTGAAGTTCTAAATAAAATGATATATACCCAAACCACTTCAAGATGCAGGATTCAGTTGGAATTAGAAATGCTTTAGGCAAGGCATTGATTGAAGAACATGGTTATTCCCTTTTCAAAATCAATAACGCTGCATAAAGTATTTATAAACCAACCTTACAGGGACTTCTGAGCAAATCATGCTCGTTGTTCCATCTTTTTTTAAGGGAGTAACCATTAATGCAAAGATGCGCCTAGATCATGAATTGCTCAGCAGTCCTGAACCTCACATCTTGAAGTGGCTTGGGTATAGTTCAAGATAAAGCGAATCAGTTAGAGATAATCCATATTTTATCAACGCAAAAAATTCAAGTTATTATAGTTCCTAGCTTACATAATTTATTTTTACTTTAATATATTTAGCTAAACTCCTGCAACTTAATTGGGTATAACTAAATTAAAAAGGTTACTTTGAATGAGTATTTTATTAAATAAAAATCTAATAAACACGTATAAGACCATACTCGTTATAGATGCAGAGCAAACCATGCGAAATATCACTGCCGATGCTCTCATAAGTTTAGGTATAAACAATGTAATAAAAGCAGCAGATGGTGAAGCTGCACTTGCTCATATTGAAGAAATGAATATTGATCTGGTTTTATGTGATTTTGATTTACCAAAGTTAACTGGTCTTGAGTTACTGAAAATAACGCGTACTAATAAAAAAACGTTTAAAATCCCTTTTATAATCATTTCAACAAATATAAATTATCAAGATGTATCTAGTGCAATCGAACTCGGGGTTTCTGATTATTTAGTAAAACCGTATACAATAAAAATGCTAGAAACAAAATTAGAACATACCCTAAAAAGACCAATTAAAGAAGTATTCTCTAGTAAAGCTAAAGCTAAAATTCCTAAATTAGCAAATTCCAAAGCGCATAAATTAACAGTGTTAATTGTTGATGACGTAATAGATAATATAAAAATTATTGCTGAAATATTAAGGAATGACTACAAAGTAATTATAGCTAATAATGCAAAAAAAGCATTGAAAATATGTAATTCAGATAGCCCACCAGATTTAATGTTACTAGATATTATGATGCCTGAAATGTCAGGCTTAGAAGTATGCAAAATAGTTAAAAACAACCCTTTTACAAAACATATCACGATCATCTTTACTACTGCACTAGACCAACCTAAAGATATTGTAAAAGGTCTTGAAGTTGGAGCTGTTGATTATATAACCAAACCAATTAGCCCTTCTATATTAAAAGCAAGAGTGAATACACATATAAATATTACTAAGCAAAATAATCAAATGAGAGACCAAGTAGATCGAATGATCGAAAATTCGCAACTGCGCGACGATTTTGATCGTTTTACTCAGTACGATCTCAGAAAACCAATTGATGAAATAATTAAGTCAATAACGATATTAAATAAGTATAAATTTAATGATAACAAATATAACTTCTCGAAAATGATTTTATCAAAAAATGCCACGCTATTAAGTCAATCCATCGATAATATGCTAACATTATATAAGATTGAAGATGGTAGTTATGAATACTCACCAGCCCCTTTTGATTTAAAAATATTAATAGACGAAGTGCTATCAGCATTTATAAGTACCTCAAAAGATAAATGTTTTGAAATAGATTTGAATCTTAATAAAAGTGTTGTGTTAGGCGAATCACTACTAACCCGAACTATTATTTCGAATTTAATAAAATTTTCATTTAGCACAACTCTAAGGGGAGCAACGATTCAATTAATTTTATCTCATAAAAATAACTTAACAACATTCAGAATATGCTTATCCTCAGTAAATATTAATTTCCCTATAGAAGATATGTTTAATAAAAATAACATTCATACTGAAAATAAATTAGAAGCACTATCATTGTATTGTGCTAGAAGTATGGCCGAGATTCAAAATGGTAATTTGATTTCTTATTGGTCTGATGCGGATAATAAAGAGCTTAATCTTGAATTAACTTTAAACTCTAAAGCATAAATGTAAATTTAGTGGCCTGATTAATAATCATCAGTTATTTAGCCAAAGACGAATAAAATAAGGATAATGGCTTAAACTAATGAGAGGAAGAAAAGTATAAAATCTAACTAATTGATAAAATTAAATATTTTTTCTTCTTAGGGCAAGTAACGCATTCACTCTGCTTAAATAAACGAAAGCCGCTTGCAAATAAAACACGATCACCACTATTTACTATAAATAAGTCATACAACTTAAGATCGGGCTTGTTCAAAACCCAGATAAGGTGTCAGATGCGCGACACCATAGTTACTTATTTGTATATATGCCCTGTTTAGTGTTTAAAAACGAATCTAAAACTTCAAAAGTAACATCCTGAGATTTTTAATCACAATGATTATTTACAGCGCAGTTTGCAAAAGTGCTAATACTTATATCTCCATCAGCTATATAAATATTTTGAGTAAAGTAGCTAAATTCAGTACCGTCATGATGATAGTTTTTTTACCATTCACTTCTTCAACAAAAATACCAAGCCCATAATATACCCGTGCTCAATGAAGATACTTGATTTATACAATAATGAGGATCCTGATATCTTTCAGGAAAAATATCAAACTGACTACCAATAAAAAAATATACCTTGAAGCCCTAAACGATGCAAGTCGTGATGGACGTGTGTTCGAGATCGCATTAAGGCCGTTTCACTTAGTTCAGAAGGTTGATCAGCGTCGATGATTTCTCAGGCATTGCGACTTCATTAAACGATTATCGTTAGACATATTGACGATTATAACAATAATTGAATATATTTGGAGAACCTATGACATTCACTGTTCTATTTCAGGTTTAAATAAATGGCTACATCAACATAATTTTAGTTATACCATATATGAGCCTCTCCGATTGCAAGACAATTTAAATCGTTGAAATAGAGTGCATTGCAGCCATACCTGGTACTATAAGTAGCCTTAAGGTGTTCCTCATAAATTTGACAAAGAAAAACAAGCAGATTTTATTGAAAAATACACTGAATTACGAGCTCATAATGGCAGTAATAATAGAATTCATTTGATTTTAGATGTCGTTGGTTAACATCGAGCACCGGTTGTTAAAGATAAAGCAAATGAACTTAATATAAAACTTCACTATCTACCGCCTTACAGCCCAAATTTAAACCCAATAGAACGGCTATGAAAAATTATAAATGAGTATATTAAAAATAATAAATATTTTTCTACTGCGAAAGAAATTAGAAATAAAATTAATGCGTTTTTTAATCAAACACTGCCAAAAACAAGTAATATTTTAGACAGTAGAATTGATGATAATTTTCAGGTGCTAAAATCTGCACCTTGAAGTGTGATAGTTATATATTAAGATAAGCTGACAGCATTTAACTGTGCAGTTAAAATGCATTTTTCTTTTCAGCTGGTCAAAGCAGTAAATTCAACTTCACTCCACGATGCCATTTTAGATGCATGATTATATAAATAACAAATTGTTATGTTTTCTTACAATTGAATTCACATCTTTTTACAAGTTTTG
Source organism: Pseudoalteromonas sp. NBT06-2 (assembly GCF_002276045.1). Taxonomy (GTDB): domain Bacteria; phylum Pseudomonadota; class Gammaproteobacteria; order Enterobacterales; family Alteromonadaceae; genus Pseudoalteromonas. The sequence goes on along the minus strand of NZ_NQMR01000019.1, from coordinate 85,016 downwards.
ATACTATTACATCAATTGTGCTTTCAAGGTGAATAAAATGAATCAAAAATGGATAAAAGGCTTAATACCTGTTGTTATTTTAGCGACATGTATTGGTAGTTTTGTAACAATTAATGCTATAGCGAAAGATACCGAAGAAAAAAAACCGGTTGATACCCGACCTACAGTAAAAATAGAAAATATTACAGCAAGTGATTATCAAATCGTGATTACTAGCTATGGGGAAGTAGCCCCTCTAGAAAGCACGCAATTAGCTGCACAAGTTCAAGGCGAAGTGGTTCAGTTGCATAAAAACTTTATACCAGGCGGATTAGTTCATCGCGGTGATATTTTATTTACAATTGAAAAAGATAATTACCAAGCTGACTTATTACAAGCACAAGCACAACTCGTTAATGCGCAAGCTTCTTTAATTGAAGAAAATGCAAAACAAGATGTTGCAATCGATGAAGCGAAACGTTTTCCAAATAAAAAATTTACTGATTTATACCTTAGAAAACCACAGGTTTTAAGCGCACAAGCTGCGGTTAAATCAGCTCAAGCAGGCTTAAAGCGTGCTGAACGTAATCTAGCAAAATGTAATGTTAAAGCGCCATATGATGCATTAATAATTTCAAAAAATATCGGCTTAGGCCAATTTGTAAATACAGGTTCACCCGTTGCTGTACTTAACAATATTGAATCGGCAGAAGTATTGATCCCGATAGCTGGCTTTGATAGCGCATTTTTACCAAAAAATTTAAATGGCATAAATGCATCAGTCAGTCAAAAAGGACTTAATGCTTTTAAGCGTGAAGCCATTATCTCACGCGATTTAGGTATTGTTGATAGTGAAACACGTATGAGCAATTTAGTTGTAAGAATTGAAGACCCATACGGTTTAGATGCCAACCTACCTGTAATTAAATTCGGCAGTTATGTTGAAGTTAAGTTTGCTGGGCAGACTTTACAACAAATTTATAAATTACCTCAAGAGCTTGTAAATAACCGCACTGTTTGGGTTGTAGATTCAGAGGACAAATTAGAAGCCAAACAAGTTCAAGTAATAAGAGAAGAAGGTGAATTCTTTTTAGTCAATCAAGGTTTAAACAATCAAGATAAATTAGTTGTGACATTACCTGAATATCCGCAGAAAGGTATGCAGGTAAACATTGCTGATTCTGATGTTTCAACTACTGAAAAATTGTAGTAAAAGGAATTTATTAATATGACACAACATAAACAAACAGGGATTATTGCTTATTTTGCTAATAATCCCGTTGCTGCTAACTTAATGATGGGCTTTATCATCATTATGGGCATATTGAGCTATTTTACAATTCAAAGGCAGATGTTCCCTAATATTGAAATCAATTATATCAATATTAATGCTTCTTATCCTGGTGCCTCGCCTCAAGAAATTGAAGAAAGTATTCTGATAAAAATTGAAGAATCAATTAAAGATGTTACAGAAATAAAAAAAGGGATTTCTCGTTCTTTTCGCAATAACGGTCGTATTTCATTAGAAATAGATCCTGATAAATCACTTTCGGATGTACTAGATAAAATAAAGTTGCGCGTTGATGGTATTGCTACTTTTCCAGCAGGAATGGAACCGGTTACGATTTATCAAGCTGAATTTCAGCAAGATGTGATTGAAATGTCATTAGTTGGCGACTTACCTTTAACACAGTTAAAACCAATCGCTCAACAAATAGAAGATGAACTTCTTCAACTTCAAAATGTATCTTTAGTGAATTTAGATGTGCCTGAAGATGAAATAGCGATAGAAATCGATCCAGAAAACCTACGAAAATATAATTTGTCTTTAAGTGATGTAAGTAAGGCGATTAGCAGGCACTCTGCTAACTTTTCTGCGGGACAATTGCGTACAGATGCTGGTTTTATTTCAGTAAGAATTGAAAACCAATATTACAATGGTGAAGAATTCCGCCAAATACCGATAAAAATTGGTCAAAATGGCGCTAAAGTTTTACTACAAGATATTGCCGTTATTAAAGATGGTTTCACTGAAGGTGAGCGTTACTTTAAATACTCTGGTAGTAATGCCATGTTTATGTCGGTAAAAGCGACAAAAGATCAAAATATGATCCCTGTTGCAGAGTCCGTTAAAGCATTTATTGCACAAAGAAACAAAACTCTACCACCTGGTCTAGAACTTAAAACCTTAGTTGATATGACTTATTACCTAAATGCACGTTTAGATATGATGTTAAAAAACCTACTTCAAGGTTCTATTATGGTAGCACTTATGCTGACCTTATTTTTACGCTTTAAGTTAGCTATGTGGGTAATGGTTGGTTTACCCGTTTGTTTCTTAGGTGCTGTAATGGTGATGCCAATTTTAGGTATCAGTATTAATATTATCTCTTTATTTGCATTTATCATGGTATTGGGAATAGTAGTCGATGATGCCATTGTTATAGGTGAAAGTGCCTATAGTGAAATTGAAAAATCAGGTGGTGGTGTCGAAAATGTAGTCAAAGGCGCTAAAAAAGTAGCGACACCAGCAACATTTGGTGTTTTAACAACTATGGCTGTATTTGCCCCTTTTACTTTATCAAGTGGCCCTGACAGTGCATTCTTTTATGGTATCGCTGTTGTTGTCATTTTATGTTTAGCATTTAGCTTAATTGAATCAAAATTAATTTTACCTGCTCATTTAGCACACTCAAAGTTTACTCCTATTGCTGAAAACAGTTGGAGAGCTAAGTTTAATAAACGCTTTATGGACTTTGTAAATGGGCCTTATAAACGTTCTATAAAAAAAGCGATTGAATGGCGTTGGGTAGTATTATCTGCATTTGTTGGTTTATTAATTATCAGCTTTGCTTTGATATCTTCTAATTTAGTTCGTACGATACCAACACCTAAGGTCCCTCACGACTTTCCTAGCATAGAAATCGAAATGAATGACAACATTTCTGACCTGAAAACAATCGATGCTTTAAAAACAATTGAATCTATTGTTTGGCAAGTTGAAGATCAAACTAAATCTGAATTTGATCAAGGTATGATAAAAGACTTACTTGCCTTTAATCAAAGTAAAACAGAAGCCAGAATAGTTATTCCATTAGTTGATGAAAATTTAAGACCTTTCAGTACATTTGAGCTATCTCGAAGATGGCGTGAACAATTACCAAAAATTCCAGGCCTTAAATCTATAACCATCCAAGATGATGTAAATAGCTCTGGTAGTGACGGAGAGTTTGGATATTTATTATATGGTTCTGATATTGACACTTTAAATCAAGCTGGATTGCAATTTATTGCAATGTTGCAGCAAGAAAAAGGTCTATACGATATTAGTTCTACTATTGATCCTGCCAGTAAAGAAGTGCAATTAAGTCTATTACCAGTTGCATATGATTTAGGATTAGACTTAGCTACAATAGCTAATCAAGTTGGAGCCAGTTTTTACGGTGGAGAAGCGCAGCGCGTGATCAGAAATGGTGAAGAAATTCGTGTTATGGTTCGCTATCCAAAATTGACACGTGAAGCGTTTTCATCACTTAAATATACTGTTATTACAACAGATAATGGCAAAGAAGTGATGTTAGGTGATGTAGTAGCCCTTTCAGAAAAGCCTGGTATTAGTTATATACGTCGTGAAGGTGGCTATAGAACAGTTTATATATATGGCGCAATTGACGAAGAAACTGTTGAGCCAAATGAAGTTGTTGACAGAATTGATGAGAAACTTCTACCTGAGCTTAAAAAGTTATTTCCAACGGTTAAAACAGAGCTTGGTGGTTCAATTGAAGAACAACAAGCACAGCAAAATGAACAAATACTGTTTTTTGTTGCTGGCATGATTATCGTTTATATTTTACTCGCAGTACCACTGCAAAGTTATACGCAGCCACTTATTATCATGTCAGTTATACCATTTAGTTTAACCGGAGCTATTTGGGGGCATTTCTTCTTTGGTTTAGATTTAAGCATGATGTCATTCTTTGGCATCATTGCTGCCGCAGGTGTTGTAATAAACGATAGTTTAGTAATGACTGATTACATAAATCAAGCTCGTAAAAAAGGAATGGCAATTCGTGATGCTGTACTTGAAGCTGGTTGCGCACGATTTAGAGCCATCACATTAACTTCTATTACCACATTTATGGGGGTATTACCTATTATGTTTGAAACCAGTTTACAAGCGCGATTTGTAATACCTATGGCTGTTGCATTAGGTTTTGCAGTGATGTTCGCGACACTGATCACTTTGGTATTGGTGCCATGTTTATACATAATTGGCCAAGATATACGCATACCAATTAGAGCTGTTAAGCGCAAATTTTCAGCCCGTAAAAATAAAACGTCTACTGTAACGGCATAATTCATATTACAGTTAAAATAATGCTGTCATTAAATATGACAGCATTCCATTTTCTATTTAACTCAAAGGTTATTTTTTATAGCTGTTTAGGGGCTGTTGAACTTTCGAGATTACTTTTTCAGCGAATTGTTAGGCATTTATACAAGGCAGAGGCTTTGTCATGTGTTCCACATAAAAAGGCGATAACGCAGTAAAAATGCCCAACAAACGCTGTCCGAAGGATTCGGCTAAAAGCAATTTATGCTTTTTTGAGTCGTATTTACTTAGAATGACTAGGCTACACACTACTCGCCGCGACTAAAATGCTTTTATCTCGAACAAAATTTAATCCTGAAAGATCAACAGGCCCTAATATATCAATAACTTTTTAACAAATCTAAGTTTAAAAATTTAACAGTACATAAAATTATTGAATTAATTTTTCAACCAATTCTTTTGCTTTATCAAATTCAAAATTTTCTATCGCTTTGGCAATATTATTCAGATTTAAATTTTTACCGTACTCGGAGTCTTTAACGAGTGCTAATTCATCTAAGGCGCGAGTATCATAATTTTCAATCAGATCAAGTAGATTATCCAAAGAAATATTGGTTTCCTTTGCGGGTTTTGTTTGTGCTTGGGTTTGGCTATCAGTTTGTGCTGATTGTTCGGATTGATTTAAATATTCTTTTATAATGCTTAAATATTCGCTCACAATATCAATTTTAACCATCTCAGGGTAGATTCCATTATTGAATGTTGTTTCTAATTCCTTGGCCATGTCTGCCAATTTAATAGCCGCTAAATTTGAAGCCGCACCATATAAAGAATGCGCCATGCGTGTAGCTGTTTCGAGATCTTCTATGGCCATAGCCTGTTTTAAGTTGATCATTTCTTCTATTTGAGCAGAAATGAAGTGTTCTAAAATTTCCCAATATTTTTTATTATTGCCGCCAAGTCGGGATATGCCTAACTTAACATCAACACCAGGAATATCCTCCCGATTGAGCCGATTTGTTTCACTCGGGTTAGTGTGTTCGTTATTTTCTTCAACTTCTTCAACCGTTAACTCAGCCCCTTTAATGTAATGGGCAATTTTTGTCCTTAGTTCGTTAAAGTCTATGGGTTTACCTATATGATCATCCATACCCGCTTGTTTACAATTTTGAATATCACTATCCATTGCATTGGCTGTCATGGCAATAATAGGCATACCGTCAAGCTTTGATATTTTTCTAATTTCTTTGGTGGCTGTAATACCATCCATGACTGGCATTTGCATATCCATAAAAACCAGATCAAAAGTATTTTCGGTTAATTTGTCGAGAGCCTCCTGGCCATGATTAGCAACCGTGATATTGACCTTAAACTCTTCCATCATACCCATCGCAACTTCTTGATTGGTTATATTATCTTCTACAAGTAAGATAGATTTATCACTCAGGTCTAAGCTGACTTCTTCTTTATGTTTGTTTGACTCGGATAACCTGACATGTTCAATATCATATGCATCCATTACCGCATCAAATAACAGCGAAGGGTTTACTGGTTTAATAATGATCCCGTCTAATAAGGATTCTATATTTTTGGTCATACCTACTTCACGGCCATAGGCGGTCACTAATATAAATTTTGGTTTATGGACTAAGTTCATGGCATGAATTTTTTTTATGGTTTCTATGCCATTGATCCCTGGCATATTCCAATCCATAAAAATAATAGCATAATCTGGATTTTTAGAATTTTCAATCGCGGAAATTGCTTCAAGGCCGTTACTAACGGCCGAGACATTAAATTTCATTGCAGTGAGTAAATTGAGTAGTATACCCCTAGCAACATCATTATCATCTACCACTAACACAGGTTTATTGATTAAATTTTCAACAGGTTGATAACAAGCCCGCATTTTAGCATCTTGCAGGCCACATATTAAGGTAAATGAGAACGTAGAGCCTTTTCCTGCAGAACTGTCGCACCAAATCTTACCACCCATTAGTTCGACTAAACGTTTTGAAATTGTCAGCCCCAGACCAGTTCCACCGTATTTTCGGGTAATGGATGCATCAGCCTGAGAGAAAGATTTAAAGAGTTTATCTTGTTGCTCAGGAGATAAACCTATTCCCGAATCACGTATATCAAATTGCAGCACTAATTTATCATCTTTACGTTCAAGCAACTTCACCGCTACAACCACTTCACCTTTCTCGGTAAATTTTATTGCATTACCACATAAGTTGATCAAAACTTGTCCGATTCGTAAAGGATCCCCGACAAGCGCCAAAGGAATAGCAGTGTCTATATCAAATAAAAATTCTAATCCTTTATCTTCTGCTTTGATTGCGATGATGTTGGTCAAGTTATCTAATGCATCGTCCAACCTGAAATCAACCATTTCAGTACTGAGTTTGCCCGCTTCAATTTTAGAATAATCTAATATATCGTTGATAATGCCTAATAATGATTTAGCTGCAGCATCAATTTTACTGATATAGTTTCTCTGTTTGGTATTTAAGTCGGAATTTAATGCCAGATGAGACATACCGATAATGGCATTCATCGGAGTGCGTATTTCATGACTCATATTTGCGAGAAAGTCCCCTTTTGCTTTACTCACTTCATCAGCCGCTTCTTTGGCTTTACGTAATTCTATCTCCATTTGTTTTCGCTCTGTTACATCTAATAACAGGCCTACAACACCTTGAGGGTCGCCATTTGCGGAATAAAAGGTGGCTTCATAGACCATAACATCCCTGTATTCCCCAGCCGAATTTTTTAATCGTGTATCATAATTCAAAGCGCCTGTATTTTCTAAAAGTTTGATCTCAGAGTCATCAAATTTTTGCGCGATGTCTTTTTCAAATAAATCTTTAGGGGTAAATCCGATAATATCGGCTTCAAATAAACCAAAAAACTCGGTAAAACTGTTATTGACACCGATATATTCGCTAGCAACGTTTCGGTAATACATGGGATTTGGGATTGCATCGAGAATTTGTCGGTTTAACTCTAATTGTTCTATGACTTTTTGTTCGGTTCTTTTTTGAAGTTCAAGGTTTCGGGTGAGTTGAACCCCTATAGACAGATCATCAATCACATCCATTATCCAATGTTCAACGCTTTGTTGAAAAGGGGTTAAAGTACCTATCTCTAATAATCCCACTGGGTTTTTATTAACCACTAAAGGAAAATAATGCATCTCAGATAAAGATAAATTAGAACCATTGAGAGAAATAGAATATTTACCGTCCAAATTTTTAAAATTGCGATATTCTTGACCATAAAGTATACTTTTATGTATTGAATCATCATGTTCATAAAATGTGGGTGCTCCTATGCTATATCCTATACCTGCGACTCTCTCGAGCTTGGTATCGTCCAATACATAAAGACCAATTAAAGGTAAATTCAGCTTAGCAATTAAAAATTGATAGACTTCTTTGCCTAAAACTGCAGTATTTTCTTTCCCTCTGAGCACCACGCTAAAATCTTTTAATAAAGAATTTCGTTGAAATTGTTCGGATACATTCTTAAATACGTGATTTAATGCTTGGTTAAACTCACCCATCTCACCTTTAGCGGTCGTATCCAAAGTGAAATTAAAATCATTTTTAGCCACATGTCCTACTACCGTATTTTGCATATTTCTTATCGGATGAATATACAATATCCATTGAATGAAAAAACATACTAAAGTACTTAATATAAAAATACACCAAATAAAAACTTGCATGAAATATACATAAGATTGATTTTTTTGAATCATACTTATATTGTTTAAACTGCGCTTGGTGATCGAACGATGTGCAATGCTTATCATCGACATGATTTTTGCTGTATCGATTAAATATTGGGTATTAACTAACTTAGTCATAGCATCGGCGCTGGAGTTTGGATTGCTTGACAGACGAAATAATACTCTGCGTTCATCTGCGGCTATTTCGTTGGCTTCTTGCAAAGCAAGGCTAAGCTGCGTTAATTCGTAATCACTGATATCATATTTTTTGATTTCGGCTATCAAGGGAGGAGTTTCGGTTGAATATATTTTTTCGAGAGGGATCATTTTATATTCAGGGTTTAATATTTTTTCCCAATAAGTCACTGAGGTTCCTTTAGGCAGAGCAGCAGTGCCATTTCTAACCGCTAAAATTTGTTCAAATAGCTTAAACCATCGTTTATTACCGGTTAACACATAAAGTTTAGCAAACTTTGTTTGCTGATTTTTGCTCAGACGAAATTCATAAAGTAATGAATTAGTGTTATTTAAATTAGCATAATTTTTGATTATTTTTTCTTTCTTTATTTCGGTTAACACCATCAAAGTGATGGAAAGAATTAAGCTTATGAACATTAATATTAAAAAACCTTTTAAAATATTTTTAAATCCAGTTTTTGTCCAGCCCATCAGTCTTGCTTCCTTTAGTTTTTTAAATACCCGAGGTTTGAATTATCAAAAATTAACTCTGTAAGTATTAGTGCCGATATTAATATTAGACCTATAATTTAAATTAAGTTATTAAATTTTTTAATGGAGCCGGTATGTTTAACAAAAAAGCAGGAGCTTTAGAAAAAATTAAACCTACAGTTTTAATTGTTGACGATACACCCGATAATCTGACCTTGCTAAATGAATTATTAAAAGAAATTTATAATATAAAAGCCGCAGTCAATGGTGTGATAGCACTTAATATTATTAATAAAGGTGGCATAGACATCATATTATTAGATGTGATGATGCCTGAAATGGATGGTTATGAAGTTTGCCGCAGAGTAAATGCCGATCAATTAATATCGCATATTCCGATTATTTTTTTAACCGCTAAAAATAGCATTGAAGATGAACAAATGGGTTTTGAATTAGGTGCAGTAGATTATATCAGCAAACCAATCAGTCCTCCTTTGCTTATTGCCAGAGTAAAAACGCATTTAGAGAATAAAGCCACAAAAGATTTTTTGAAAGATCAAAATAACTTCCTAGAAGAAGAAGTTAAACGCAGAACTGAAGAGGTATCAAGAATACAAAATGTAACCATTACTGCGATGGCAAGCCTAGCAGAAACCAGAGATCAGGAAACAGGTAATCATATTCGACGTACTCAGCTATATATTAAAGTGCTTGCGACTAAATTAGCGACTTTAGATAAATATAAAGTGCAACTCACACCCGATTATATTGACATACTATTTAAATCGGCGCCACTTCACGACATTGGTAAAGTGGGTATTCCTGATAATATTCTGTTGAAACCCGGTAAACTGACTGCAGATGAATTTGTTATTATGGAAGGTCATGCCATGTTGGGCTTTAAGTCAGTGGAAGAAGCAGAAAAACATATGGGAGTAGAGGATACGTTTTTATTTACCGCCAAAAATATTGCTCATTATCATCATGAAAAGTGGGATGGTTCTGGTTACCCTGATGGTTTGGTTGGAGAAGATATTCCTTTATGTGCCCGAATGATGGCGATTGCTGATGTTTATGATGCTTTGATCAGCAAACGTGTTTATAAAAAAGCGATGCCCCATGAACAGGCAATGCAAATTATTATTGAAGGCCGGGGTAGCCATTTTGATCCAATTTTAATAGACAACTTTCTTGAGGTTGAGCCTGAATTTTATGCGATTGCTTGTGAATATAGCGATGCTAAATAAATCTTTATAAAATTAATGAAAATCACGAGTGTGTTATTCGTACAGTTTCCTGCCCTAAAACGAATTGGGGCACAAAAGTAGTTAAAGGTGTAGATTTTGTTAACCGACACCTTAATATTTTCAAGTTATGATGAAATGATGGGTGAAGGAAGCTAACTCTATTAAATTTTTATCTAACTCACATTCCGCAGAATTTTTAGGCTCGTTTATTATCCTGTTCAAAGATCTGGTTAAATAATTTTTTACGTTCTTTTTGTAGTAATTCAGCACTGGCATTATCAGTCATTCCCATCACCTGCTCATCTAGTATTTCAAAACATATCCCTTCTTTCAAATATGTTTTAGCATCAGTTAGATATTTAAGTTTTTCATAAAGTGTCATTATGTTTTTATAAAGGTATTTCTTTCGTTGCTTCCCTTTGTTGTCTGTTGTTATTTCAGGAAAAAAGCAAGGTAGGTGATAATTGATGTATGGGTAAAGGTACTTCAGATTAAACTCATTCATTAGCGGTGCCCATTTTTGAGCAATATGCTGATAACCTAACTATTTTCTTACTATTGAAGCATTTTTGCTTTCCGCTAATGCACTATCATTTGAGTGACGAGAACGTAATTTCGTTAACTCAACTTGAAGTTTTGTTAATAATTTACAAACATGTTTATTGATATATTCAGAGCCATTATCAGAGTGATTTAGTAAAGAGTCGTCACTGCCTTTGATAACTTGTTGATTGCCTAAGGTTGTAAATATGAGATACCGATATTTTAGCTAGAGACTTATATTCTTGTTGGTCAAATACATGAAAAGCTCGCTCGCAAAGTTTTTTTATTGCATGACCCAAATGTCTTCGTGGCGAGTATCCATTTCAACTAAAAGCTTAATATCCTTTTTATCATAAGTCTTTGAAAAACCATTGCTACGGCAAGGATGCCATTCAATGCGACCTGTTTTTTTTATATTGTTTTATCAAGCGTGTTAATTGTTGCCGAGAATAACCCGTTACTTTACGTAAGTAACGGTTTGGTTGCCTTGAATAAAAGATTCAAGGGCTTCAATAGTAGCTAAATTGTCAATATTCATGATCGTTTTCATCTTATGATCATGAACAGAATTTGAGTTTTTAGACGCATTTCATGTTAGAAATACGTAATTACTTCAGACTCATTTCATATTGGACAAGGCTTCATATGGACAAATTTTGTTATTGAGGTAAGCTTTGTGTATACTTTTTTTTTGTTTGCAGTATAAGAGATTAATACTATCGCAGTTCAAGCCATCGGTGAATATTCATAGCGATTTTATCAGCCACAGCTCTACCTAAATTTATAGATATGCGATCTGAAGCACTCTCAGCAAAAATGTATGCTGTTGCTGGCACAATTAATAGTGCTAAAAATATTGTTTATGCTATGGCACTTGCTCGTGGCAAGCAGAATGAACATTTTGTCTCTAGTTCTGGTGTCGCAGCTATTTCAAACCAAGCCAAAGTGGGAGATGTCTTTATTGAATATGGCTACTTCTGGGGCTATTATGGCAGCAACATCGCTGAAGATTCATAGAGATGGCTATTCCGGTGATTATGATTTTAAGACTGATACCTCCGTTGATCCTCATGTAATCATTATTTTCCCTAATGGCCTTTCTGAAAATGATCAATGCACAGTAAGCTATCATCAAGCAAAGGCTGTCGAGCCAGCTCGAGTAGAAATTAATACGGATGGCTGTTGATAGTTTTGCTTAATCAATCGTTGGATGTGTTAGTTTTGAAATATATTGCATTGGACTAATGACATGGCTATTGATTGATAAACTAACCAGTAAGAAAACTGGTCGAGCAAGCCTTGGCAATCAATTTAGTTATCAAATTGATTGAGCGAAATAAAGGTAACAAATCAATCGCGCTTATAAGAGTATTGGTGATATGTCGCCAATTGAGTTCGAAAGTTCCATGTTAAAACTGTGCGGTAATGGTTGACCAGAATAATGCGCTTGAAGTTCATGATTTGGATAAATGTCCTGATAATGGGCTACAGAGTTTAAACGTTATGTAGGACTGGCTATTCTTGCGAGAAACATTCAAAAACTGGGGGTTCAATTGCAAAAAACACAGCAACTGAATGAAAAGCGCCAACGATATAAAGATAAACTCGCGGCTTAGGGAAATGCCACAACAAAAAAGCGAAAGCCCTAAGATAGTTACGCGAAAAACTCACTAAATCTCGTTAAAAAACATTTGAATTACTCATAAAATCAAACTCACTTAACACCATGAATAATTTTTTTGCTACGCAGTTAAATTTAATAAACTCATGTCGAAAATTCGACTTTTCGGTCGGGCACTAATTAAAGCAATCAATTCAAATTTTTTTAGTCTTTGAACATGCGAGTAAAGTTTGTGATATCTTTTCAATATTAATCGGTTTAGTCAAAAAATCATTCATACCACACTTTATACATTGCTCTTTTTCTGTATGTGTTGCATTTGCAGTCAGAGCGACTATTGCAACATTTTGATAAGCTTCACCGGCTTTACCTTGTCTAATTTGCTCTGTGGTTTCAAAACCATCTAACCTAGGCATTTTGCAATCCATAAATATAATATCGAATAAGTCATCTTTTGAATTCTTCAAAATATCAATGGCATCCAAGCCATCCTTTGCGATTTTACACTCAAAACCTAATTTATTAAGTATTTTTTTTATCACAATTTGATTTATTGGATTATCTTCAACAATTAAAATAGAAAGTTCATTTTTAGTAAATTCAGTCAATTTATGACTTATTGAACTAACAAGTTTATGTTGAATCAATTCAATTAATTTGGTTCTAAAGATGGGTTGATTTATAGTATGAAAAATATCAATACCTTTAGTTTCAGAATATGATGGTGTAATCAATATCGGTTCAATTTTTTGTTTATTTGCCTTTAAAAATTTCACTACAATATTAAGGTTTTGATCATAAAAACCGGATTCCAAAAATAGCAAATCAATATCTTTTTTAGTTTTAAGTAAAGTAAAAGCATCAAAGTCAATGGAGCTGGTAAATACCTGCGCTCTTTCATACTTTAAATAAGATTTTAATATCTCTAAACTGGTACCATTTAATCCAATAATGATAACATTTTTATTTTTCAGCAAAGGCTTCCTAACAGGCTCAGGTTGATAAGCGAGTATAATGTCGAAATTAAAACAACTCCCTTCACCTATTCGACTTTCCACTTCTATTTCACCGCCCATTAAATTACATAATTGCTTCGCGATTGATAAACCTAAACCAGTACCACCATATTTAAGTGCAATCGAATTATCAGCTTGTTTAAAGGGTGAAAATAAAGCAGATTGATGGATTTCATTTATACCTATGCCTGAATCATAAACCTGACAAAAAAATTGTACTTTTTGGTTATCTATCGTTAATATTTTTGCTTTTATAGTCACTTCACCGACTTCAGTAAATTTTAAAGCATTTGAAATCAAGTTCATCAAAATTTGCTTAATTCGGTTTGGATCGCCAATTACACAACTGACATTTAGCTCTGTTGTATCTAAATTTAATCCTACATTTTTTTCTTGCGCTGTAAATACAAATAATTGTACCACTTCTTCTAAAAACACGATGATATTAAAAGACCTTTGCTCTATATCAAGTTTACCCGCTTCAATTTTTGAAAAGTCTAATATGTCACTCACTATAAATAACAAAGCATTAGCACTGGTGTAAGCAACATTTACAAACTCTTGTGTCTTTGGGGGTAAGTTATCTCTTTTTAATAAATCTAACATGCCTAAAACACCATTTAATGGTGTTCTAATTTCATGGCTCATGCTTGCTAAAAATTCACTTTTAGCTTGCTCTGCCTTTTTCCTTTCTATTACTTGTCGCTCTAATGCTTTCTCTCTTGCTACCGAAGCAGATACATCTGTTATTTGAATAATACAACACGATTTATTTTTAACTGTAATAGGAAAAACACTAATTGATTGCTGAATTAATTTTTGACTTGAATTAAAAAGAGGAAAAACCGAACGATTAAATACATTAGATAACACTGAAGGCATTTTTTGTATAAATGCCAACTCAACAGCATGTAATAATCGACCTTGATAAGCATCAGGATAAATATTATTAAGTGTTTCGCCTATCACTTCATTTGAATGTAACGCGCTATTTTGCTCCATCCATAAATTCCAAAGGAATATTCTTTTTTCATTATCGATGCCAATTAAACCAACGCTGATCTGATTTACTATTTCAAGTTCATTAGATTTATCTTCATCCATCAAGATAAAAGCCCATTAATCATTTTATTCAACATGTTTTTAAACTGTAAAAAAGATAAACTTTCTAATAAAAAAACTAAATATCCGTGCACCTTACTTTCGCTAAGCATTAAATTGATACGTATAAATAAAATATTCTCTTGCTCTTGAGTTTGTAAGACTTTTGATATTGACCCTATTTGATAAGAAGGCAAACCGACTTTAAATTCTTCTTGAAATGATTGCCCAAGAGAGCCAATACACGCATTAAGCACTATATTGCCTATCTCAGTAAACCCTTCTTGATGTAGCTCAGCGATTGTTTCGTTAGAATAGCCTTCTCCAAGCATCTTTTTCACAATTTCTAAACTACTCTCTTCTGGGAATAACAACATGCTATTAGCGCTAAATGTTCCTTGTACTGATTGAGAAACACTGCATATATCTTGATGCTCTGCCATTTTTTTATTCAAATCGTCTATCGTTATATATTCTACTGTTGGCACTGATAATATGATTTCCTGATTTACAATTTGGCTTAAAGAATCTGCTGCCTTACCTATACCGATATTAAATAATTCGACTAAATAGTCTTGCTCCAGTTCAGTCAATAAATTAGTTTTGCTCATTAAAATATCCTAGCATTTTATGAATACTCTCAAGCGTTACTGGTTTATTAAATGATTGAATCCCTAGCTTATCTGCTTTTTCATGTGTTGCTTGCTGAATGTTTGCTGTTAATAAGGCAAATTTTGATTCTTTAAATTTTGGTTTGAGTAATTCAATCAGCTCTAATCCATCTCGGCCTGGCATATTTAAATCTATTGAAAAGTAATCCGGCTTATGCTCAGTACATAACTTTAATGCCTCTTTTGCATTACCTGCTTCAATTATTTTCCAATCTTGATATTGTTCTAACACAATGTTTTTAATCATCATCCTAGATACGCGGCTATCATCAACTATCATAATATTTTTCATCTATTTTACACACCTCCCCTGCTAGATATATTATTAAACATAGTCGTAATTTAACCATTCATAAAATTATTTTTAGACTACAATTAAATAAAATCGATTCGCTGCTAAAAGGAATTGAAGTGAAACGAAATAATGAAAATGAACATAAACGTTTTTTTCAATTAACCGAAAATGCTTCTACTGGTATTTTTGAGGCAGGCCCCAGCGGTGAATGTACTTATACAAATAAAGCACTACAATATTTACTTGGCTTAACTTACCATCAAACATTAGGCCAAGGTTATACAACTTATTTTCATCCAGAGGATAAAGAAGCCGTCATTAGGCACTGGTATCGTTGCATAACTAAAAAAAGTGATTTCTCATATAAATTTAGAATACTATTACCTAATAATAAAATGCTTCACTTGCTGGTAAACGCCCATCCCATTTTAAACAGTAAACACCAACTCATTGCCTATGTAGGCTGCGTAGAAGATGTATCTGAATTTAATCAAATTCAATCTCAACTTAAAATCAGTCAACAACGATATAAACTTGCATTAAAGGGTTCTAGTGCTGGTATATGGGATTGGGATATAGAAACCAATGAAGTTTATTATTCTGTGAAATTTACAGATCTGTTAGGCTACGGTAATTTAGCTTTTGGTAATAACTGGGCTACTCTGTTAGAACAAATACACCCTGATGATATTGGTGAATTTGAATTTAAGTTACAAAAACACTTAGATGATCCATTTATGGAGTTTAATATTGAATGCCGTTTATATTCACAAAAAAGGCATGAATTGTGGTTTCAAATATTAGGAGAGGCAATCAGAGAGCAACATGGTAAACCATTTCGTATGGTGGGTTCTATTTTAGATATTACTGATAAAAAGCAATCTCAAATTGTAATTTAGCAACAAGTTAATTTCGATCTTTTAAGTTAAAATTAATTATTACTAATGTCAGAGTTTAACTCTATGAGTGCAAGCTCTGTTATAGCTAAACTATGTTGATTCAATTTAAAATGATTGGGTGACCACCCTTTTAAAAAGCGTACAAAATCAGCCCATGCAAATTTATATAAACTTCGCCATTGTTTACAAACATCTAAAGCATCAATATAATCATGATATCGTGATAAATACTTTGCTAACTTAGCAAAGTAAAAATCCAAATAGACAGTTTCATTTTTCATTAAGGTTTGAGGCATACTACTGAGTAAAAGCATCACATCTTTAATACCCACTCCACCGCCCACATATTGAAAATCAACGGCTGCGGCACCTTCATTATTAAATAAGAAATTAGCAAGTTTTGCGTCACCATGAATAATAGTTTGGTACTCACACTTATTTAATAAGGTATTGATATTGTGAGCTTGTGCTTTTAAATCCGAATCGTTCATAGCAGCCAGTTCTTCTACTCTAGTCGCTAAATGCCAATAGCTTCCTATTTGCCAAAGATTTTTCGGGTTAACCTGTAAGTGTTGCGCATGAAAATGTGCTAACCAGTTTAAACACTGTTTTATTTGTTTACTGCTGACATCATACTTAAGTGGTAAAAAGTGACAACATGCTAAATCTTCTAAAATAATGACAGTTTCATGATTTAAAGTTTTAGAAACATATGACTTAGCCACTTTTGTTGCACACAATTTTGAGTACTCCTGATACCAAGTACTTTCAACTTGGTAAGACTTTAGTTTTCGTTGTGTCGAAAGGTCAGAGTGCCACCCTTTTGGGTGGCTTATTTCTGTAGGTACTTTAATACATTTTACAATTACACTTTTCATTAAAGCGTCTAACAATTCAACCCGTAATAGTTGACCAAAATCGCTCCATAAGGACTGGATAAGCTCAACTTGACCAATCTGTATCTGTGCACCAAACCGATCTTTTAAAGTACTAAATGTTAATTCACTTAAAAGCATGAATTCGTTATAACCTAACTAAACACATCACAAGGTGTGCCTTGATGAAATTGCATTTGCCATTGTGTTCCGTTGTATTTATAAATAGAGCTTCTATGTGAATACTTAATATCCGAACGACCAGAAACAAAAATTTTAGCCCGATACACAAGTTGAGCGACATCATCAGCTAGTACCCTTAATTGATAATCTTGCTGAGTCACAGTAAAAAGTATTTCACCTGCCAATCTGTCATACACATCAGCTTTTAAATATGGTGCCCCACCACTTGCCGGATATTCCATAAAATCCTCTGTAATGAGCTGGTTTAATGTCGCTTTACAACGACGTACTTCTGGTTCAATTAATTTCAATTCTAGAGTAATCAAGTATTGCTTTAGTTGCACCATATTCATAATATTACTCCTTGATAAACTTATACTTATCTTCCAATTTGCTTACGCCTAAGCCATTCATTTTTTTCACTAAGATCTGTACAGGAATACGTTCTTTCATCGCTTCAATATGGCTGATCACACCTATCATTTTACCACTGGCATTTAAGCTATCTAATGCATTAAGCGCGATATCTAAAGTTTCACTATCTAATGTACCAAAGCCTTCATCTAAAAACAGTGAGTCAATACTCGTTTTATGACTCACTAAATCAGATAAAGCCAATGCTAAGGCAAGGCTTACTAAAAAGCTTTCTCCACCTGACAAGGTTTTAGTATCACGTACTGTATCACCCTGCCAAGTATCAATAACTTGTAGCTCTAATGCCTCAGTTTGCTTACGTTGCAATAAATAACGACCATGTAATCTATCTAGTTGTTTGTTAGCTAAATACACTAAATGATCGAGTGTTAAACCTTGTGCAAATTTATTAAACTTAGCACCTTTTTGAGAGCCAATTAAGCTATGCAGATAAGCCATATCATCATATTCTATTTGGCTCTGTGCTATTTGTTCTATTAATAATGCCTGATTTTGCTGTTTTTTATCATTTTCAGTTAATTTAAACTTCGCATTAGCAATACTTTCAGTTAAAGCTAAAATATCAGTTTCTAATTTTTCTAATTGTTCTGTTACTTCTAATAAATTAGATTCAGACAACAACTTACTTTCATCTTGTTTTTTAACACTGTCTAATTGTTTTTTAGCTTCAACTTGTACTGCTTTGGCACCATCAAATTCTGTTTGTAAAGTTTGCTTTAAATTGATCAAGGTTTCCCGTTTATCTTCATCAAGTAATGCCGTTTTAAACTCAGACTCCTCGGTAAATGGACTCTCAGACAACTGCTGTTGCCATTTTTCTTGTTCCTGAGTTTGTTCCGTATTTACTGATGCCAATTGAGTAGTAAGCTCATCTAATTGACCACTTAACTTAGTTAGTTCTTGCGCAGCAATGTGTGCATCAGTTTGAACTTGTTTTTGTTTATCTTGTGTATCAATAAGTTCTTTTTCACTTATAGCTCTTTGCTCAGCAACATCTTTATCAGCGAATAACTCAAAACGTGTTTTTGAATCAAGTTCAAGCTGCTGTTTTAATCCATTTAAAACATCTGTTTCTTGTTTTAATTGTGCTTGGGAGTAGGCAATTTGTTTTTCTAAGTTTTCACTCTTAACCAATGCTGCTGTTAACTGCTCTTGCAATGCTATGATTTGTTCTTTGGCATGTGTATATTTTTGGGCATCTTGTTGTTTATTCTCAAACCACTCACTTGCATTATGAAGTTCAGGTAGAGTAATCGATAAGCTTTCAAATGTTTGTTTTAATTCATTTTCATCAGTTTTATATTGTTCATCAATGTTTTTAAGATCTAATTCTGTTGCTATAACTTGCTGCTGTAAAGCTAAAATTTGTTGCTGCGCTAATTCGATTTGATGAGCATTTTTAGTTTGCTCATTTGCAGAAGCATCGACAAGAGTTTGTAATTCTCTTATTGCAACTTCTTGTTGCTCTATTTGTCTTATATGTTGTTCTAAGTAGTTTTTCTGCTCTGAACATTGGTTTATATAATCATTAAATACATTAATATTATCTATGATGATTTGCAGTTGTAACTCATTACAAATACTTTGCCATTGTTCATTTAGCGTTTGCCCTGTGTTTGATAATTCTTGTAATTGCTTAGTGATTGAAGTTAATTGTTCATTGACCACAGCTTGTTGCGTTTTTAAGTTTTCGCCATTACCTTTAATGGCATCTAGCTCAGTGGTAACAGCATTAAGTCTTTGCTCAGTATCAGAGACATTAACTGTTTGATAATTTTTAATTGAGGGATGTTCGTAGGAGCCACATAAAGGACAGGCATCACCTGGTTGTAATTGTGCTCTCGCTTGCGTTAAGTCTGTTATCTTTCGTTCTTGCTCTAAGATTTTTTGTAAATCTTTTTGCATTTGTAGCTTAGGTCGGTAATCAGTTCTTAATTGCTGAATTTGTTGCTCAAAATTAACTGCGTTTTGTTGTAGATCTTGATGTTGTTGCGTTAATTGATGGTATTCATTTTGCGAATTTTGCCATTGTTCGCTATGTTGTTTAAGGATTAAACGTTGTTCTTGCTGCTGGTTTAATATTAATAACTGCTGCTTTAAGTTAGCTAGCTCGTCATCATTGAGTAAGGCAACCAAGTTTTGTTTTTGTGCATTTAATTCTACTTGTTGAGACTTTGAACTTAGTTCAACTTGCTTAATCTTCGCTTGTGTTTTTTCACAGTTTGTTTGATGTTCAGTCGCAGCAGTTTTAGATGCTTTTAATGTTTTCGTAAATTCGATTTTTTGATTGTTAAGCTTACTTAAACCATCAAATTTTAATTGCCAAACTGGTAGTTGTTCGGTTAATTTTTCATCATGCTTATTTGATACCAAATACTCAGTAAATTGAGTATGTTCACCTTGCATCTTTTTTTGTGTTTCGATATGTACTTTTTGCTCGGTTTCTTGTAGTTGCTCAGTTACTTTTAATGTCTCTATTTCGTGTTGTTTTTTATCTAATTCATCAGATAATTGGCTACATTTAGCATCTAAAGGCACGACCTTATTATTTAATAGCGCATTTAATTCAGTATGAGATTGAGTCAGTATTTCAAGTTCGCTATTAGTTGAGGTAAGCACTTGAAATAATTCAGTTGATACTTTTTCTGTAACTTGTTGATCTGTACTTAATACGCCGTGTTTATGCCTAATTGTAGACAATTGCTGCTTAGCTTTATTTAATAATACAAATTGCGATCTGAGTTTTTCAGCTGGTTCACAGTTAGCTAACTTTTCAAAGCTATTTTGTTGTTCATCTATATTTTTTTTTGCGGATAATAAATTATTCTCTGATTGGGTTAAGTTATTTTGCGCTTCATCATGTTTTTTCAACCAAGCTTGTTGCTCTATTAAAGTTTTTTTAATTTTATAGTTGTTTTCTAAACTTGTTTGATTATTTGTTTGCTGCTGTTTTAACTGAGCTGAATCATCATCAGATAAAACATCAACATCTTGTTTTTTATCATTTAACCTTACTAACTCATTTTTAAGTACACTGAAATCTTGATGAACTTTTTCAGAGATCACACTGAATATTTCGGTGCCTGTTAATTGCTCTAATAATTCAGCTCGTTCATTTGGCTCTGCATTTAAAAAAGCGGCAAACTGACCTTGAGATAACAACATAGACTTAGTAAAACGTGCAAAATCAAGACCACTGATCTCTTCAGTTAATTGCACTTTAGCTTTTACTTGTGACGCTAAAATACGGCCTTCACCATTATCTTCTAATTGAACCAGTTCAACTTTAGCTTCTTGTAAATTACCGGCAATTTTACCCCGAGATCGCTTTTGGCTCCAAAATGAACGATAAGCAATGCCTTTTACTTCAAATTCCACTTCTGCCATACATTCAACGGTATCGCGAGTCATTAACTCATTGGTGGTTTTCGAGATGTTACTCAGTCGTGGTGTTCTATGGTAAAGCGCTAAACAAATCGCATCTAATATGGTGGTTTTACCTGCTCCTGTTGCACCTGTGATAGCAAACAAACCATTATCGTTAAAAGGCGCTTGGCTAAAGTCAATTTTCCACTCACCTTTAAGTGAATTAATATTCTGAAATCTAAGGCTTAAAATTTTCATTATTTAGCCTCCTTAATATCTGCAACAATTTTTTGAAAAGCTGTGATAATTCGCGTTCGCCTTTGTTGTTCTTGCTCTGTTTCAAATGATTCTTGTGCCAAACGTTGCTCAAATACATCTAAAGGAGTTAACTCTGCCAATACTTGTTTTTGTTGCTTTTCAATCGATACTTGTCGATTAGAGCGCGCTCTACGTAGTTGTAACACTTCCACATTGAGACCTTCAACTAAACTCACGATACGTTGTTGCAAATCATTTAGGTAGTCTTGTGTTTCAACTTCAATATATAACCAAGTTGGTAAAGCATCAGATTCATTTTCAAGTGCATTAAGTTGCGTCTCAATACTCTCTAAATCCCCTTTAATTGATTGCATAGGCTGAAATAATGGCACTTTTAAAGGCGTAACAGCCTCTAAAGTACAGTCATTAAACTCAGCAATTAATATTTGTTTTTCAGTACCTAGTTCATCAAAGCTTAATGGGATCGGCGAACCACTGTAACGAATATGTTCAGATTTAGCGACAACCTGCGGGCGATGTATATGCCCAAGGGCGATATAATCTGCCGGTGGAAACTCTGAAGCCGAAAAAGCTTCTAAACT
Organism: Pseudoalteromonas sp. NBT06-2; assembly: GCF_002276045.1. Classification (GTDB taxonomy): domain Bacteria; phylum Pseudomonadota; class Gammaproteobacteria; order Enterobacterales; family Alteromonadaceae; genus Pseudoalteromonas. The sequence goes on along the minus strand of NZ_NQMR01000019.1, from coordinate 63,187 downwards.
ACCAATATAGATATCACGAACGGAATCTGACTTTTTAACACCTAAAGCTGTTAAGTGCCCTGTAGCTATGATTGGGAGATTACTATCAAGTGTTTTACGTTTATCATTTGCTAATTGATATAAGCTGGCATAATGATTTTTTATTGCTTGCCCCAACGCTTGTTGTTTTTCTTGTCCTGTTTCACCTGCACGACTAATCATAACATCTTTAGGCCGAATGAAAGGAATGGCACATAGCACGGCTCCTGGCTGTCCTTTATTCTCACCAAACAAATGATTTAAAACGATAATTTGTTCACTTAAATCATCACTTACATTAGCAATAACTTGTGTATTTAAATAAGCCAATAAGCTTTTAGATTCATTTAAAGTAGATACAGAATCATGATTACCACCCAGTACAATCAGTTGACAGTCTAATTTATTCACTTCAACAACAAAACGATTATAAATTTCACGAGCATAACTTGGTGGTGCGCCAGTATCGAATACATCACCTGCAATAATCACGGCGTCAACTTGTTGCTCAACAATTTGGATTAATATCCAATTAATAAATGCTTGGTGTTCGCATGCGCGACTTTTGCCAATAAAATTCTGGCCTAAATGCCAATCTGATGTGTGTAATATTTTCATATATACCTGTATTCTTTATTCTTTATTCTATTCATAAATAAACATGCTTGAAGCCCAAATAATGTTCTCTTTTGGCGTGACCATATTTTTATAAATATAAAAGTGATGACTATATACCCAAGCTCTCAAACCTGCATTTTCAAGTAGCACGGATATATCAAGCTGAACCTATCTACAAGACCTGAAATGAGTGATCTGAGTAATATTTTCATATTACAAAAAGGATAGTGACGATTAAAATGATTATCTCAATTTATCAACCATATAAATAGCTTTAGCTATGCTAATTTTTTTAGGTGTGCAGATTTAAAACAGTTTACAGATTTATGTTAAATATATTAGACATAATAAATCAAAATAATACAAAATTAACCAATAATGTATAATTCTATCGTTAAGATGTCTCTCACTTCTTATTACATCGCATTTTGCATTGCGAAATGTCGACTTTGATATTAAAACTGGGATTATTTGCATGATCCTGAACTGCTACTTTTACAATTTTAACCGGAGTATTATTATGAATAACTGGAAAAAAGAAGTATCTCATTTAGATAAAGTATTAACTGAACAGCTAGAAGTTAACGAAGAAGATAACTTTGAACAAATGCTGAGTATACATAAACAGGTGAGAACACAGTTAAATCTGGTTAAAGCAGCGTCTCCTTTATCTGATGCACATAGACTCAGCGAATGTGATTAAATTTATGCCCCTCTATGCCTATATTTAACTCCACCATGCTACATGGAGATGTGTAATTTCGAAGTAGCACGGATATAGGCATAACCAAGTCACTTTAAAATGAAGTATCTTGGATATATACCCAAGCCACTTCAAGATGTGAGGTTCAGGACTGCTGAGCAATTCATGATCTAGGCGCATCTTTGCATTAATGGTTACTCCCTTAAAAAAAGATGGAACAACGAGCATGATTTGCTCAGAAGTCCCTGTAAGGTTGGTTTATAAATACTTTATGCAGCGTTATTGATTTTGAAAAGGGAATAACCATGTTCTTCAATCAATGTCTTGCCTAAAGCATTTCTAATTCCAACTGAATCCTGCATCTTGAAGTGGTTTGGGTATATAATACTTTGGTATTTAATGATAATTTAGTTATTAAGCGCCAAAGCATTATTCCGGGATCTGTATGACACATCTGTTATTTACCAATTTCAAATCTCAACTCACTACATTTTTAAATCCAGATGCAATCATTGAATCTTTCACGAAACGTTATGCTTATGGTACTGACGCTAGCTTTTACCGATTAATACCCAAATTAGTTCTAGCACTTAAAAATAAATATCAAATACAGCAAGTTTTAACGCTGGCAAATCAATATAGCGTACCGGTAACTTTTAGAGCTGCGGGCACAAGTTTATCTGGTCAAGCAATAACAAATTCTGTATTAATCACTTTAACTTCTAACTGGCAAAACGCTGAGATTATCGATCAAGGCGATAAAATCATTTTGCAGCCCGGTATTATTGGTGCAAAAGCAAACCAACTATTGAAACCATTTAATAAAAAGTTAGGTCCCGATCCTGCCTCTATTGATAGCTGTAAAATTGGTGGCATGGCAGCAAACAATTCATCTGGCATGTGCTGTGGTGTAAAACAAAATAGCTATCATACCTTAGCTGATATGACGATTATTTTTTCTGATGGCACTTTGCTTGATACATCAAATAAGCAAAGTTGTGATTCTTTTTTAAATACAAAATCAGAGCTTATAAATCACATTAACCAATTGCTGTTAAGCGTACACAATAACCCTGAACTATCTCAGTTAATTAAGCAAAAATATCGTTATAAAAATACCTGTGGTTATGGCATTAATTCATTGCTTGATTTTGAAGACCCTATCGATGTTATTAAACATTTAATGATAGGCAGTGAAGGTACGTTAGGCTTTATAGCAGATATTACTTATCACACAGTTGATGATTATCAACATAAAATAACCGGTTTCTATATATTTGATGATTTAGCTTTAGCGTGTGAACTTGTATCTGAATTTGCAAAACTAAATATCACAGCCCTTGAGTTATTAGATTTTCGAGCATTACAAAGTGTTGCTAATAAACCTTTAATGCAACAATGTTTAAATCAAAATTCTGACGTAGAATTGAGCAAAAACTCAGCGGCTTTACTTATTGAAGTACATGCTAAAAGTGACTATGAATTAGCTACAATTCACAAGCAGTGCCAAAGTCTGATATCTAAATTTCAAACCAATATACAAGCTGAAGTCCCATTCACTGAAGATCAGTCAATCAGTAATCAACTTTGGCAAATTCGCAAAGCAACCTTTCCCGCTGTCGGTGCAACAAGACAAACCGGCACTACCGTAATTATTGAAGATGTCACCTTTCCTATAGAAAAGTTAGCACTAGGTGTTAAAGCATTACAGAGCTTATTTAATAAATACCAATATAATGAAGCCATAATATTTGGCCATGCATTAGATGGTAATTTACATTTTGTTTTTACTCAGTCATTTAATGTACAAAGCCAAACTAATAGATACAGTGCATTTATGCAAGACGTTGCTCAATTGGTAGCAATTGAATTTAAAGGTTCATTAAAAGCTGAGCATGGCACGGGTCGAAATATGGCGCCGTTTGTTGAATTAGAGTGGGGCTCTGATGCATACAAATTAATGCAACAAATAAAACAGGCTTTTGATCCTAATAATATTTTAAATCCAGATGTTGTAATAAGCGACAATAACAACATACATTTAGAAAATTTAAAAAAAATGCCACCAACTGATGACATAATAGATCAATGCATTGAATGTGGTTTTTGTGAATCCGTCTGCCCATCAAATGGTTATACGTTCACACCTAGGCAACGTATTAGTGTTTGGCGACGCATTGTAGAACTTGAAAGTAGCCTTAAACAAGATTTAAAAAATGACTTAGTAAAACAAGAACTAGATGCACTACAGCAAGATTATCAAAGCTTAGCTATAGACTCTTGTGCTGCTACAGGTTTATGTGGATTAAAGTGCCCTGTTGACATAAATACAGGTGAGTTTATAAAGTCATTACGAGCAAAAAAAATAACAAACAAAAATGCCTTCTTAAAGTTATCAAAATTAACAGCAAAGCATTTAGATAAAACAATTTCAGCTGCAAAACTTGGTTTATCCGCGGTAAATGCTATTCATTCTGTAATACCTAAACCAGTTATAGAAAAAAGTTTTAAACTACTTAATTTTGTTACTAATAATCATATTCCTTTGTATTACCCAGCTTGGCCTAAAGGTGCTAAAACCATTTCATCAAACAAATCAGAGTTTAATACAGATAAACAAAAAGTTATCTATATACCAAGCTGTGGTGGCAGAGCATTTGCGCAAGATGAAACAGCTCAAGATCAACGCCCTTTATTTGAAGTAATGACTTCAATTTTAGAAAAAGCTAATTTTGAAGTGTTGATCCCACAAAGAATTAATAATCTATGCTGTGGTATGCCTTGGCAGAGCAAAGGCGATAATCAAAGTGCTGATCAAAAATCTCAAGAACTAATAACAATAATTGAATCTTTAAACCAAGATAATAAAATTCCTGTGATAATTGATGCGAGTCCATGTTCTTTAACGCTCAATAATTTTGAAAATATCGCATTTAAAGTTTATGAAACTGCAGAGTTTATAAATCTCAATGTTTTAACTTCTTTAAAAATCATCCAACAATCACAACCTATTACACTACATGTTACCTGTAGTAGCAAAAGGCAAAACACTGAACAAAATTTAATTGATATTGCTAAAGCTTGCGCAAATGAAGTGTTGATCCCAAGCGATATAAACTGCTGTGGTTTTGCTGGTGATAAAGGATTTTTTGAGCCCGGGCTCAATGAAAATGCTTTAAAACCCCTGAAACTACAATTAAATAACTGTAATATAGGGAAAATAACAGAAGGATTTTCAAATAGCCGAACTTGCGAAATAGGCTTAACCAAAGCAACTGATATTCCCTATCAATCAATTGTTTACTTGCTTGATAGGGTGAGTAAATCTTTAGGTAATTAGATCATGAGTTGCTCAGCAGTCCTGAAACTCGCATCTTGAATTAGTTTGGGTATATATTTAGATGATCGTAGTCATTGTGAGATAACCTTTCACATCTTTCTCTTGCTTAAACTGATTGCACTTTAACCAATGCACTACCTTGGATATCGGCATTGGTTTAGCAATGTGATAACCCTGAATACAACTTGGTTGTATATATTGGGTTATTTGATAATCTTTTGCGCACTCAACGCCTTCAATGATGACGTCAAACCCTAATTCTTTCGCTATGGTTGTGATCCCCGCTGAAATTTTAAGGTTTGCTGGATCCGCCTCTATTTGTCTTAAAAAAGATTGATCTAATTTTATACTATGTGCAGGGAGCTTAGTTAAATATGATAAAGAACTTTGACCAACACCAAAATCATCAATATGAATGTTTATTCCTAAATCACGTAAATTCTTAAGCCCAATGGCAATAGTATCCAAATCTTTTATCAACGCTGTTTCTGTTATTTCAGCGATGAGTTGTCCGCTCGACATTGCCAGTGTTGCTAATTTCAATTTATCGTGTATTTTATCAAAATATAGATCATAACAAGATAAATTTACCGCTATTTTAGGAAACATATTTTCTGTTGATAGTACTTGAGCGGCTTCTATTGCCAGGTCAATAACGCGTAGAGTTAAATCTTGCATTAATGGCGTTTCTTCAATCCATGATATTATTGAAAATGGACTAATGTTACCCAATTCAGGATGTTTCCATCTTAATAGGCACTCAAGTTCGATACATTGTTCAGATTTAGAATCTATAATGGGTTGAAAATACAATCTAATTTCTTCAGAGTTTTTTAATGCTCTAGGTAGATCCGACATTAACTTAAATTTTTTTTGAAGAAGGTTATCTTCTTTTTCATTGTATGCAATATAGGGATGCCTTGTGCCTCTGATCTGAATCAATGCTGAAGTAGCGAAACGTATCAGTTCTTTGGCATTTTCATTACCTTCAATGTACCGACTAACAAAACCTATTTTAGGGCAAGGTAAATATTCTACTCCGTTAATATTGATTGGTGATTTAAGTTGCTTAATCAGCTGTTTTAAAGCCATTATATCATTCTCATAATGAATATCTTTCACAATAGCCAGATAAACATTTTTGCTGTGAGAATAAAGTAGTGTTTTGTCAGGACATTTATTTATCAGATGTGCTACTGACTCAACAATACAAGTTTTAACAAAGTTGCTACCCTGAACGGCTTCGCCTGCTTGTAAAGTATAATCATTCATCAATTCGATGGCTAAAATTGATAGTACTTTAGATTTATTAGCGTTCATTGATAAGTTCTGATAATTGATTTATCGCTACAGTTTCAGTAGACAACATCGCTGTATGATCTATCTCATTATGATTGGCTTTTAATTGTAAAAGTCTCATGGTTAACTTTGCTAATTCTTCCAGTTTATTTGTTTGTTCTTGGCTGAGCGTTTGCCGCATTTTAGTGTCGACAAAGCATAAGGTACCAACTGGAAAACCTTGCTCGGTCTTTAGAAGCATCATTAACAATTAATGCTGTTTTTTGTTCTATCGCCGCTGAGCAAAATGAATCTCTACGATCCATTTCTTTGACATCAGTGCCAAAACCAGATTTAAAAAACAAGCGATCTCTATCAACCATAGAGATAAATGACATCGGTGCGTCAAATATTATAGAAACCATTTTGGTTATTTGATCAAAATCACTGTCCCTTTCTGTATCTAGCACATTAAGTTTATGTAGCGCATTGATGCGTTTTATTTCAAAATCAGGTGTCATTATTGAGCCTCTTTGATGTTGTAAAATAGTCGAAATTTCTGTTATTTACAAAATTCAATGATGTTGTTTATATCATAGTAATGTCGGTTGATGTATTTGGCACGCTTATCGACTTGCTGAAATCGCGCATTTCCATGTAGCATGGGTATATACCCAAACCACTTCAAGATGCAGGATTCAGTTGGAATTAGAAATGCTTTAGGCAAGGCATTGATTGAAGAGCATGGTTATTCCCTTTTCAAAATCAATAACGCTGCATAAAGCATTTATAAACCAACCTTACAGGGACTTCTGAGCAAATCATGCTCGTTGTTCCATCTTTTTTTAAGGGAGTAACCATTAATGCAAAGATGCGCCTAGATCATGAATTGCTCAGCAGTCCTGAACCTCACATCTTGAAGTGGCTTGGGTATAAAGGTTTCTAACTACTAACATCGAAAAAGACAAACATGAACAATGGCTTAAATTAAGACTAAAGCATTAGCTGTCAAACAATATCACCCTGTATACTGTTCCAAGTTTAACTATACCCAAGCCACTACAGAATTCAGTTAGAGTTAGAAACGCTTTAATTTCAACCCAGAACATCAAGGGAGTAAGCTGTTTTGTTTTTTCCTAGAGGTTTCCTAGTATTTACAGAAAATATAACAGTACATCTTTGACAACAAGAACCCATAAAAGGTACATTGTGATTTAATATTTGATTATAAAAAGGAATGTAATTGTTCTTATCTCAGCATATAAAATTTACTATTTTAAAATTGGCTATGTATACAAATATTCATAAACATACAATAAAATATTACGCACATAAAACAATTAAAAGTGAAAAGTTTATAAAACTAATTTTACTTGTTAATGGAATTACGAGTTTTTTTTTAATAAACAAAATAGTACCCAAAATAGATAACTTTAATAAGGCAAGTCAATTTAATCTTCATAATATGTTAAATAAATCTAACCCAATTGATTTTGATCTAGAATCAAATCTAGAATACATGCTTTTTATTATAGGACACCATCAAATAGAGTTATGTAAATCTGGATCATTTTATGGTAAATATATTATAGACTTCTCTCACATGAAGGATATGAGTCTCATTTCTGAACATATCAAGCCTACCATAGGCGTTTTTGATCTTATTGATAATAAATTAAAAATTAATAAAATCTCTATTGATAACAAATTAATTAAACCAACTGACGCACAATGGTTTTTAGCAAAGAAAGAGCTTTGTAGAAATAGTATTCTTTTTGCAAAATTTCAATACCATGCTTTATCAATACATATGAAATTTGGTGAAATTTTAAAAGAATTAACAGAAAATAGCTCAAAGTATCCTTGTAAAAGTTTACTTTATATATTCACAGACAAAGTTCATTTTAAAATAATCAACAACTTGTTAGAAGATATTCTTATCCACAAAGATGATCCTATCAGGTTTCTTAAGGATAATAATGTAGACTCCAATAAAATACATGATTACTTAAAAGAGGATTCTGTTAAGGGATTTAAAGTCAGAAAGTTTAATTATAATGATTACTTTAATGATAATTGTTTTAAGAATATAAACGAGCCTTATCCAAAATTTGTAAAAAAACTATGGGACTGCTTTAACCTTTTTGTTAGGCAATACATTGAAACTTTTTCAAATTTAACTTTAAATGAAATAATACCAGTTAACATGCAAGATAATATTTACGATTCTTTAAGGTTCAAAGTAAAGGATAAAAATGACCTAATTGAAATATTAACCATAATTATTTTTCAAAACTCTGTTGGCCATAGCATTGCATGTGGACATATATTTGACATGCATAACTACGATATAGGTCAAATGCATATTAACAAAAATGTGCACCTTAGAGCTGCTATTAGACTTCAAGTTCGTCAGTATAGTTATCAAGGGTTTAATACTATAAAGGAGTTATTCCCTCTTCTTGAAGCAAAAAAATTTGAAAATAATAGTCATCAAAATATATATAATTTATTTCAAGAATCACTTTTGAAAGTTGAAAGTGAAATTTTAAATCATGAAGATTCAGATAAATACACTTGTTTACTCCCTTCCAAAATATCTAGAGTAATACATACATAGTTTGAATAACTTCCGAATCAAGATTAAAATATTTTTCAATATACTATTTTAACAATATATACCCATAATACCTCAAAACGAGCGATTTCGGCGAGAATTAAACAGGATTTAGATAAGGCATTAATTGAAGAGAATGGTTATTCCCTTTTCAAGATCAATAACGCGGCTTAAAGTGCTTCTAAACCAACACATAAGGGACTTCTAAGAAAATCATGCTCGTTGTTCCCTACATGCATTGCCAAGAATACGGGTATATGTTGTATATACCTCTTTACCTGTGCTACTTGGCAATAACATAAGATCTCACTTGTATGCCACCCATGCTTCAAGCTCAGCTGGCATACCAGCATGATTTCCTTTAAGTACTAGAATATATTCAGCTTTTGTTTAATAATTTGTTGGACGGTGTCTCTTTAGCAGCTCATAACATTAACTCTAATGTAACTTGTTCAGATAAAGATAACAAAACCAGCCTCCCATTTTTATGGCTAGGTACTGAGTGAGTTATTATTTTAAGGGCTTCACTTACATTAATTGAAATAACTAATGATAATGGCTTATGACTAGCTGGGATCTCTAAATTGATAGGAAAGTTTTTACCAAAAGCATAATCTGATTTAGCAATTATATGAGAAGTACCTATATTTAATTCAAATTGTTTCCCTGCAATAAATAAGCTCGATTTAGTGATTTCAGAAGATAAACCTTGGTTATCTGGTACCTTACCCAAGGTGTAATTCATTTGACAATATTTTCCTTTGGGCAACTTATATATGCCTAAATAAATATCTGTTTTAACTAATAAATTATGGCGTTGTTGAACGGGTATTTGAGTTGGCTTTGTAAAGCTCACACCATGATTAGCATGAGCCGCAGGTATTAACCAAGATAACAAATTAACTTTATCATTATTAACAGGTTTTAAGTTAATTTGTGGGCAGGCAATTAATTCAAAACTAAATGAAGACAGATAAGCTTGCGTTAAATTAATTAAGTCACCATTTTGTGCTGTTAATTTATTATCTAGTGCGGGGATCTGCAGCTTAACTTCAACTCTTGTAAAGTCATCACTGTGTGCTAATACTAAACTACTCTTGATTAATAAAAGCCAAACAAAGCTAAGTTTAAGCCATGTGTTTTTTAATATTTTTATATTCAAAACTGATATTCCAAAAGCCACATCTATTACACTAAATGTGGCTTATTAAACTATAAATTATAAACTACGGATTAAATCTCGGGTTATTGTCAGATACTAAATGTGTTGGCCCTTTGAAACATGCCATATAATAAGGCCATTCATCTGTCGCGTAATAAGCATAACTGCCATCAGGACGTATCATACCATTACATTCATCTAGTGGACTTAAATCTGCTTGGTACTCATGATAGTTCCAAGCGTTTTCATTTGAATAATCTCCTGTACCAATATAACGATAGCTGCTATTTACTTTAACTGTGCTACTACAACTTTCATCGCTACATTCCCAAGGTGACATAATAGGGAAGCCATCTAATGCATAAGCCATTACAACTCCTGACGTTTGTGCTGGTAATAAAGACTCAGCACCTCCTAAGGTTTCCCATTCAAAAAAGCACTTTGCACGTTCATGAAAATGATACTCACGGGTATGGCCGCCACAATAGTTCAATAAACCATCCGTTACAGGATTTGCATAGTTATCAGCTGAGTTTTCATTTGGACCAAAAATTTGCAGACCTGTCACCGTCACAGCAATCGGGCCCAATAAAGGAATCGCCACTTGTTGTGATGTTAAGTTAGGGTTTCTCGGTATCGTCCAACTTTTATAAATGGTAGAAGGGATCGCGCTGCCTTGACCTAAATTGATCCAATCAAAATTAGTCGCACCATTACTCGTAACATATAACACTTCATCATCACAAGTCACACTTAATGTTGGTTTTAACGCATCGCCAAAAAGATCTGCATTGGTATTACCATCTAAATTATAATCAATATAATTATCTGAATTATTGGTATCAACAAAGTTAACTGCTTCACTGCAATTAGCAATATCAATGGGAGAATTTACATTATTTGGCGGAGTTTGGACTAAACCAACAGAGCTACTCATTAAATTTTGCCAACTAATACGTTCTGCACGATAAATAGCAGTATTTAAGACTATTAACTCCCATGTCACTTGCGATGGCAACTCAGGTGTTACTTCAATAATATGTGCTGTATTACTGCTACCGGGACCACCAGCATTAATTAAAATATTGCCATTGGATAATTCATCAACATCACCTAAAGCTTGGGTATATTTAGGAGCGATATATTCCCAGTTTTGAACAGCCGTCATTTCATTGGTATTAATGTTATAACGCACCGCCCTACTATTATTTATATTGCCGGCAAGTTCTGACTCATTTCGATTATCAAATATTAAAATATCACCCAAGTTTGTAAACATAGCGGCATGCTGACTTGCCATCCAACTGCCATTATTTAATGTGAAAAAACTACCTGAGTAGCTATTAGATATCTCTTTATCATCACCTAAAATCCAAAGTACATTTCCCGTTTGATGATCAATATTAAGCACCCAGCTTTGTGAGCGACTAGATAATAGAATTGTATCGTCATGGGGATCATAAAAAAGCGCATTCGAATGAGTCCAATCTTTTTGCCCGTTATTAATTCGATTAGCCAATACTCCCGGAAAACGCTCTGTATCCATATGTTCAAAAGAAGACCATTGCCATAACGTATTACCTTGCTGATCAAGTTCTATAATTTTATCGCCTTTGATTTGTTCATTATTAATTGTGGCAACTTCAGTGGTCAGTACTAATAAATTACCATTACTTAATAAATTTACATCATGGTGATATGTTGGCAAATCATATGTTTGTAAAATTTCTCCTTTGGTATCAATTATCCAAACAGCACGTGTTAGCAATAACATTAATCGTCCGTCACCTAAAGATTTCACAACAGGGGATGCCGACATAGGAATATTATCTCCATGTAAATACCATACATATTCACCAGCTTCATCTACACCATAAAAAGTTGAAGCACCTTCAGTAGCAGCAAAAAAAGTAATACCACCAAGGCTATTTTGTTCATGTGTTAAAACTTCAACGATTGGTGCATCTGCAGGTAAATCACCAGTTGTATGTGTTTCTATATCTGTTTCATAAACTTGATTATTACTATCTGTAATGATGGCTTTAAAGTTATATGGTGTATTTTCACGCATACCAACAATCGTAAAAACGTGCTCTTTACCTAGATCACTTTTAAGGGTTTGTTTAAGAGCTGTATTTTCTGAACTAAATTCGATTATAACTTGTGCATTTTCTTGTGTGATTACACTCGCTATCGCCATTAAGTTATTTTCGCTATGACCGACTACACTCAAACTACTATCAGAAACTGGTGTATCATTATCGTTACCAGAGTCATTTCCAGATCCTGTGCCATCATCAACAATAGGATCTGGCACAATATCGACCATTTTTTCTGAAGAGGAACTTCCGCCACAACCACCAATTAAAAATAACAGCATTACAAATATAAATGATGTCCGATAGTCATTTATCATCTTATTATTAGACTTTTTAAACAAAATGGTTCCCCTAAATTACTTTGCATTTATTTCAATTTAAATACAGAAAAATTCTTACAATAAATGTAGTCAATTCTGATTTGAAATAATTAACTTAAAACTATAAACGCTTAAAAGTTGAATTGGTTGACATGAAAATGTAATTTAAAAATTGAAATGAGCTAAATCAGCAGAAAAAACGATGCGACTTATACTATTTTCGTTAATAAAGAGGTCAATCAGCGGAAGTTCTAAGCGCTTTAGGCATGGTATTGGTATTAATTATTGTATGGATGGTGCAAGCCTTGAAAAAGCAAAAAATCGATATCAAAAACAGGCAAAGTTAAGCTGTAGTGTGTAGTCCACATATTTCATATAATCTATTAGCATAATAAATTATAATATTATTTTTATTCAATAACTTGGATTTACCATGCAACTAAATAGCGCATTAGAAAGAGTGGCAACCATACATCAGCAACACGCAATAAAGTGCTATTTAGCAGTAAAGTCTCTTAAAAATATGTTTAATTGGCCAAAAGAAGATTGGAGTACAATTGAAAATCTAATCAAAATAGAAGAACCTAAATTTGATTTAAAAATACTACAATCTAATGAACTTCCTTTTGAAGTTATTAGAAGGCGCAGACATTGGGTTTTAGCCCATGCAATATATCCATATGCATATTTCACAATGCTAGATTGGTTTCAAGAATCTTGTAGTAAAAAAATATTTGATTACTACTTAGAACAAAGTACCGAAAAAAATGAATATTTAGGGCACAATGTATCAATTTTATTAGCATTTATAAAAGCATGGGACGAGGTACACACTGAAAATCAAAAACTGAGGTTTATTGAGCGATTCTGTGAGTTTATTACAGCTACATTTTATGGCAACAATCATAAGTCATACCCTTTACACCATGATTACAAACATTTAGAAAATTTTGGAATAAATGAAGTATTAAAATGCGCCCTTGCACAACCTGGATTTTGGGGTCACCATATTATAGCGCTAGCCTCTATTACGAGAGCTCAGTCCTCCTTATCAGAAACAACATTTGAAAAACTATTGATTAACTTACATGAGCAGTGTCATTGGGTTTATCAAGATGAAATGGATCAACCACATATTAATGAACTTGTAGAGCAAGTACCATCATTCAAAGAGTTAGAATGCCAATGCCATAAATTACTTCTCAATAAAAAAGATAACTTACATCAAATCACATTAGCGGAGTCTATTGCATACATTTTTCATAGAGTAGACATCTCTCAAAATAACAAGTTGAGATTACTAGAAATTCTGAAGCATTATTCAAAAAACTAACGATCAGTAATTTATTTCGTTAAAGGTAAGTACTTCTGCTAAAAACTATTAAATATTCGTGTAATTGAACCACATATCTCAGAGCGCCTTGCCCCTGTCACTTGTGGATCATTACCAGATAGTCTATTTAAACATCTATGTGCTAACCAAGCGAAAGCCATCGCTTCCATAAAATCACCACTGATCCCCACATCATCTGTTACTTTAACTTGCCAAGTTGGTAATGAGGTTTTCAAATATTGCATAATTGCATTATTTTTAGCGCCACCACCACATACTAAAAGGCGACCGGAGGGTAAATAATTGATAGCTTCAACAATAGGGTTACAAGTTAAAGCAACAAGTGTCGCCATAACATCTTCATCAGATATATCACCTTTATAATAAGTCAGTTTTTGCTCAAGCCACTCTAAGTTAAACAATTCACGTCCTGTACTTTTTGGCGCAGGTAAACCAAAATAATTTTCTGAACCAAGTAACTTTAATAATGTATCGTTACATTTTCCTTTTGCAGAAAAGCCACCATTTTCATCATATCGTTTACCAGATACTTTAGCCATCCAACTATCAAGTAATACATTACCTGGCCCAGTGTCAAAACCAATTAAAGGAGGTGGATTAATAATAGATATATTTGCGATACCGCCTATATTTAAGAATACGAGAGGTTGCTCGATTATTGATGTCATTTGAGAAACTAATCCTTGATGAAACAAAGGCACTAATGGTGCACCTTGACCACCTAAAGCAATATCCATTGACCTAAAATCAGTCACAGTTGTAATATTAGTATTGACTGCTATTTTTGCAGCATCAACCAATTGCATTGAAAATGAATTATTACCACAAGGCTGATGAAATACAGTTTGCCCATGACAACCTATCGCAATAATTTGGCTTGGCGCTATTTTTTGATTCTTTAAAAGTAAATTAACCGCTTTGGCATAAGCTAAACTTAACTCACCAGTGATCTCACCCAAATTTTGTAATGAAGTATTTTGTGTTTCACATAATGACAATATACTTTTGCGTAAATCATTATCAAAGGGAAATTCCTCCCCAACTACAAAGGTCGTTTTATTATCATTTTTAGAAATTGATACCAAAGCGACATCTATACCATCAAGACTTGTTCCTGACATTATGCCTAAATAATATTGGTTTAAAGAAGTATCTGTTGTATTGGTGGTTTTCATATAAAATAACAATCTCAAAGCAAGCGACGAATTTAAATCTAATTTAGATTTTAGCCACTTTATGGTTTTAAAAACAGGACTTTAAATGTCAGTTGTATCTGGAAATAAAATAAAACATCAAAATGTACCTTTAAAAGTACAAATTGCACAAAAATTAATGATTGATTTACGTTTTTATAATGATGAACCCATCTCTAAAATAAATGAACGTAAACCATTAACCACACTCCCTAAATCAATTAAAACTTTTATAAGTGATAGTCACCTAGGTGGCATTATTTTATTTTCAGACAATTTAGAAAACCCAGAACAAACCATCAAACTCAATTATGACTTACAACAAGCAGCTTCAAATTCTCATTTTAAATTTCCTTTACTTATTTCAGTTGATCAAGAGGGAGGGCGCGTATTTAGAACCAACCGTCAAGATACCACCTCATTTACCGGAAATATGTCAATTGGAGCAACTTATGAAAAATATGGTTGTGTATATGCAGCTAAAACCGCAGAAGTTATAGGGAATGAACTAAACCATTTAGGTTTTAATGTTAACCACGCCCCCACTATAGATGTAAATGCAAACCCTAATAACCCAGTGATAAATGTGCGCTCTTTTGGTGAGAGCCCTGAAACAGTTGCGAAACTGGGATTATCACAAGTAAAAGCATTTCAAAAAAATATCATAAGCACCATTAAGCATTACCCTGGTCATGGTGATACCGATGTTGATAGTCATACAAGTTTACCTGTTGTAACGCACGATCTTGGTACAATATATAAAATGGATATCGCACCATTTAAATACATAATAGAAAACTCAAAACCTGCAATGATCATGACTGCACATATACAATACCCTGCATTAGATAATAGTGAATTTATTACCAAATCTGGCACCAAAGTACTTAAACCTGCTACGATGTCTCGCATTATGATCAATGATATTTTACGTAACGAATTAAATTATCAAGGTGTCATTATTACTGATGCTTTAGATATGGCTGGCATAGCTAACTTTTTTAGCGAACATGATGCTGTTATAAACACTTTTAAAGCGGGTGTTGATATTGCACTAATGCCAATCAAAATCAGGAGCCCGCTAGATTTTAATAAGTTAGAAAAACTCATTGATGCCATAGTCTGTGCAATAGAAATAGGAGAATTAGATAAAAAAGAGATCCATAGCTCATTTTATCGTATCCAAAAGCTTAAAAATGATTATGAGTTAGAAAAATCATTTGATGTTGATATAAGTGATTCAATAAAAAAAGCAAAAACACAACTTGCCAGTGATCTAAGTCGAAAGTTAGAGCAGCAACTGGCTGATGATGCCATTACGTTAGTTACTGGTTGTGATGACATTTTACCTCTGAAGGAAAATCAAAAAATTCATTTGATCATGCCTGATAAAACAAAATCTATTACACTAAAGCATATGCTTAATACGCATTTAGGCAATAAAACTTTAATTACCTATACCAATATGCACAATTATGATTTAAATCAAGTTCACCAACAGATCAAAAATGCTGATATTGTAATAGCCAGCCATATTTCTCCCAAGCAAAGTGCTGCAGAAATGGGCGGCATGGATGATTTAGCTGTAAACTCAAAAATAAGTAAAAATGTAACTAGTCCACAAGCTGTTTATGATTTATTAAAACTTGCCAAAAAACATAATAAGCAAACCATGTTTGTAAGCTTAAGAACCCCTTATGAAATTACTAAATTTAAACAAGTGGCAGATCTCTGTTTAGCAACATATGCCTACAATACTTATATTGACCTCAATTCAAATGAAATAAATAGTCCTGCATTATATGCTTTAAGCAAAGTATTAACGGGGAAAATATCAGCAAAAGGTGTTTTACCTGTTACCGTTAATATTTAATATTAACGCATAGAAAAAGCCCGATAAATCGGGCTTTAAAATCAGGGGAATAACGAAAAATAAACAAAATTAGTGTTCTACTAACACCTCTTTACCAATTTGAATTTGACGAGGTTTAAGTTCTTCGGGTATTTCTCTTTCTAAATCAATATATAACAAACCATTTTCGATATTTGCCGATAATACCTTAACGTGATCACCTAATTGGAAAGATTTTTCAAAATTTTGAATGGTAAGTCCTTGATGAACAAACTCAGATTCTACTTTCTCTACTGGTACTATTGTACCTGTGATTTTTAAAGCTTTATTTTGAGATTCAATATTTAATTCTGATTCTGTAAAACCAGAGACAGCCATAGTGATGCGATATTTATTATCATCAAAAGATTCTATATTATATGGAATGGAATTTGATTTTTTGTCATTTCGTTTAGCCGTATCAATTAAAGAAGTTAATTGTTCAAAGCCGATGAATGAACGGTTTAGTGGAGAAAAGTTTATTGTACGCATAATATTATCCTCATTGAGCGATATTGTATTGTGCTCTTCATAATGAACGAGCATTTTGTTTTACTATTATTTAAGTGGACCCTTTGGGCATCCTACTTTGTTTGAAACTACAGATAATTATGCAGTTTCATTTTTATTTATAATCAAATATTGACTAACTTTCTAATAATTTACTACTGCCAATTTTGATTTGGCGCGGTTTCATTGCTTCAGGAATTTCTCTTTCTAAATCAATATGAAGTAAACCATTCTCTATATCAGCACCCATTACTTTAACATGATCGCCTAGTTGAAATTTACGTTCGAAGTTACGTTCTGCGATACCTTGATGAATAAAATTACTTTCGATCTTAGATTTATTGGCTTTGGTACCGGTTATTTTTAAATTATTATTTTCTGATTCAATAGCTAGCTCAGATTCGGTGAATCCGGCAACAGCCATGGTAATACGGTATTTATTTTCTTTTAGCAGTTCAATATTATAAGGGGGAAAACCTGATTGTTTTTCGTTACGATTTGCTGCATCTATAAGAGAAGCTAAATGATCAAAGCCGATGAATGAACGATGAAGTGGTGAAAAATCTACTGTACGCATAATATTATCCTCATTGAGCGATATTGATAATTCAACATTGAATTATCTTTAGTTTTGCTCTTCATAATGAACGAGCGTTTTGAGTGTTATCTATAAACTTAGAAAAACGTTTAAATTAAATAGTTTGTTTGGAACTATGTACTACTTTTAACTTTGGGACCCTGTCGGCGTCCTCTGATTAAAGATATATGGATAAAAAAATAACTTTCAAGGGGAAATAGTAAAAAATTAAATTTTTCTTAAAAAATTATCTTTATTAACGTAAAATGATTTCTTGTACTAAATTAACAACGCGAAGTAGAAAGAACTAAACTATATGAAGACACCAAAACGGATCCAACCTTTAGTTGATGAAGGCCTAGTCGATGAAGTTATCAGCCAGCTAATGAGTGGCAAAGAAGCAACTGTATATGCCGTACGTTGTGGTGATGAAGTACGTTGTGCCAAAGTTTATAAAGAAGCAATTCAACGTAGTTTTAAAAAAGCAGCACAATATAATGAAGGCCGAAAAGTAAGAAGTAGTCGCCGCGCTCGCGCAATGGAAAAAGGCTCTAAATTCGGCAGAAAACAACAGGAAGAAATTTGGCAAAATGCAGAAGTGGACGCTTTATATAAAATAGCCGAAGCAGGCGTACGCGTACCTGAACCTTTTGGCTGTTATGATGGTGTGCTATTAATGGAATTAATCACCGATGAAGATGGTGATGTTGCACCACGCTTAAATGACGTTGAAATGTCAGAAGAACAAGCAATTGAAGATCATCTAGTCGTAATGACCTATGTTATGCGTATGTTATGTGTAGGTTTAGTACACGGTGATTTATCTGAGTTTAATGTACTCGTTGATGAATATGGTCCTGTGATCATAGATTTGCCACAAGCAGTAGATGCCGCAGCAAATAATAACGCCAAAGCCATGCTTAAACGTGATGTGAAAAACATGACTAATTATTACAGTCAATTTGCACCTGAACTTTCAAAAACACATTATGCCGAAGAAATGTGGGCACAATTTGAAGCGGGTGATTTACATGCCGATTATGAACTAACAGGCCAATTTAAACAGAGTACTAAGCAAGCAAATGTTGATTCTGTATTAGATGAAATTAAAGCTGCATTTGAAGAAATGCAAGATAGAGAAGAAGCAATTGCAGCGAGCTTAGAAGACTAATTTATGATTTAGAGTTGATTTTTTTTAAACAAACCAAAAGATCTGCTCTTTTTATGATGTGATAAAAGCAGTTTCTACTGTTTATACTAATAATTCGCTTATTGTTTAAGTTTAGTCATATGAAGAGTCTCTGACCCTAAGTTACATAAAAATATTTTGCTTTAACATTATTAGCAAATATTTTTCAATACAATAAGCAATATTCTTGTAATTTAAATATTAAGTGATAGAAAATACTCAGCTATTTTCAATAACTTTACCCTAAGGTTTTCGTTAAATAATGTGATGCATGCCCTTTTGGTCTATCCGGTAAAGTTGCAACATGTTCATAACCCGCTTTTTCATAAAAAGGCTTTGCTTGCCAGCTTGTAGTTTCTACAAATGCCTTTTCACAACCATTTTCTTTGGCAAAAATTTCAGCCTGTTTTACAAGTTTATTGCCAATACCTTGGCCTCTACATTCTTGTGAGAGCCAGAGTAATTCTATATGCAAAGTATTCCAATAACAGTTACAACGGATCCCACCTGTAACCTCATTTAAATCATTTCGCGAAAATACTGAAAACTTAACTTCAGCTTCATTAAGCTCTAAATCAGGGATTGATTTTTGATTAAATGAGATAATCCCTTGGCTAATAATATGTGCCTCTTCTTTCGAAGCAGATGTCGTTAATTCTATTTTCATTTATTTTCTCAATTCTTACTTAACTAAAGTATGCATTTTAAAATTAAGGGGTGATTATAAAGATAATTAGAATACAAAACAGATACAGAAATATAAAATAAAAACCAATACAGATTACTTTATTAAAAATCCGTTAAACAAAATTAATATTTGCCACTTTACATACTTGCCCACTTACATAAACATTACTAAATTCATTTTTATCGCCATCAATACAGACCTTTATTTCACTTGGTCGCCCTAAAAAACGGCCTTGTTTTATAACAAACGATTCTTGAATATTTACTTTATTATGTTTACATAAAAAAGCGCCAGCAGGGCCTGCGGCACTACCCGTTGCAATATCTTCAACTTTTCCAAAATTATCCCAAGTGCGGCCTTCAAAAGTATTAACATCCAAAATATATGCAAATTTAGCCTTATGTTTGGCCAGTAAAGATTCCAAGTTATTTATATCAATTTTTACCTGTTCGATGCCGCCGCTAATTGGAATTATAAGATATGGCAACCCCGTTGATATCACTTCAAGCGGCAAGTTCGAAACCTGTTCTATATTAAATACATCTAAAAATACTTGTGAATCTGTGGTAGAAAGCGTTTTAATAAACTCTGGCTTGCCTTGTTCCATTGCCGCTTCAAAATAATGATCTAACTTATTAGTTTTTAGTTTAACTGTTTTTGTATTGAGCTTTACATGCCATGTGAGTGTATCATCTTGACCATATTCCTCATGTAAATGTGCCGCTAAACCAATTAAAGGGTGGCCTGCAAAGTCTAACTCTTCTTCAACTGTAAATATTCTTGCATTAAACCCATTTTCCCCTTTTACAACAAAAATTGATTCAAACTGTCTCATTTCTTGAGTCAACAATTGCATATTTTCAGATGATAGTTCATCAAAATCATAAAATATCGTAAGTCCATTACCTGAGAGTTTGTCTTTTGCAAATACATCAACTAACTTACATTTCATTTTAACTTCCTTTTGTGATTTGTAGTCAAACTTATAATTCAAGTGAAAATTTAACACTCGGAGTATCGTAGCCAACTAACTTACTCTCCCCCTGCATACTAAAACCCAATTTATTTAACACATTAACTGAGTTGATATTATCTTTTGCTGTATAACCAAGAATACGTGTTAATTTTAATTCATTTTTTGCATAATCAAGCACTGCTTTTGCAGCTTCCTGCAAATAACCTTGTTTATGATATTGACTCATTAACGCATAACCCAAATCAATATCATCTGTATTGTCTCGTTTAAACAATCCACATGAACCAATCGGTATATTGGAATCTTTCAATAGAATAAGAAACATACCAAAACCATTTTTTTGATAACTTTTCATTGGCCCATCAATAAGAAATTGCTGCGCATCTTCAAGATTATAAATTTTCTTATCTGCAATATTCTTAATAAATAGAGGTTCGTTAAAGTGCGCTAAAACAAAAGCATTATCATCCTCTTTCATCTGACGTATTATTAATCTTGAAGTCGACGCTATCACTTTATCCATGGAATACTCCTTTGATTCTGTTTGAATTTATTAAGGCTAAATTCACTATATAGCATGTTTAGAGGGATAAATAATGAGATAAATTGTTTTTGTATGAATTGAACTAATAAGAGATGTGAATCCGATTAAACCTTTTGTTATAAGATCTTTGTGAGAATGACTTAACGACACAACTTACTACCCAATCAAGATGCTTCAGGACTGCTGAAATCACGCATTTCCATGTAGCATCAGTATAAGTTTACAATACAGCTTCCTTTATTGCTTTTTTAACTTTTTTAACTTTTTTAACTTTTTTCAAAGCTAGTTTCTGCTTTAACGGTGAAAGATAGTCAATAAATAACTTGCCTTTTAAATGATCTATTTCATGCTGCAATACAATTGCAAGAAAGTCATCAGACTCTATAAGCACCTCTTTTCCTGTACGATCTAAACCTTTAACTTTAACACTTGTGAACCGCTCGACATCAGCATAATACCCTGGTACAGACAAACAACCTTCTTGCCCTTTTTCAATGTTTTTTCCACTGATCACTTCAGGGTTAATAAGTATTAAAGGTGAATTTCGTTTTTCAGATACATCAATCATAATAATTGCTTCTTTTCGACCAACTTGTGTAGCAGCTAAGCCGATACCATCATCAGTGTCATACATTGTATCTAACATATCATCAATCAAACCTTGGACTTTTTCAATTTGGATAACGCGTTGTGCTTTAACTTTTAATTTTTCATTTGGAGCTTTAATAATGTCTAAAACGGCCATATTTCCTCAATATTTCAATTAAGAGTTAATCCATAAACATGAATTAACTCTATTCAAAGCAGGACTTAATTATGAAATTTGGCAACATTGATCGCCATAATAATTGTTAGGGTAATTACATTGGGTTCTTTTTTGTTTATTCTCTCTTTTTTCAAAGATTGATTTTATATTATTTAATATACTTTTCATATTGTTCACCTTAGTTGTTTAGTACAAAGCCAGTGTGATGTATTTTTTAAATTTGTTAAATCAGGTTAATTAGAAGATATAATTCTAAAAAACTGGACTTTCAATTTTCACTTTTTAGTACTTTAATTACACTTTTCAGATAATTGCGCAGAAAAAATATCTTTAAGCAGAATTAATTCTCTGGTTCTCACATAATTAGGCCTAATAACTAAAGCTATCGTTCTGTGTGGCCCTGGTTCATTTAAATGAATTGCTCTGAGTTCTGATTCATTATAGGTAAGTTGATCTAGCGCCATTTGTGGTACTAAGGTTGTGCCAAGCTTGCCTGCAACCATTTGAATTAAAGTATGTAAACTTGCTGAATCAAAATCTGAATCTTGCTTTTTATTGTGTAAACTACATGCTGCTAATGCATGCTCTTTTAAACAATGGCCATCTTTTAATAACATTAACTTTTCAATTTCTAACTCTTCACTGGTAATTTCTTTTACTTTACTTGGACATTCATCTTTATGGCATACCCAATAAAAGTCTTCTTGCCAAAAATCAAAACTCATTAATCCGTCTATTGGATATGGCAAGGCAAGTATCGCAGCATCAACATCGCCATTTCGAACCATATCGACTAGAGTATGAGATTGTTCTTCAACGATTTTTAATTTGAAATCTGGATATTTTGCTCGAACTTCAGGCAATACTTTTGGTAAGAGGTAGGGGCCAATTGTGGGGATCACTCCTATACTCATAGGTGCTGAAAAATGTGCTTTATTTAATTGTGATATTTGTAATAACTCGTCCAATTCCAATTTTACTTTTTTTGCTTTATTAAGTATTAACTGCCCATCATTGGTGATCAAAACTTGTTTATTATTTCTTTCAAATATTGTTACATCAAGCTGTTTTTCAAGCTCATTGATTGCTGTACTTAATGCCGATTGAGATACATTACATGCTTCAGCCGCTTTTTTAAAATGCAGAGTCTTTTCAATAGCTAAAGCGTAGTGCAGTTGTTTTAATGAAATCATATATCTTTAAGTGTTATTAATAATGTTACTTCGATTCTAATCAGTAAGTAAGCATAGTGCACGATTAAAAAACAGAATGTTATCTTTAATTTAATCAATTATAAAAGTTTCACCTTAAACTCCAAGCTTTATATTAACAATAAATCAACTATAAATCAGTAACTTAATAATACTAAAAAAGTCAATACCACTGGCAGTTGCTATTTCAGTTGCGCTTTTATCTATGGTGATATATTCCTCTTCACATGCAGCGAATAAAAAAATAATCAATTTTGGTGGCTTGAACAATTAAACTTGAGCCCACTTCGCCAACATGGTGCAGAATCAAACCCTGATGCTGAGCGTAGTTCAATTACGCTAAATAGTTTGCAACGATCGATTTAGTTACACTTAAAAAAAATATTCAAATCACATTCACTGATTCAAAAACCGGCTTATCTGCTGGTTGGGGACATTATGATCTACTGATGATCGAATGGCATAGCTCAGGGGGTTATCGTGTACACAATGGTCGTGATGGTGCATCTGGCGGACAACAAAGATTCGACCCACTTAATAGCTGACCCGATAATGCTAATTTGGCTAAAGCCCGGCGTTTATTATGGCCTGTTAAACAAAAATATGGTCGTAAAATTTCTTGGGCGATTTAATGGTACTATCAGGAAACGTCGCCCTCGAATCTATGGGTTTTAAAACCTTTGCTTTTACCGGTGTAGAACCGATAATTGGAGGCCATAATATTTATGGCCTAGATACTGCAAAAAATTTATTGTGCTGTCAAAGAAACACCTGAGAAAGTAGAATAAGCATATAAACTTAAATACCAAGTGCCAGCTGTAGGATTAGTTATAGTACAAGTCTCAGTGCTAGTCGGTGTTGTTGATTTACATTGATAGCTGTTTTCGGTAGCGTAACTTCCAGCTTGTATATATAAATCCATATCTCCAGTGCCACCCATTGTATTAACTGTAAATGATGCTGTATTTACTGGCACATCAATTGTAATATCAACCCATTGACCTTGTGAAGCACCTAGATTCGTTTCGGTTACATTAAGACCCCCTCCTGTATTGCCTTTCGCCCTTAAAACAGCAGCTTCAGCATCAACAAGACCTGTACCACAACCAGAACAAGATGCTGGGAAAGTACGAGTTGTGCTTTTCAATATATCTTCAATTTCATCAGGTGTTGCACTTGGTTTAGCTTGTTTTATCAGAGCTGCAACACCTGCTATATGAGGTGCAGCCATTGATGTACCTTGCATATAAGTTAAAGTATCAGAGCTAGGGCCATTACTACCAGTATTATGTGTAGATAATACACCATAGTTATTACCATATCTTTGATCGCCACCAGGAGCAGCTAAGTCGATAGCATCACCATAGTTTGAGTAAGATGCACGTGCACCTGTAGGGCCAGTAGCAGCAACATTAACTACTCCGCTACAGTTACCTGGATTAAAATTATTTGCATTTTGACCGTCATTACCTGAAGCAACAACAATAACTGCGCCATTAGATCTCGCAGTATTGATTGCTGTTTGTGTTACTGAGCTACATGCGCCTTGACCACCTAAACTCATATTAATAACTGATGCTGGATTTGCATTGTTTGGTACACCAGATACAGACCCCCCTGAAGCCCAAATAATCGCATCGGCAATATCAGAAGTTAAACCACCACATTTACCTAAAACTCTTACTGGTACAACTTTAGCGTTATAAGCTACACCAACACCACCTTGACCATTACCTTCAACTGCAGCAATTGTTCCCGCGACATGAGTTCCATGCCAGCTTGAACTTTGATCTGTTCTAGGTACCGGATTGCCTTGCTCGTCGTTACCACACTCACCACGAGTAATCGCATCGCCAGGATCTCTCGCATCTGAGTCACGTCCACCAGTACCATCATTTTCTACTAGAGAATGTGAGATCATATCGTAGCCACCTACGATATTATCCACTAAATCAGAGTGTGGACGATAACCTGTATCGAGTACGGCAACAGTTACACCATTACCAGTTGCGTTATTCCAAGCTCGAGGTAAATTAATTCCTGAAGTTTCATTTGAGTAATGCCATTGAGAGCTATAACTAGGATCATTCGGTGTTGCGTAGTGTTGTAACATTTGATCTAATTCAATTGATTCAATATTCCCTGACGCAGCCATATCTAGCATATATTTTTGTGCTTCAATAGCCGTCATTTTTTTATTTACACTAATGACATGATGGTTTTTAAGTGCCATAGAACGCATATATTGTGTTTTTAGATTATTATTATTTTTAAAATTATTAGCAAAGTTTTTGGCTTTATCTTGCAAGTCTTTAGTTGAAGTACTCATTACAGTACCTATCTGATGCTTATTCATTTTATATTTAATAATGAATTGTGTTGCACCTAAGTTCTGGCTGGCTAATTTTAGCTCTGTTTGTTTTAAATCTATCTGTGCAGCATTTATATGAGCAGTAGAAAAAACTGCAGGAATAGCAATTGCTAATAAATGTTTTTTAAATGTGTGTTTCATTAATTTATCCTGGATTATTGTTATTAATTTTGTATAAATAAATCATTAATGTTTATTTACGGGTACAATTGTAAATAAAAAGTAACAGTGATGATAGGGGAGCACCAGCCATTTAAGGCAAAAGGAAACAAAAACAAGGTAACACGTTAAAGTTAAGATAATGCGACGCAGAAAAACTCTGGATAATACTGTAACTTCCCAACATCTAACAGTAGATCTCGCTAATCAATAAATCTCACTAAAACAGCGCAGCAGAGCTAATATGGAAAATTTTTGTAGGTCTAGTTATTCTCCATCAAGAAAATTTAACGCAGTATACAGAAATTTTAGCCTCGCCCGCAGGGAATGGCCAAAAATCAATTATGAGTTTATTAAAAGTTTTACCCGTTGTTTATATTTTATCTAGCTTTATGGCAAATGCGGAAAGCCAACAAATTCTAACTGATAAAAAGATAACTAAAATTCATATACCCAAACCACTTCAAGATGCAGGATTCAGTTGGAATTAGAAATGCTTTAGGCAAGGCATTGATTGAAGAACATGGTTATTCCCTTTTCAAAATCAATAACGCTGCATAAAGTATTTATAAATCAACCTTACAGGGACATCTGAGCAAATCATGCTCGTTGTTCCATCTTTTTTTAAGGGAGTAACCATTAATGCAAAGATGCGCCTAGATCATGAATTGCTCAGCAGTCCTGAACCTCACATCTTGAAGTGGCTTGGGTATATATATGCAAATCAATAACTCTCACTTACACACCAGCAATTTCGGATAAAGGAGGTTGTGATGGCGTCAGTCGCCGCAAATAATAATGAAATAATACCGTGGGACCAAGATCCAGAGTTAAAAGCTTTATATTCAGCTGCATTAGCAGCTTATTCTGCTGCATTAGCAGCTTATTCTGCTGGAAAACTGTTGGTTTTGGTATAAGTGGTTGCGCGAATGGATATGACGGCTCAATTCCAGTGATATATACCCAAACCACCCATCATGCGTGTAGCCGTGCAAAATACCCCCAGACTGATGCGGTTATCCGCATCAAAATAACTAAGTCTGCTCGCTTTTAGCGAGCAAAATATAAAAATTGAATATACAACTGTAGATATTAAATGATCTCATAATTACGGAATCATCGCACGGTTTGCTAATATAGAGCGCACGCTCTGTCTTGCATTCCAGGGCAGAATGGCATCCAAGTTTCCAGGAGTATGAATAAAGACCATCGTAGCGATTTTTAAAGACTTACAGTCAAATTTATTGCCATACAAGGCAATAAATTTGGACTCAATTGCTTCATGCAATCGAGTCAACAATTATTTAACTTTATTACTCCCAAATTGCATTTAAATTTACTCCTAATGCACTGCCACCATAAGCAAATATACCGATATACCAAACACCAGCAGCAGGTGCCGTTATTTTACACTCTTCAGTATTATTATTCGTATTAGCACGACAAATATTTTGGGTATAAGTCGGTTTACTACCTTGTCTTAGGTAAAGATCAGCATTACCAGTGCCACCAGATGTTAATATGGTCAAATAACGTATACCTTCCGGAATATTAACAGCATAGTACTGCCACCTGCCAACTGGGATTGAGATATTATTTTTGATAAGTGATCCACCTGGATTATTTGTCGATAACGTATAACCACCTTGAAGATTTAAACTCTCAAAGCGACTGTAAGCTTTTAACATTATGTACCAAGTACCTTTACTTGGATTATCTACAGAACAAGTTTCTGTATTACCATCACTATTTGACCGACATATATAATTTGAACTTGTTGGACTATTAGCGTGTTTAATATATAAATCCGCATCACCTGAACCACCAAATGTATTAATTACCAGCTTTTTAGCATCAACAGGTACATCAATTGTATAATATAATCGTTCTGTAGTAGATGCTGAGATAGCACTTTTTATTTCATTATTACTAAGTACATTAGTAGTCGTGTCATTGTAAGGTGCATATGAAGCCTGCAATGTCACATTTTCATAATGATCGTAAGCACTCAGTAAAATATACCAATCGCCTTGGCTTGGCATTGATATAAAACATTGCTCTTGATTACCTGAGCCATAGCTACAATACGAAGTTTTTACACTGTTTGTTGCAATACTATTTTTTGCTAAATAAATGTCGACATCACCAGTACCACCAGCGGTATTCACTGTAAAGTTAGTCGCTCTTGCTGGAATCTCTATTTTGAAATTTTTAGCTTCATACTTACTTGCAGATAAATTTGATATAACTTGTGCTTTACTTAGTGGTACTACTACTTGTTCATTCTCTTTTTCAATATAACTTAGCTGCATAGAAACGCCACTATAAGCTTTATATGCTTGCATTAGAATATACCAAGTGCCTGAGATTGGCATTTCGATTAAACAACTTTCTGCATTTTTATCATTATATGAACGACAATCATATAGTTTTTCTGTGGGTTGTACTGCCTTTCTCAGGTATAAATCAACGTCACCACTACCACCCGCTAATTTGACACTTAAGTTACTGGCATTTTCGGGTAAAGTGACTGTAAACAGTCTTGATTCACTTTTATTAGCTGTTAAATTATTTAAAATTTGATTATTGATTAAAGGCACAACTTCTATAGGCTCAACGGAACCCACTCCTGGGTTGGTAAACCAAGCAGAGCAAAATTTTTGACTATTCTTTTCTAGCCAATAATTATTACAGTTTGTATCGTAATCACTATTACCTGCATGTATTTTATAACCAGAGAGTGTCACACCATTCAAGCTAAACGGCGAACCATTCTTTTTCAAGGTAACATGCGTATGTGGACCACCAGACCAACCTCCTTGACATAAGGCTTGTGCTGAATTATTAGCATAATTAGCTATTGCTTGATTACGCTCAACACGCTCATGATTTTGATTTTTTATATTATCGACATGATAATAACTCGTTGACCAACCTCCTTCATGGATCACTTCAACAGAGCACGATGAATGAACAATAACTATACCAGGTGCTGACGCTGAAACCCATAAATGTGTAACATCAGAGCCCCAGCCACCACCATTACTATAATCAATCGCGGATTCAGAGCTATGCGTACCACCTACATGCCAAGATTCACCAACTGGGAATGGAAACTGTAATAAATCTACAGGTGGTAAGTTAGATGCATCCCCATTCGCACTATCACTAACAGGCGCATCAGGCATAATTGAATATAAATGATCATATGTTAAAAACAGCAAATTTTTAATTTCAATTATAGTTTGCCCACCTAACGATTCAGGCGACAACGATAATAAACTTTGCATTGCAATTTTTGCATGTGCATCGCTGATTTCTTGATGCCTGTTTAGGCTAGCTTGACTACCAAATAAAAGTACATTTAATTTTGTAGTAATATCTTCTACTTGCTGTGAAAAACCAACTTTATTAGAAAGTAAACCAAAAGGTTTATCAATATATATATCAGGTTCAAAGCTTGAAATCAGCTGTGTTTTGAACTCAATTAAAGATATTATTAATTGAGGGCTAATTGAAGTTCGACCCGCATGATGTGAAATTATTTCAGCATATTGACTTAAATGGGGAGCATTTTCATTAAGGTAATTCTTAATATCGAAATTAAGCATTTCATCATAAGTATAAACAAGATCACCTTTAGTTAAAGGTGATAATTCAATCACGTTTATTTCATCGGTATTAGCATATACATTACTAGAAAATATGCATGCTAATATCGATAAACTTATGTTTAAATATATTTTTTTAAAAAAATATTTAATTGTATTTCTTCTATTCATAGATTGTGCCTATTAGTGCCTGTATCTTTAATTAAAATATGCTAGTGCTACACTTCAATAAAAATGAAAATAGGTACGAAAGATATTTTATCAAGCCAATTAGAGCAAGTTTTGCACATTACAAATTTAAAAGATGAATACTTTTAGAACAAAATAATAAAGAATGCTTCGTCGCAATATAAAAATACTCATGATGATCTAGCTGCGCTATTTTTAAAACGAATTAAAAAGAGAAACGCGTTATTCCAAACGCTTGAACGATAATAATTAATTATTGGTAGATTTTATTGTAATGACACAGATATCAAAGCGATTAATAAAAGATGATAAAAAAAACACATGTATTTCAACAAGACTCAATAGTGAAAACGCTTATGCTTTGCATACTGACTCTTGGTTGTTACTTGATATATAAACTTTATTATTTCTCTAAAAAAATTAACCAAAATACCGAACTAACAATACCAAATAGCTTTATTGCTGTTACTATTTTATTTTCCACTTTTTCTTTTGTTAGCTTAATTTATGGTTTAGTTAATCTAGATGAGTCATTTATATTCAAAAACCACTTAGGTATCCATATCATTTCTAGTATTTTAGATATCTCTTGGATCACCATGGTTCGTAATCGTATAAATACCATAACAGGCGCCAATAAAGGCGATAGACTTTGGTTAAATCCCTTTATTACTTCAATTTTTCATGTGATATATATGCAACATAAAATAAACCAAAGTTTAATGAAGTCTTAGAAGCCCTACTGGTCAGCTTATCGCTTTTAAAAACAAACAACTTACTCTATCCCCTTAAACATAAAAAAAGAGATGATAATTTTAAATGAGTAATTCGAAGGTTATGAGCTCTAAAGGTCAGTATTACCTCTAGAATTCATAACTGAAAATATAAATTTGATTTTAAATACTACCCAGCTGTGAAAAGTGATGCTAACCTAAATGCAAAAGAGAATTATTATTAAGTAGATAATGAATAAACTATCACTCAAGCAACTAACAGTATTAAGTACAAATAAAATTACTGCAAACATGCAACGTATAACCTTACAAGGAAATACACTAGCTGACTTTTCACATGAATGCGAAGGTAATTATATAAAACTACTATTCAACCCCATTGGAGAAACTGATTTAAGTACGATGACTGAAGGTGAGAAAACTATCATGCGCACTTATACCATTCGACGTTTTTCGCCTATAGATCACACTATTGAAATCGACTTTGTACGCCATATTACTCAAGATTTACAATGTGGTTTTGCTGCTCGTTGGGCTATGAATGCTAAAAAAGGTGACACTATTAATATTGTTGGGCCAGGTACAATAAAAGAGATGAATACGCATACTGATTGGTTCTTAATGGTTGCCGATATGACCGCGCTGCCAGCCCTTTCTGCAAAAATTAAAAAACTGCCACATGATGCCGAAGGTTATGCCATTATAAAAATTATTGAAACTAATGATATACAATTAATAGCAGCACCGAGCAACTTCAAGGTTATATGGATTACTGAAAAAAAATCACTTGTTGACACAGTAAAGTCACTCACATGGTTAACTAGTACAGTATCAGTGTGGACAGCATGTGAGTTTGATTCAATGCGTCAATTACGCAACTACTTTCGTAATGAAAAACAAGTAGCACACGAAAATATCTACATTAGTAGTTATTGGAAAAAAGGAGTTTCCGAAGATGGCCATAAAGTAATTAAGAAACAAGACGCCACAGAATATAATGTGTTTTAAATTTGATAAATACAACTAAGCTACATATTTAGTCTATTCATTTTTTATCCATTGAGTAACATGTTGTAAGAATGCTTTTAACCAATATAAACAATACTTTTGAGCGAATAAGATCCGTTAAAATACTGAGTTTTGTATATTGCGGATCGACACTATGTTGGGGCTGACTTAATTTTGAAAGTTGTAATATACCCAAGCCACTTGATAATGCTTGTTTCAGAATTTATCAGGTGAGTTAACACAAGGCACATCATTTTAGGAATGCTTATTGCATTTCAAACTGATGTAACGTAGTGATTATTTACCTGATAAATTCCCTACGGGCGGATTTTAAATGGTCAATTTATTACAAACTTTGAAAAATAAAACTAATGATGGCGATAATGCATTGTCTCAATTTGAGATTTAGCAAATAATTTCACTTTGCAAGGCAAATTAAACTCTCAGTTATTCCTTGATGCAATAGAAACATGGGAGAGTAAAACTAAAGAAAAATTTAATGTCAGCAGTACTGAAGATATGGTTACCGTTATGTTCGAAATATCCCAAGATACAACAAATAAGTTCTTTGATCTTCAAGAAAAACTATCATTGAAAATCCAGCCTAATCACTTGTGACTTTTATTGATGAGAGCAATTTATTTAGCCATATTAGCGTTGAAGTTTCTGAAGAAGAAAATACTCTAAACCATAAAACGGGTAATTTTGATTTTTTAGCTAGTCTAAATGTTGTTTCATAGCATATTTTTAATCAATACTTCAAAGATCAAGATACTATGAATTCGAGTATGTTTGATCATTTTATGAATATGGAACGGATAGATTTACATGCTGTAATTAATAATAAAGCGGCATGCAGTGAATTATTTTTAGCTGAGAAATTTCAAAATTATCTTAATATGGATTTTAATAAGGAGCAAAAAGACACTGGAGTCACTGTTAAACTAAACAAACCTTTAGAAGATAATAAAGGTGATATTCTCCAGAATAAACAAGATGATCTACTCTTAAAAAATATTATCAAAGCAGATATTTTTGAATGGCCATTACCAGAAAAGCCTGGATATGAAAAAGTTGATATTAGGGGGTTAGTAGTATTCCAGGTGACAGTATTTTATATATTACAGCGCGCAGTCTCTTAACTATAAAACCATTTTAAAAACCACTATAATTTTATACCTGCTTACATTTAAAATACATTTTCATTGCTAAACCAGGAGTCATTCGCTGTACTTCAATTGTGCCTTGTTGCGCTAATACCAGTTCGTATACTAAGGCTAAGCCTATGCCTGTACCTTGTGTTGAGCGAGTTAGCTCACAGCCTCCCCGATAGAACAATTCAAATATTTTATTTTGTTGCTCTGCAGTAATACCATTGCCATAATCACGAATTTCCATCAGTATTTTATCTTTATTATTTGGATCAATATTAAAAATAAAATCTATTTTTTTCGACTTTCATCCTGGATTACCTCGTTATCAAAAAACTTGATCGCGTTATCCGTTATATTGATCACAACTTGTGAAAACGCATCAATATCAACTAATAGCATTACCCGATCCGGTTGTTCAAAATCGTTAGATATATTTAACTGGAAGTCACTTTTAATTAATAATGAAGATACTTTAGAGCGAATGATATCCGTTAAAATACTAAGTTTTGTATATTTCGGATCGACACTATGTTGAGGCTGACTTAATTTTGAAAGCTGCAATATATTGTCTATTAAGCGAGATAAACGCTCACTTTCACTGTGTATAAATTCGTAATATTCTGCTTTGTATTCTTCAGAAGGCACCATGCCAGATTTTAGCATTTCTGAATACATGCGAATGGACGTCAAAGGTGTTTTTAGCTCATGGCTTACTGAAGACACAAAGTTTAGCCTTTGCTCTGCTAATTTTAGCTGTTTAACCCCGGTTCTATAAAAACCATAACAGCCCAATATAATGCCAGCCATTAAAAATAACATTAAACTTAAGCTATAAATTGCCGATGTTGTAAGTTCTAATTTTGAAGTTGAATAAGTAAGTTTATAACCTTTAAAAGGCCACCTTAAATCTAGGCTACCTATAATAAGTTGATTTAATTGAGCGTCTAATTGCTTAGTTTGAGTTATTTCAGCCTGCTCTTGAGCATTGGTTTCATAAATAAAAAAAGTACTATCAGAAAGTGTATTATTCGGTTGTATTTTGATTGCAATGGCAGTGTCAAATTGGACTATTTTTATAATGCGCTTAATTCTACTATTTAAGTATCTTTTAATATCAACAAAATAACCTTGCAGTTTTTTGGTTTTGTTAACTTGTATAATGCGATAAAAAATAAGGTATTCGGGTACATCGGATATTAAAGCAAAGGTTTTACTGTCAGCCGATAATTTATCATCAATCAGTGTTTTTAATTCTTTAGATTTTGATGTGATCTGATATAACTTTATAGCGAGGTTTTTACGTTTTTGTGCTGTTTCATCATCATCACTTGTTAATTTTACAGTATTATTAATAGTTTCAGGCCATACAGGGCTATTAAATTCACCTTGTTGATCTATTTGAAAATAGCCAATTAGACCAGTAAAACGCTCATTATATTCAGGAGTTGAAAGAGGAGACTTTACACGTGTTACTTGTTTATTAAGTGGATTATAAATATGTTGGTAATAATCAAATGTGAGAGTGCTCATCGCATTGTCAAATACTGAACGCTTAAAAAGCTTTAAATTTAATTGAGCAGTGACTTTTTCTGCTTTTCTTTGGTACTCTAATAAAAGATCTTTTTCAAATTGATTAAAGCCTTTATAAAAAAAATAAACGTAAAGCATCGTAATCGATTAACACGCTGCTGATAATTTAATAAACGCTTGTCTGAAAATAATTGCTTCATATTACGACTGACAGCAAAATAGTTGATACCCTTCACCTCTCAGTGTAACTAAATGTTCAGGAAATTTAGGGACAATCTCAATTTTTTTACGAATTTTAGCGATATGAATATCTACCGTTCGTGTATCTATCTGTTCCGTCGATTTATACCCCCACACTTTTCTGAGTAATTCATCACGAGACACAGGTTTTTTTTGCTGATTTAAATAAGTTAAAATAGTTACTTCACGACGAGTATAACGCATTTCTTTGTTATAAGAAGTGCCTATTAACTTTTGTGTACATATACTGACATCATCGTTAATTGTGAGTTTATAATCATTGCCAGATAAACCTGAACGCCTGATCAAAGCGGTTACTCTTAAGATTAGTTCAGAAGTAGAAAAAGGTTTTGCCAAATAGTCATCAGCACCTAAAGTAAGGCCGTTAATAATATCTTCTTCTGTATTTTTTGCGGTTAACATTAAAATTGGTTGCACTTGAGATTGCAGCCTTATGGCATTATAAATTTCAAAACCGTTCACTGAGGGCAACATCACATCCAAAATAATACAACTAAATTGACCCTTTAAAGCACGGTTTAAGCCTTTTTGGCCATCCATTTCGCTTTCTACATCAAAACCATGAAATATAAAAAGGTCAGTTAAGCCTCGTAAAATACTAGGTTCGTCTTCAACGATTAAAAGTGTTGGTTTTATACGCATATAATTTTTCAAATCCTTTGCACATTAAGACGAAACTATATCGTTTTTTTAAATACGCGACGATACGTAAAGCTATTTTATCTTGTTTTTTACTAGGCACAGGTCCCCTTTTACTCGGATTTTCAAATGCTAGCTGTGCCAGTGAATCCACGACTAATACTTCAAATATCGATAAATATGATACTAGTTTTTTCATGGCGTTTGAGCCGCAAACCTTATACGACATTTTAGAAAAAACACCGGGCGCTAACCGTTTATTAAACTCAATGAACAATACGTCACAAAATCGAGGATTTGGCTCTGTCGGTGATCAAATTTTAATTAACAGTAAACGCATGTCGGGTAAAGAAAATAATATCGCCAACGAACTTGACAATATTCAGGCTAAAGATATTGATTATATTGAACTTATTCGTGGTGCCAGATCTGACTTAGATGTACAAAATAATGGCTTAAGTCACACTGTTAATCCAACTGAGCTCAGTTCATCTGAACAATTTATTTCCCCAGAGCAAACTCATACACAAACCAATACGCGTATACGTGAGAACTTATACAAAGAAATCCAGTTATCAACCAAGTTAGAATATTTATACCCAAACCACTTCAAGATGCAGGATTCAGTTGGAATTAGAAATGCTTTAGGCAAGGCATTGATTGAAGAACATGGTTATTCCCTTTTCAAAATCAATAACGCTGCATAAAGTATTTATAAACCAACCTTACAGGGACTTCTGAGCAAATCATGCTCGTTGTTGCCTGCATGGATGTAGGTACTAGAGCAATGCAGGAGCATATTGCCGGTCCATCTTTTTTTAAGGGAGTAACCATTAATGCAAAGATGCGCCTAGATCATGAATTGCTCAGCAGTCCTGAACCTCACATCTTGAAGTGGCTTGGGTATATATTCTGATAAAACCGCTATGCAACTCAATGCCCTTTACGAGAAGATTTATGTTGATGCAACTATCATTAATGATAGTGAATACCTAATAACTAACTCTCAAGAAAATAAAGCGCTACTTTATGATTGGGCCAGAAATAAATGGGAGATCAGCGGAGATATTACCTATGCAGTCAATGATGACAATCAATTAAAGCTACTGTTTATTAGCAATAAATTAGACTCTGACGATAAAATTTGGCATAGCGCCTCTCTAAATGGTGATGTACTTCAACCTGACTATCAGTTGCCTCGAAAATATACTTCAAAAGAAAATGTATTGCGTACAAACTGGCGATATAAATTAACTCCTCAACATACTTTTGATTCTGGTATCGAAGGAGCAATAAATCAACTTGATGAAAAATTACAGTTTATCAGTCAATCAAATTCACCTTATCACTCTACTGAACTCAATGATATTAAAGAAACACGCTATGAAGCTTTTAGTAATTATAATTTTGCAATTTCTTCAACACTAAACCTGCAATCATCATTAATTTATGAACGCTCCACGATAGATGTAAAAACAGATTTATCATTAATAACTGATACATTACAAAATGCACAAAATGATGTCTCTCGTACATTTTCTTATCTCAAACCACGTTTAAATATAAGATATGATTTAAATGATATTTATCAAATGCGTTTTAATTACCAACGTACTGTTAGCCAACTTGATCTTAAAAGTTTTGTGCCTTGGTTTGATAGCTATGAAAATAGGCTAGAAGAAACAAACCCAGATTTAAAACCGGAAGTACGAGATAAATATTCAGTGGGTTTAGAAAAACAATGGCAACAAACCAATGGCAGTCTTACATTAACGCCTTATTACCATAAAATCAGCGATTTAATTAACGAAGTACTGTTAACTAAACGCTCTGGAAATGGCAATATTGATAGTGCTAAAGAATATGGCGTTAAATTAGATACTCACTTTGGTTTAGAAGCTATCGGATTCAATAATACTTTAATTAGTGCCAATTATACGTGGCGAGACAGCGAAGTGATCCATCCTTTCACTGGAGAAAAGTCACCAATTGAAAGAGTGAGTCAAAATGAATGGAATATAAAAATAAACCAAAATGAGATTCTACCTGGGCTTTCGTTGAGCTTAACTTTAGAAGATAAAAGCCACTATGAATTTTATTATTATGATTATCAAGGCAATGTAGATACAAAAATGTCTGCAAATGCTTTTATTGATTATCAAGTAACTAAAAACCTTAAAGTGAGACTTAAAGGGGATAATTTACTTCATGATAAATACACAGTAAATAAAACTCGCCATACCGAGCTGTTTACGCAAAGTGATTTTTTAAGACAAGAGCAAAGAAAAAATGAACGCGCCCCTAGATTTTCAATCACGCTAACAGGACAGCTCTAATAAAAACCAACAGTAAATTACTTTAGACTAAATTAAATCAAAAGCGAGTATAAAACATTGAGCAAACTCGCTTCTGATTTTTTCAGTAATTTTATAAATTTAGCGCAGCGCTTATTCCTGCACCATAATTCGCATCAGCCGCTGTACAATGTTTAATATGCCTTAGCTTTATTTCATCTGATACACTTGCCATTGAACCAGCCGTATTATCAAATAGCGCTTGTTGTTGCTTTGGGGTCATTAGTCTAAACAAATCACCTGCTTGAGAAAAATAATCATCATCTTCTCTATGATCCCAATGATCCGCATAACCTTGTAAATCTAATGGTGGCTCAGAAAAGTCAGGCTGCTCTACCCACTGCCCTTTATTATTAGGCTCATAACCGATTTTGGCTCCTTGATTGCCATCAGTTCTCATTTGTCCATCTCTATGGTAACTATTAACCGGACATCGCGGCGCATTTACAGGAATATGATTATGATTGACACCTAAACGATAACGCTGTGCATCGCCATATGAAAATAATCGTCCTTGGAGCATTTTATCTGGTGAAAAGCTAATACCGGGTACCACACTTGCGGGATTAAAGGCCGACTGCTCAACATCTGCAAAGAAGTTCTCTGGATTACGGTTTAACTCCATTACACCCACATCAATTAAAGGGTAATCTTTATGTGGCCATATTTTAGTTAAATCAAAGGGGTTGTAACTTACTTTATTTGCATCGGCTTCAGACATAATTTGAATTTTTAATGCCCACTTTGGATAGTCATTATTTTCTATCGCTTCAAATAAATCTTTTTGATGGCTTTCTCTGTCTTTACCTACAATTATTTCAGCCTCTGCATCCGTTAAGTTTTTAACCCCTTGCTGAGATTTCAAGTGAAATTTAACCCAAAACCGTTTGTTATCAGCATTGATAAAACTAAAAGTATGACTGCCAAAACCATGCATGTGACGATAAGTTGCAGGAATACCCCGATCGCTCATAACAATCGTGATCTGATGCAAGGCCTCAGGTAAAGAGGTCCAAAAATCCCAATTATTAGTAGCACTGCGCATATTCGTTTTAGGGTCTCGTTTTACCGCATGATTCAAATCAGGAAATTTCAAAGGATCTCTTAAAAAAAACACTGGAGTGTTATTACCAACCAAATCCCAATTACCTTCTTCTGTATAAAACTTAACAGCAAAACCACGAATATCTCGCTCAGCATCTGCTGCTCCTCTTTCACCTGCAACCGTAGTAAAACGAGTGAATAACTCTGTTTCTTTTCCTACTTCTGAAAAAATTTTGGCGCGGGTATATTTTGTAATATCGTGAGTAACAGTAAATTTACCAAATGCACCTGAACCTTTAGCGTGCATACGCCTTTCAGGTATCACTTCACGATCAAAATGTGCCAATTTTTCTAAAAACCATACATCTTGTAAAAGCTGTGGCCCTCGCTTCCCTGCTGTCATAACATTTTGATTATCTGCCACAGGGCAGCCCACCTCGGTTGTTAATTTTTTATTTGACATATGCCTTAACCTCAAATTTGTAGTGACAGTTTAGTAAATCAGCGAGAATTAATTCTAGTTCATATTTATTCATTCAGCATTACGATTAATTAGTCGTTCAGTTTTTTAGAATATTAATATCAGTTTAATCAAATTTATTAATTTCTTCATTAAATCTAGTATACATCCATCGAAAGCAAACATGCTTTTTAAAAAACGAAAAAAATTTTACATTTAAATAAAGAGGAACACCCCATGGCTCAAATAGGCAAAACTATCCCAGAATTTAAAGCTCAAGCATTTCACAATGGCGAATTTGTTGAAGTAACAACTGATAGCGTGAAAGGTAAGTGGTCCATCTTTTTATTCTACCCAGCTGATTTCACATTTGTATGTCCAACAGAGTTAGAAGATATGGCAAATCAATATCAAACGTTACAAGAATTAGGTGTTGAAGTTTATGCAGTATCAACAGATACCCACTTTTCACATAAAGCA
This sequence comes from Pseudoalteromonas sp. NBT06-2, assembly GCF_002276045.1. Lineage (GTDB taxonomy): Bacteria > Pseudomonadota > Gammaproteobacteria > Enterobacterales > Alteromonadaceae > Pseudoalteromonas. Next base: position 24,139 of record NZ_NQMR01000019.1, on the reverse strand, counting down.
TGGCATGACTCGTCAGATGCCATTGGTAAAATTAAATTTCCTATGATTGGCGACCAAACAGGACATATTACTCGCGGTTTTGATGTGATGATTGAAGAAGACCATATGGCACATCGCGGTACATTCTTAGCAGATCCTGATGGCGTAATTCAAGTTGCTCATATTCATGCTGGTGGCATTGGCAGAAGTGCAAAAGACATGGTTCGTAATGTAAAAGCTGCGCAATATGTTCGTGATAATGACGGTGAAGTATGCCCTGCAGCTTGGGAACAAGGCGAAGCAACATTAACGCCTAGCCTAGATTTAGTTGGCAAAATCTAACAACAGCTAAATAAAATGGCGGAATAACTTAAAACTTCCGCCTTAATTTTTTAATCAAATTCACTAGTTAAATTCACTGTATTTATAAGTTAAAACACTGAATTCAGTTATAAGGTTGCCCCTATGTTAAGTAACGATATTTTAAACGCATTAAAAAGTTATACCCAAAATATGACTAACAAGGTGTCACTAGTTTTACAAACTGGTGAACACACTAAACGACAAGAATTAAAAGATTTTTTATCACAGATAACGTCTGTTTCAGATAACTTATCATTAGTAGAACGTGATGATAATTTACGTAGTCCAATAACCTTTTATTTAGAAGTTGAAGGTAAGAATAATGGTATTCATTTTTCAGGTATCCCCAGTGGACACGAATTTAATTCGCTTATTTTAGCCATTTTACAATCGTCTGGCACAGAGCTAAAACTAGATAAAACCCTAACAAATATGGTTAAAAATATTTCTGATAAATTGCATTTTGAAGTATTTATATCCTTAAGCTGTCATAACTGCCCTGATGTTGTGCAATCACTCAATCAGTTTGCATTACTAAATAATACCATCAGCAGTGAAATGATAGATGGCGGCTTATTTAAAGAGTTAATCGATGAACGTAATATTCAAGGTGTGCCTAGCGTTTATTTAAACGGTGAATTATTTGCAAATGGTAAAATAGATACTGCTCAGTTAATTGATAAGCTGACCAAACGCTTTCCTTATATCCTAGAAAGTAAAAAAACAGAACAACTACCACTTCAAGACGTCACAGTGATAGGCGCCGGCCCTGCTGGTGTTGCGGCTGCAATTTATGCTGCACGAAAAGGTTTAAATGTTACTATGATTGCCGATCGTATTGGTGGCCAAGTAAAAGATACCGTTGGCATTGAAAACCTGATCTCTGTACCAAAAACGACAGGCACTGAACTAACAGGTAATATGCAAGCACACTTAAATGATTATGATATTACGATTAAAGAATTTTTACGTGTAGATAAAATTGAAAAAGATGTCGATATTACAAATGCACCAAAAAAACTTCACCTTTCAAGCGGAGAAATAATAGAAACTAAAACAGTGATTGTTGCCACAGGTGCAAAATGGCGTGAGCTAGGAGTACCAGGTGAGAGAGAAAACATAGGGTCAGGTGTCGCTTACTGCCCTCACTGTGATGGTCCATTTTTTAAAGGTAAAGATGTAGCAGTTGTCGGTGGTGGTAACTCAGGAATAGAAGCCGCACTTGATTTAGCGGGTATGGTAAACCATGTGACTGTATTGGAATTTTTACCTGAGCTAAAAGCCGATAAAGTGCTGGTAGAAAAAGCCATGGCGCACGAAAAAATTACGATTATAAAAAATGCTGCCACAAAAGAAGTGGTAGCAGTAAAGGGTAAAGTCGCAGCGATTGATTATGAAGATAGAATAACAGGTGAGCTTAAACGACAAGAACTAGCAGGTATATTTGTACAAATAGGTTTAATACCAAACAGTGAGTTTTTAAACGGTGTTGTTGAGCGAACTAAACATGGTGAAGTGATTATTGACGAAAAGTGTCATACAACAGAACCAGGTATATTTGCCGCTGGCGATGTTTCAACTGTACCATATAAACAAATTGTCATTGCCATGGGTGAAGGCGCAAAAGCATCACTTTCAGCATTCGATTACATTATAAGAGAAAGCTAAAAGTACTACGCATCTAAGCTAATTACAGTTTGATTAGCTTAGTGATTTCCCATTTCGGCTTACTGTATATGCCCAACTTAGATATTACAAACCTATGGTTTCCTATATTTAACTATTTAAAATTAGCCGCTTTTAGAATTCCCTGGCTTGTAACTTTTTGACAAAAATTTTCAACCTGTTGAAAAATTGGTTCAGCACTTTTATCAAATGAGTGAAGTTCTATAATGTAATATAAATTATGTAATATATTTTCAGCTTGGCTAGCATTAAGCTTTTCTTGTTCATTTAACCATTTCAAGGTATTAAATATAAGCTCTTCTATAGGGCGTATAATTTCTCCTGTACTCCCCTCTACCGGTCCTTGTTCGATAAGCCGACGGCTGAATTCATAGTTGTCTTTTAATACATCCAAATGAGAATTAAGAGATTGAAATAGTGATAAAGCTTCTTTAATTAAGTCAATATTTACTAATGAGTGTTGATTACCCACCCTATATAAGTAATAAACACTTCTTAGCTGCTCAATTAAGTCTTCGTTAGCCCGAATCTGATTTCTTTTTAAAATCTTACTAATAGTTTTTTCAAAAAACATGAAATTTTCCCTTATGTTTTTGTTTCGTTCATTAAGCTCTAAATGGTACTTCCTTTATTTTTTGCTCTGAGATTTCTAGTAGTTTGATAAACTCTTGAACATTTTCTTTTATCGCACCTGGTGTTTCATCTATTAAATTATCCATTAGTCTAATTAGTTTTTTGACTTTGAAACAATCGTAATTAACTGGATCATCTGAAGTACCATTATCAACACCTGAAAAATGCGAAGTATTTGACATTAAATACTCTACGTAAATACGAATGCTAGGATGCTTATTATTCTTAAATAAATAGCTTTGAAAACCCCACTTATCTAATCCCCGAATAGTAGATATAGCACTAGCGGTAAAACGCCAGTTGGTTTCTTGAGCTTCTATACTTTTTCTTATGAAATGTATGGTACTAAAGAAAATCATTTCATTTTGATTATGATTTCGCATAACAGAACCCACGTTATCCCAAAATCTATTTATTGCTCGAATAAAGTTATCTACCATGATTTTTTCCAATACCAGGTTATTTACTTGAGGTTCTGAATAACCGACTAAAGATATAAACAGTTATACCTGTAACAGCGATTATTAGACCCATAGATATAGTTGCTACACCTTTAAAAAACTCAGGTGGAATATAATTGGCGTTACTTACCGAAAAACCTTGAGAAAACGCCAAATCCATTGACCCATTCATCATTACTAAAAGCCCTACAAATAATAGAGCCAAGGCAATTTTTACCATTACCAATTCTTTCATAGTTTCTTGTTTCCTTTACAAGTTTCTTGGGTTCTATCTTTCCAAATTAAAGCAAATCCAATTACTACCAATAATGTAACAATAACGCCTTGATATATGATTGATAATGAATAAAACCAATCAATATTTTTGTTCAATAAGTAAGCTGAAAAAAATCCAAATAATGATAGTGATAGTGATAGTGCATATTTTGCATTTAATAATCTTTTAGTTAACGACATTATTTTTTCCTATCCGTTTAATTTAATGAGCTTACGCTCAACAGAGACAACAGCCAAATCACAATTGAACTCTATATCTGAACCTTGTTTTTGCGCAATAACAGCCATCGTTCTTGCCATGCACGATAAAACTTCACTGGTTCCAAGCTCGGCTAATGCAGCACCTATCTGATCGCAAAATTCGGTATTATCGGCCATGTTTGTTCCTTAATTCAGTTATTCCAATTTTCCTATTGGGCTTGGACGGATTCAACCGCCATAGTTAATTGGTTATTAGCAAAGGAAGGTTTAAAGCGAAAGCCTATGCGGTATAAGCAATTCATTAGCTTATCGATGCTGAATTTTTCAATGCGACCATTTACTAAGTCACTGACACGCGGCTGAGTTAGCCCCATTTGCTCCGCAGCAATCGCCTGTGACCATTTATTTGATTTAATAATGTCACGTATAGCAATCATCAAATCAGAGCGAGTTTGAAGGTCTGACGCTTCCGCGTTATCCTCTGTGATTGCTTCAAAGATATTGTTATATTCAAGAGTCATATTTATAAACCTTATTGATTAACTTATAAACATAATATATCAACTCTGATATATATACAAGTGTTGATATAATTATTTTTTGGTTTCTTTTTGCATAAGTTTGTAGCGCTTCTTGGCAGTGTCCATAGCTTGCTTATCAACGCCATTTGTTGTCTTAGTAAACGAGTGCAATATGAATACAGTGTCAGCAAATTTAGCGACATAGATTGTTCTATACGCTGGCCTGCCGTTTTCTATCAGCTCAACAGCGCCAATACCTACACTCTCTTTTAAGTGCTTAAATTTACTAAACGGCTCTTTGTTTTGGCATATAGCATTCAAATCATTGGCAAAGCGTTTTTGGATTTTATCTGGTAAAGCTAAAAACTCTTTCTTGGACTGGTTATTTATAAACTTAAATTTCTTCATTATTTTTTTATTCTCCTTAATTGTTAGTGTCAGTTTAAGTAACGGAGTGTCACACGAACTAGTACCAATCAATTAAGTTTTGTTAGGCTTGCGACCTCGTTTTTTAGGTCTTGGCATTATTTTTTTAGCGCACTCTCTAATATGATTAAAATTTACATCTGTATAGTCACGCTTTGATTCTGATGAACGATGATGTAATAAGTTCTGTAATATACGTTCTGCATCGGGATTGTTTTTCTTCTCAAGTAGCTTTTGTGCAAATCTTGAAAAACTGTGCCGCCCACCGTGGCTACTGGTTCTAGGAAATCCATAATCTTTATAAAGCTTGGTTAGTAAGTTCTGTACGGCAGTAGCAACTAAATACTCTTTCCCCTTACTAATCTTGCGAGTTAGAGAAAAATTTTGCCAAGTTCCACGCCAGTTACTAAGAAAAACATTGCTATCAGGATCTAAGCCCATGTAATCTTTTGACCCTGACTTATCCGTGCAAATATTATATTTTACTCTGGCCTCAAGCCATTTATTTAGCATTTCTCTTTGTTCGATCACAACCACGGGTGCTATTATCGGATATTTGCCTTTAGTAGCTTCCTTGCGTAGTTTTGTCATTTGGCAGATCGTTCCAGTGCGCGAGAGACATTCTTTGACCTTCCATTGACTTACTTCAACAGCTCTGAAACAAGAAAAATAAGTCATGAGCATCATACATTGGTTGCGTAATGCAATCAGCGCATCAACGTTTTCATTATCAAGACGCTCAATCAAGTCCAAGAATTCTTCAGGACTGAGGACTTCAGGTTGTTTTACAGTTCGCATTTCGGGTATATTCCATACCCATTTATATGCTAAATCATCACTCATAAATTTATATAGTAAACTTAGGTTTCCTATATGGTAGCATGAAAATAATACAATGCGCTACAAGCGCTTAATTTACTAGGGTGATAGGAAACGACTATTGAGTACCAGGCAATAAAAAAGCTCCCGAAGGAGCTTAGATTAATGCTGTAAACGAATAATACGTTTTACAATGGATTGTGGAGCTTCGAAACTTCCTATCAATATATCACCGTCAAACAGTTTATATGTAGCCTTTTCAAGCGGTGTAGACTCGTTAGCCACTTTAACAACTAACTGACTCATCACCAAACTAACCAAATTCCTCAGGCTTTTATCAATATTAATAGTGTGACTTAGACCCGCTTTATCTAGTTCTTCTGACATCGCTGAAGTATAGATTTGTGCATTCATATAGTGGAATACAATCATATTTCCAGATAAAACTCCTACAATTAAAAATCACATTTAATCTACATAGCAACTTTTTTAATTCCATGAGATGGACTCCACCTTTTGAATTGAAAAAATCTATGTTTCTTGTATAAATTTATTAGCGATACCTCTCCTAAAATAAATTGAATAAACAGTTAAACTATTTATTTCTAAGTGTCTATTTTTTATCACGATCTCTATAATTTCAGCGAGGTGTTCATTTTCACTAAAACCATAAAATAGTACTTTTGAATTTTCTATATCTTTAATGGTTCTCAATCGTGGAAGGAAATTAAGCGAGCCTATAATTTTTGCTTCAATTTTATAAGTATTTTAAACAAGAGTATGATGAACATTTGTTTGAAGTTTCATATATACCCAAACCACTTCAAGATGCAGGATTCAGTTGGAATTAGAAATGCTTTAGGCAAGGCATTGATTGAAGAACATGGTTATTCCCTTTTCAAAATCAATAACGCTGCATAAAGCATTTATAAACCAACCTTACAGGGACTTCTGAGCAAATCATGCTCGTTGTTGCCTGCATGGATGTAGGTACTAGAGCAATGCAGGAGCATATTGCCGGTCCATCTTTTTTTAAGGGAGTAACCATTAATGCAAAGATGCGCCTAGATCATGAATTGCTCAGCAGTCCTGAACCTCACATCTTGAAGTGACTTGGGTATAGACTAATCTCACGCCCCATGCTGATGCGAAAAACAGTATCAAAAATAGCTTAAAGGTCGCTATATGTTAGCTGATTAACGGATCAATAATCCTCAACTTCATACAACGCACATAATTAACACACAAAACAAGAGTATAAATATATACCCATGCTACATGGAAATGCACGGGGTATATTTAGTCAATGTAATAAAAAGGTGCCTATCAATATCATTTATTGCGCCTTTATATTTAATCATCGCAATACTTTTAGATAAATGCATTATGGGCCTTGATAAATGTAATTACCTTAACTATTGCGTTATACACAAAAAATATGAGGTCTGTAACAACAATGGAACAAAACGTTGATAATTATCTAAATTCAGAGGTATTCATTACTGATTCAAAAGCGGCGAAATTAACCAGAAACAATAAAATAATGAGAAATCTTAAAAATAGGAGTGACAGCAATGTCGTGGAATCAATATAATACACAATTGCTGCTTGCGGACAATTTAATTAAAGAACTACAACAAACAATAGTGCAAGCGCGAGACTTACAATATCAAACTATCACACTACCGCTTGAGGAAATTGATTTGTTATTACATAAAATTGATGAGCTGCAGCAAGAAGTTGTAGGACACACAACAGCTAGTTAATACTTCTGCGTTTTATATTTATGTAGGTATTAAAGCCACAATCCAAGTGAATTGATATGACAGCGCGCGTATTAATAAGATATGCTCAATAATGTCACTGGTTATTTAATCTGTAGTCGTGAAACAGCTAAACCCATATCTACACAAAATAAAACGACTAATTCAGATATTGACCTGAGTTAATAAACTATACCTTTAGTTGAATATCTGAGCGAGAGGTTAAATATAAACGTTATTTCTAATCACATATTTTCTCTGATAGCCAATCTGAAAAAAGCATAAATGATGCGTTTTTCCATGAACGATTCGGAGCAACGAGATAATAATTGTAAGCCGTACTTAACGTATCATCGTTGAGTTTACATAATTGGCCAGATGCAATGTCATCTTTGGCCAATAAATGCCACGCCAGCGCAATACCTTGTTTAAATTTAGCTGTTGTTAATGCCATATAAACATGGCTAAACCACATTTGATTTAATTCTTTGGGTTTCTCAATATCAAAATATTTAAACCAATCTCCCCAAGAAACGCCACCGGGCTCATCTTCAATCCCCGCTTTATAAATGAGCAGTTGATGCTCTTTTAATAACGTCGACAGTTGAGTATTATCAATGCCTCTCACTAAGTCTGGATGACAAACAGGATAAACCGTCTCATTACATAATAATTTAGCTTCACAACCTGGGTAATCACCTGCTCCAAAATGAATATGCCCATCATATTGTTCCGAGTTAAAATCAGCTAATTGGTCTAAAGCGATTAACTCCAGTTCAATATGCGGATAATTATTAATAAACTCATGTAAGCGAGGCATAAGCCATAATTGGCAAAGAGAGGGTATCACAGCAATAAAGAGTCTTTCTTTTTTACTAGAAAATTGGCTTTGAATAATGCCATGCTGAATATTTCTCACACCAGATGTAGCATGTTGTTTTAGTGTTTCTCCTGCTAAGGTTAATCTCACGCCCTTTGACTGACGATAGAATAAGGTGACTGCCATTTGGCTTTCTAATAGTTTCATTTGGTGACTTACTGCACTTGGAGTTATATGCAGTATTTCAGCAGCTCTTGTAAAACTCAGTTCTTTCGCGATAACAGTAAAAGTATGTATCGCAGAAAATGAAATATTATTACTCATAGTGATGTGAGCCATCCTCATATCTTATTGAAATATTATCGCTTTAATAAAACTTCAGAGTCAAGCCATAATACAGATTAAGACAGTAATAATGATATTAACTAATCGAGATAAACATGTCACAATACACAGCTGAAATTTTATGGCAACGAGATGAACAAGAGCTATTTATTGACTATAAATACAGTCGATCACATCAATGGAATTTTGATGGTGGGGCAAGTATCGCGGCATCTTCATCACCTAGTATCGTACCATTGCCGTATTCTATTGAAGAAAATGTTGATCCTGAAGAGGCTTTCATTGCCTCTCTTTCTAGCTGCCATATGCTATTTTTCTTACAACTTGCTGCTAAGAAAGGATTCATAGTAGATAAATATGTTGATCAAGCAATGGGGGTTATGGGCAAGGATAACCAGGGAAAAATGAGCATGCTAAAGGTGACGCTTCGACCACATGTTCAATTTTCAGATGATAAACATCCCACTAAAACACAGCTAGAAAAACTGCATCATCAATCGCATGAGCAATGCTTTATAGCAAATTCAGTTAAAACCCAAATCATGACAGAAATTATCTTTTAAAAGCTTTAAGGATTTATATGTTAAAAATGTGTGTCTTAATTGTGGTTGAGATTTTACTTATATACCCAAGCCACTTCAAGATGTGAGGTTCAGGACTGCTGAGCAATTCATGATCTAGGCGCATCTTTGCATTAATGGTTACTCCCTTAAAAAAAGATGGACCGGCAATATGCTCCTGCATTGCTCTAGTACCTACATCCATGCAGGCAACAACGAGCATGATTTGCTCAGATGTCCCTGTAAGGTTGGTTTATAAATACTTTATGCAGCGTTATTGATTTTGAAAAGGGAATAACCATGTTCTTCAATCAATACCTTGCCTAAAGCATTTCTAATTCCAACTGAATCCTGCATCTTGAAGTGGTTTGGGTATAGACCAATCAGGTCCGCTGTCGCACACCAAACGGAGCTCAGTCTAAAACATCAAGCTACATTAATCAAAAAACGAATACAAAACTGAGCACGAAATAAATCGGTAAATTATCAAACTCAATAAAAGACATTCCCCTTGAAAATCGATATTTGAATAATCTACTATTAAGGGGAAAATCACGTATTTAACTCTCCAACCGTTTGTGTCACATTTTCTGCACCATTATATATTTCATCCATTACGGCTGTTATTTGAGTGATTTTATCTGTCCCTTCAATAGTTATATCTGAAATGTCAGACATCGACTGCATAACACCAGAAGTAATTGCTTGATTACTCGATACAACATTCTCTATTTCAGTCGTAGATTGGGCCGTTTTTGCAGCTAACATTCTTACTTCATCAGCAACAACAGCGAAGCCTCTTCCGTTTTGTCCTGCACGCGCAGCTTCAATTGCGGCATTGAGTGCCAATAGATTAGTTTGTTCTGCAATCGCTTTAATTGTGCTGACTATATTACCTATATCACTCGAACATTTATTTAATTCAGTTGTTTGAACAACCGCTTCTTTTACATTTGAATTAATTAATTTAGAAACATGAACGCAGTCTACCAATAAATCAGATCCTTGCTTCGCTATTTGAGCCGTTTCTACTGCTGTACTATGTGCAACTTCAGAGGCTCTAGCAACAGCGTCATTACGCTGGATCTGTTCAGTAACATTAGTTGCAAACTTAATAACTTTAATTACTTGACGACTAGCGTTAAAAATAGGGTTATAAGTCGCTTCGAGCCAAAGATCTTGTCCTGATTTTGTTTTACGATGAAACAGTCCAACTTTGGGTTGCCCTAGCGCCATATCACCCCAAAAGTTAGGTATATCAATATAAAAATTTTCATGACAAAAAATACGATGATGATTACCTTTTATCTCATTGAGAGAATAACCAACTGTGTTTAAAAAATTGCCATTTGCTGTAATAATTTCGCCCTGAGGGGTAAATTCAATGATAGCTAAAGAACGATCAAGTGCTTCTAATATGCTATTTTGTGCAATACTCTCCTGATACTTTACTGTAACATCACTCGCTATTTTAATTATCTTAACCACTTTCTCATCTTGTATTATTGGAAAATAGGTTGCTTCAAGCCATATTTCATGACCTTGTTTATGTACTCGTTGAAATTGGCCTGTTTGCATTTTTCCATTCGCTAGATCTCTCCAGAATTGTGTATACTCTTTACTAGCCACATAGTTAGGAAAACAAACAGTTGAATGATGCTCATATTGAACTTCATTAATTGAATAACCAATGATATCGAGAAAAAGTGAATTAGCCGTTAATATATGTCCATCAGGAGTGAATTCGATCATAGGGATAGAACGATTGATAGCATCAAATTGACTTGAACTTATCACTAATTCCTCAGAAAGCTGTTTTATTTTTTTATTTTTTTTATTGAACATAACAATAACGACCTTTATTTTTTGTGATAATTTTACTTATACAACATTGACGTTCACTGTGCCAATCTGTGATAAAAACCATAGTGAATTTGTATATTTATACGCTTTTTTTATGTGGTAGTTATGTGCTTTATGTGAAAATGAGGATTATTGTTCCATTAATAAACTAACATATAGTGGCGGATAGCAGGTTGAGATAATGATTACCTGCTAAAAGTGCTGAAAATGTTTTGATACTGTTATCTAAAGTGCTATTTTAAATCTTGTTTTGGTAGTAATGGTTCGCCTATTTCACATTCAATTTCATCAAAAACAACCTTACCTCTTGCACCTGAACGTACTTTAAATTTTTGAATAAAAATAATAGGATAGCTATCACCACTATCTAACTTTAATATGATCGCATCTTGTTGCTTCGTTCTAGATAATTTAATTACACCAGTATAAACGATACCACAAGCTTTAACCTCTCCTCTTTCATATAATTTTTTATAATTCTGCCCTAGATTATGAATATATTTAGTGGGATTTTCGGTATACTTTTCAAGGCTAAATTTTGCTTCTACTATGCGATTGTCTGAATTAATATGAACAGATGCAGGGTATGCGTATTTATGTTTTTCAATAGACATGCACGTCGGTGGCATTAAAGCATTTAAAATTTTCTTATAATGAGGGCTAAGAATCACGTCATCCTTACCCTCAACTTTATGATTTTTCACTTCAGTCATACAAATTAATCCTTATAGCACGCAAATTTTTCAGTGATTAACTGCTATTTCACAATAATAAAAACGAAATAGTTGCTAATCGTCATTCCACAGAGTTGTGTTATTTATAAGACGTTCAATAAAATATTATGTGATTCATTTTTTTATCATTTTATTTAGCATATTTTCTAAATAATTAAAAAAGCTATCAAGGTTATAACCAACTAAAAATGCTAAAACGAAAAAAGTCAAATGGTTATTATCTGATATAACAAGTGTTTCAAAAAAAATTAACTTACTAGACATCGCTGTTATCCCTCCTAAAAAAATTTGTAAATTACAATACCAATAGGAACGTTTTATTAAATTATGGCTATTGTATTGTTGATATATATCTCTAAGTACTTTTATAAATGCTCCTAAAGAGCCGTATAAAATGGGTAAAATATAATCTTCTATCAATGATAAAATATATTTGGCTGAGATATTATTAAGGAAGTAAATATTTCTAGATTCTTTTAATGCCCGCTCTAAAATTAAATTGCTTTTAATTAATTGATTTTTAGCATTTTCTTGTTTTTCATAATAAACAGCATTATCATAAATGGAAAACTTAGGTGTAAATGGTATCCCAAATCGCCATATCAAATTCCATTGCATTAATATTTCTCTATTTGCATCAAACTGCTCATCTAACAGATCAATAGAATTATTAATCTTGCGATAATCTATATTTTCATTAATAGATACCTGCATTCTTTTTAGTAAATTTATTTTTTTGAGTAAGTCTATTTTCATATCGTTTCGTTGTTTAAATAACACATTATTTTTGCTAACAACATCATTTCCAATTAGGTAATAACTTTGAACGATCAGTATAAAAAAAACCCATAAACAAGCGCTAATGCCAAATACTTTCATATGCTGTTGTAAAATTTTTTTATATAGTTGTTTTTTTCCAAATGCAAAATTAGGAGATAAACCAATATATTGTTTTATATGAGCAAGATCAGTTCCTAGTTCAGATAAAATATTTGCCATGCTACTCCAAAGAGCAAGTTCATCACTCGCATCGAAATTAGCGCCGTCATAATATTTACTACGTAACTTTAAAAGTAGGTTTAGATCCAACTTGATAATTTCGGTCATATCAGTTTTACCAAGATAAGCCGCTATTATCTCAATATCTTTCAATGCGACTTCAAGTTCGGTGCTCATTATTATCCCCTCCTAAAATTAATTCCTATAAAGACTCTGGATATATTCACATCAGCATTTAAAGTGGGATTCAAAGTCAATAAATTATCATTAATGAAATAAAACGCAGAATCTTTGATTTGATTACAGTGATAAGTAAGTAAACCGACAAAAATAAATGAATCGATAATTCTAAATAGCGTTCAAACGTGCCAACCATTGTTCGCCCCACTGCGCTAAATAATGTTCAACAGCATTAGCGACCTGGCTGACAATAAAGTGATCATAACTAATACCCACTTCACTTAATCCTAAAGCCAACAAACTCGTTTTTTCTATTGAATGAATAATGTCTGGCTTGGGATTTGCCTCTAACACATGTAATTTTCCAACTTCATCTTGGCGTAAGTCAATTCTAATTAACCCTTTCAAATTTAATTTAGTATAAAGTTTACAAGCTATACTATTAAGTTCTTTCAGAGTGTCACTATCATTATTGGGATCGAGTTTTATAATGCGCTGCGCACTGATAGGTTCTCTATCTATAGAGGTAAATATTGATATACCTGGCTGAAGTTTTCGCTCAAACTGGGCAAAACAAAATGGCTTTTCAATTCGATTTAGCTGTATATTTTCATCCTTCAAACCACTGCAAATAAGTCGCCCTGTTACAGCAACAGAAAATTCTCTCCCAGGTAAATACTCTTCAACCAATACCCAGTCTTTAGTGGTGTCATGAACCTCTTTAACAAGATTTAAAACCATTCTAGAGTCATATGCAATACTGACCATATTAGACGCTCTTCCTGTCCCCGGCTTGATCACAAAAGGCCCTTTATGATGTAAAAAAGACCTAATATTAGTATGCTTTTTCAATGTGTGATTTATAAACTGCTCTCCATTCCACAACACAGCTTCGGGCACTTTAAGCCCTAATACTTTACAGAAATTTTTAAAATAAGGTTTATAATCAAGAATACAGGTAGTTAAAGGACGATGACCGACATACGCAACTCCTTGCGATTCACAAACTGCGGCAGCATGGCACATACTATCATGCCCTTGTAAACCACCAGAATTTAACCAAGCTAAATTTATTTTATAAAGCTTTAGTTTTCTGGCGAGATCAGCATTTTCTTCTAATAGTCTTACTTGTATAAATCCAATATTTTTCAAAGCTCGTGCAATATCTTCAGCGCCTGTTTTATAACTTTTCCAATTTCTTGGATTATTTGTTCTGTATTGCACATTACCTGAAACCTGAGGATCACCTGAAAAAATCACAGCCACCGGTGTCTGCCGCACCTGATTTAATAGTTTAGATAATTCTTGAATAGATACTTGCATCACATTACTCCAAATAAGGTGAATATACTAAGCTTAAAGCATGGTTAATTATTCTTATGCCATCTTATTTTTTTCTATCTTGAGAGTGTAAAATTTATACGCGCATTGTATTTATTTTGATAAAAAGCTCCATTAAACACCCTTTCAATTGCCCTCCCACAATCTTTTATTAGCGTTTTAATATAAATACTCATTTGATGATTCAGTTTTAATAAATATATTTACTAAATCTTAAATAAGTTGCGATATCGGTTTTCATATTTAAATTGAATACACAAGTATTAATAAGCTAAAAAACTAAGATTCTTGGTAAGAGTGTATAAATGAAAAACATTATAAAGACGTATTCGATTAGTCTTATGTGAACAATTATCGTAAAAAAGAAGAAATCGCAAAACTAACTTAATAAAACGGTATGGTTTATCAATTAAAAAATAACAACGAAACCATAAAAGTCGAAGATATATACCCAAACCACTTCAAGATGCAGGATTCAGTTGGAATTAGAAATGCTTTAGGCAAGGCATTGATTGAAGAACATGGTTATTCCCTTTTCAAAATCAATAACGCTATAAACCAACCTTACAGGGACTTCTGAGCAAATCATGCTCGTTGTTGCCTGCATGGATGTAGGTACTAGAGCAATGCAGGAGCATATTGCCGGTCCATCTTTTTTTAAGGGAGTAACCATTAATGCAAAGATGCGCCTAGATCATGAATTGCTCAGCAGTCCTGAACCTCACATCTTGAAGTGGCTTGGGCATACACCTAACCGAGTTTAACGTTTCAAAGTAGCAAAAGCTGAATCTTTTTGGTTTTTTATTCAAGTAAGGACTTTTAATTGCTATTTATTAACAATTTTTAGCTTTATCGTTTAATAATACGATTTATTAAAGCTGTTTTAGCTCATTTTAATCGCTCACAATATTTCTCTTCCTTATTATTCTTTAGAAAGTACTTAATAGATCAAACTATGGAGATTGAACTGTGGCATTTAATTATGTCGCATTAAAAATACAATTATAAAACAACAACCTAATTTTTTTTTATAAAAATCAATTTAATTTCATAAACTCCACATTTACCCCACAATTTAATTCTAGTCTTACTTTTATGGAAAAAAACAACATATTTTCAGCGCCACAAATAAAAAAACAATAAATTTTTAGTACCTAAATTTTCACATAATCATTTGCTTCACGTCATTAGTTTAATTCAACTACATAAGGAATTTTATATAATGACAAATATTAAAAATAAGGACGGTTTTTGGGATGAATGGATAAAGTATGAAGACACTTTAAAAAAACAATGTTTGAAATATCTAAAATACAAAAAACATGATGCAGAAGACGCAATGAGCACCGCAGCTATTAAAGCATATAATAATTATGATAAGGTAACTATCCGTGACATAAAGCCTTGGCTATGCAAAATTATTTATAATACATGCATGGATTTTTATAGACAAAATGCCAAGGTAGTAACAAACTATTTTAGCGGTGAAAGCAAGGTGAATAATATTTACGATTTACAGATAATAACGAGCGAAAAAAATTTAGTAGAAAAAAAGGTCCAATCAGATAGACTATCTAAACACTTACAAATAAAGATAAAAAATTTAAATTTAATAGAAAGAGAAATATTACATCGCAGGGTGAACGAAAATCGATCTCACGAAAGCATAGCTAAGATTATGGATATTTCAGCTACTTCATCAAGGAAATACTATCAATTGGCAAAGAAAACCTTACGAGATACCTTTGACCATACAGCCTTTTAAAATAAAAAATTATTAAACAAATTGTCTAAAGTTGTTTACTTAAAAATTGAATGTAAAATGACTGCTAATATGTTGTGGTTAATTCAACTTTAGACTTATTTACACCATATTTGTAAGTTTAATATATACCCGTCACCATTAAAAATACGGGTTTTAAAACCTGAAAGTTGTCATTAATCCAACTATCGAGTGTGTTAGCAGTTTTGAGCAATGTGCTCCTAAAAAAAGTCACTAATTCGCTATCGAAATTCTTTTATCGAGCTAAAGCCCCCACCATTAACTGCATATTTACTCGCCATTTCCTACATATTTATTCATCGCTTTCCAAAATCGCTTTTACGTACTATGCTCATAAAATTAACGATTGACTCCCCGTTAACTGTTTTTTCATATTCTTTGATAACCGCATTTCCCAAATGGCCTAATTCAATATCACCAATAAGATTAATGCGAGAACGGCTGCCAGTTGTTTTTATCGCTTTATCATCATTTTTTCTTATCTAACCTGCTGTGATTTTGGTTGCTTGCGCTAGGTGAACTGCATCCATGAATAATATATGTTCATCTGGTGCTACCGTTGATTTAAGCTGCTCGTAAAAAGCAATAAATTCGGCTTGTTTTTCTGCATCAAATTTATGAGGGACGCCTTTGGCTTTTTTATAGCTGAACTTATGTTGATGTACCTCTTGATTCAATCCGGAGATAGTATAACTGGTGCCAAATGTTTCTTTAATATAAATGGCTATTTGATGTGTGTGAAGATAAGTGATATCGAACAATACAGGTTTTGCAACATTTTAAAAGCTCGTGTCATTTAAGTTTGGGCGACTCCACATTTATTTTTCCCCCAAGGTATATACCCAAACCACTTCAAGATGCAGGATTCAGTTGGAAGTAGAAATACTTTAGGCTAGGCATTGATTGAAGAACATGGTTATTCCCTTTTCAAAATCAATAACGCTGCATAAAGTATTTATAAACCAACCTTACAGGGACTTCTGAGCAAATCATGCTCGTTGTTCCATCTTTTTTTAAGGGAGTAACCATTAATGCAAAGATGCGCCTAGATCATGAATTGCTCAGCAGTCCTGAACCTCACATCTTGAAGTGGCTTGGGTATATCCATCTATTCTAACCGCCTCCCCTTTATGATTGTAAATCACTACGGCATCTTCAAAAAATTTAAACGGCAGTTTTAATGATGTGTTTTCAGGCATACGGCTAAAATTAATTGAAATATCAGGTGTATCTACGATCCCTATCGGCAAAGTCTGTGGGATAGCTTTTTTTTGTAATATTCTAGCGCCATAGTCAGCGGCTAGTTTGGCGTTAGTTTTAAAGCTAACACCAATAGCCATCAATACACTAGAAAGTCCAGAAGTAACATGACTAGGCGTAACACTTAATACAGGTAAAGCCATGGCATTTTTATTTATGCGATCTATATTTTCAAATAATTCAGTACTGCCAGTGATCAAAAATATACTGTCACCAGGTTTTTGGGATCCCTCAATGAATTTTTTCATTTGTGGAGCAAGGCCATCATTGACTTTATTTAAGTCGACTTCTATTAATGTCAATTCAATATTATCACTATGCTCTAGGTAATTAATCAGAGGGGATACCTGAGTTTGAATTGAACTGGGATTATTTATATCATAAATGATAGCTATTCGTGATAGGCCAATAAGGAACTTTTCTTTAAAGTAATCTATTTGGGTACTAACATCAATATTAAGTGAGGTATAGGCAATATTACTTTGGCTCATGCCTATTTTCCCATCGACCTGATACAAGGATACAGGATCTTTACTGCACACCGAAACAACTGGCAATTTACCCGTGCTGTAATAATCAAACATAAAAGCTGTGGTGCTTGACCCTACAGAAAAAATGAGATCGACCCCTAAATTTTCAGCAATATCAATAATCACTTTTGCTTGATCTTTATCTTGCTGATAGTTAAGCAACGTATAACTCACATTCAATCCCTGACTAGCGAACTGCTCGATAATAGTTTTAGTCGCAATATCATAGGCCGTTGACCACTTAGGGGATAAAATAAGTACCTTGAATCCAACATCATCAGCGGTTGAGATCGCCGTCGGTATAATATGGTTTTTAAATAACGTTAGCGGCTCGCTCCATTCTTTTGACTCCTCCATGCACTGATGCTCAGAAAGTTGTAGTCGTTGACAAAATTCACTTGCTGGAGTGATATCAGCATAGGCCTTCATAGCAAAGATCATAAACACCGGTATCATTAGCCAAATTGTTTGGTTTAAAAACTTAGTTGATTTACGCATTAGGGTTACTCTCTGTAATTACTGTTACTTTTTAAGTTTTTTATTAAATGAAATATTCGGCCAGATGAAAATTATCCCGCATACGATAATAGAAAAACCGACTAGAACGAGTAATTCAATATTCATTGTGCCATCGTGATTCACGAGAATTAAAGAGGCTAATACAGGACCAGCGATACATCCTAGTCTTTCTAAAAATCGATATGTAGCGGCTGTAGTCGCTTGACCAACAAGCAATGCAGATTTTGAACGAACAACATGAGTGACAATCGGTGCATGAATCAATCCATGTGCTATACCTATCAGCAACACAGACACTAATATTACAGCAGTCAATTTAAAACTTTTCCCCACTAGCATTTCTTGATGAGTCGCTAACTGCCCAAGCATACCTAGCATAATCAGTCCAAGACCACTTCCCAGACAGCCTAAAAATAACATTAGCGAAACATAATTTAAAAACCCACCAAATTTACTTATCATTATCGTAGATATTAATACCCCAAAATAATAAAAAACTAATATTTGGCCAATGGTGTCTATATCAAATCCAAACGCTTTAAGCAGGAGTGGTATCATAAACATCAGTACGCCAACATAAACAGCTTTAGTTGGAAAACCAATCAATATGACCGATTTATACAAGTCTAAATCGCTGAAAAGTTTTATAAATTTATATCGCTTAGGCATTTTTACTTGATTGGATACATCTCGTTGAATAAGTGCTCCTGTTTTATGAACAGGATCCAAGTCTGTGATCATCATAAAACAGTAAATACAATTGATTGTTCCTATGGTAGCACCAATCAAAAATACCGAAGATTCACCTAGCATTGGCATAAGAAGTGCGCCTATAGTGACCCCCGATATAGTACTCATGTTAAATCCTATCACCAGCTGTTCTGTCGCCTGTAAATTTTGCAGACGTAGTAAATAACTCTGTACTGCAATAAGCAATATACCTTGTCCAAAACCACTGAGCCCTCGTAGCACTATGATAGATAAAGGATCATAAATAAATGCAATGCCCCCAATGCCAATGACCGACAAAATCAATCCCGTGAGCATCATGTTACGTAAACTATAATTTTCAGCGCAGCGTCCAGCAGGGATCAAGATAATCGCAAAACAAATAAAATAAACAGCAAAAACGCTAGATACTGAAAAATCGGCGTCAACAAAGCGAGATGATAAATAAGCGGGTAAAAAGGATAAATTAATCGCCTCCATCAGTACCCCAAGTGCAAATACTGGCCGAATAAGCGTTAATAGTTCTGCATTATCTACTTTTTCTTTAACTAAACGGTCTTTTATATCCCCCTTGCTGGTGTTGCAGTTGTTTGATCTGTTTCTGGTATTTTGTATCGACACCAAAACATCAAAAAACAAACTTAACAGTAACACTGCCGCGATAAGCAATACCAATATATTACGTGCTGCCCGCCATAATTTAGTTAATACTCGAGACCACGGCGTTTTTATCACAATTTGATATGTTGAACCCACTAGGTCTAAACAAATAGAAATATATTGACTGTGCTGTGCTTCACTTGACAGTGATGAACACACTAAACTCTCTTTACTTTTGTATTCATTCTGATGACTTTCAGTCACACTACTACTACTGATTTTGCTATTATTAAGCAAGTAAATGTGGCTAATATCAGGGTTTTTAAGTCGATATTCTAAAAGTAGTTCATCGAAACCACTCAAATCGCTATCAAGATCAAAGCCTAAAGTCAGAGGTATAGACAAGCGGGCTTCAAGTGAACGCGCAAGAGAATTAGACTGAGCTTTAATACCTGCCGTATATAGGTTTATCAAACTATTAATGATCAAGCAACCGACCAATAAAAGTGCTAAGTGATAAAGGCCTTGTTGCATCAACTTAGCATATTTGATCTTCAGATGTTGATTGAAACAAATAATGAAAGGGAACAGTACGCACAATACCAATGATAGTATGATCACCGAACGAAATTGTGCATTAATGGCTTGCTTAAAAAAACCGTGTTCAGGTGTGATCACAAGTTGTGCTACTTGACCAATTTTATCTGCTAAACCCAAAGTAATCTGATAATGGTCATCAAAGTCTGACTCTATTAGCAAGCCTTGCCAATCTATCGTTAAAACACGCTGTAAATCTTTATCAGTCATGTTGCAAGTCAAAATTAATGCATCATGATGTTGAGCCTGTTGATCATGCAGTATGATAATCTGAGCATTAGCAATTTGATCACTTTGTTCAGCTAGATTATCAGCCAGCTGATTAAAACCTTTAAACTCTACAGGTATACCCAGCTTCAGATTGGTTTCGATTGAATTTTTTAATAATTGTGCCTGATTACATGCATCAGTTAACAACAATGAAGGCATTACCCTGTATGATTCACCAACACCGATAAACAATAACAAACCCATAGAAAGCGTCATAATAATTTGCAGTGACAATATTTGTTTAATTTTTTGCATTTTTCACCTAATCATCAGTATTATTTCTATGCTAAAAATCTGCGACCACAGCGTTGAAAAGCACTGTTGATTAAGGTATTTACTTGAGCTTGACTATGAAATGCCGCAGTTTAATTTAAGTAATAAACTCTTTTTAATATGCGTAAACCAAAATATTCTAATTTAAAAAAAACCGATAAATAAACACTTTAGTTTTGCTAATTGGCACATTAATCTCGCTAAAATGACAAATTTAGCCCCAAAATATGGTTATAGTTCTTGTCTTCTTTATTGGATCTTTTGAGCATGTAAAATACATTGAGGTTATAATCTTCCGTTAATTTAAATTTGAGGCCTAGCGGTACAAATCGATATTGTTCAAGTTGTGTATTATCGTATTTGATTACATTGATTAATTCATGACTAACAAACATTGATTTTAAATAGCGATTATTGGTGAATTTTTTAGTCAACATTAAACGTTGCCTCAAACGTTTTTTATCGCTTGCTCCCGATTGAGTGATGAGTTCAAGACGATTACGTAAAGAAAGTTTATACAAATTATCATTATCAACAAAAAAGTTTGGAGTAAACTCAATTTCCCAGCGATTTAAATTATTATGATGACCATCATTCCCCCGTATATTGATAAACTTATAAGCCCCACCAATTTTGAGATAATCATTGAGTTTGTGACGCAATATAGGTCCTAAAAAAAAGCCAGTCACATCACTCACGTCTTTACTTATGCGCATTTCTTTGTACAAAGTCACTTGTGAGGCCTTATCTTCACTTTGCCAAACCTTATTATTTGCTGAAAGCCAAAGCTGTTTATCATCTGCAAAACTAGATAATGAAGTGAATGTAATAAAAAAGATTATATATCGATTAAAATTTACTGAAATAAATATATTTTTTGCCATCTTAGCTGCCCTTTGCTCTGTTCAATATCATGTATATGTCGTATTGAATGCTCAAATGTGACTTTTTGTTGTGTATTGACAAGTATCAAGACAGCGAACATGAAACTTTGTGAATAAAAATATCACATAACCTGATGTTGTACGTCTTTGTATTAATTTGGTTAAAGTTAAAAAAATTACATCAATGTTTAGGAGAAACATATGGGATACAAAAGTCTAGGTGACTTAACTAAGTCTATTTCAATGGCGGTTTCACAAGCTCAGGATACTGTCAACAACCAATATTTTAAAAGTCTTGCACAGCATTTCGATACACAAATCATAGATGAAGAAGAAGTTTTGGTAGCTAAGATGTTGAAAATAAAATTATCTAACGATGATACATCAGAGCATATTGAAATGCCTTCATTTAGTCTTGCCCCAACAAACGGTTTAGATATCGAGCGCGTAGAAGTTGAATTAGACGCAAATATTGTAGCACTGGAAGAGCGCACTAAAGACGAATCTGACGTCATGCTTGATGTTTGCAAAAATGATGATAATAACAATTCAGTCAAAGTTAAAATTGTTATTAAAAAAGGTGAGACACCTGAAGCGATGATCCGCTTAAAAGACAGTGCTAACAAATATTTACCTTAATTTTAATTGACAATTACTCTTGGAGTTTTTTATGCCAACCACATCAAAAATATTACGGGCACTGCCCATGTCAAAATTGATTTCTTCACCGTTAACATCAACAATTCAAGCACAATGCGATATGTCAAATTCATTAATTAAATACATTCATAAAATGGGTTTTAACAAGGGAAAAACTCGCACGATTGATTTTCAATTAGAAAGACCTGTAACACTAGATGGTATGAGTACCTCAACTGAAAAAGTAGATGTATCTGTACCACTACTTTCGTTTGTACCAACACCAAATTTAATGATAAATAATGTATCAATTGAATTTAGCCTGCAGGTTACTGAACAAAAAAGTGATAAAAGTGCTAAAAATATCAACCCAAAATCAGCCTTAACACAAGATCAAGTCACAGAAGAACAAGTAGCAGAAGAAGGTGAACTTATGGGCAGACTTGTTTCCCACTCTGAAAAAAACAGGCAAGCTAATAGTTCAGCCAATTATTCAGTATCAATTCAAGCAGTTCAACAACAACAAAGTGAAGGTTGGTCTAAGCTTCAAGATTTATTATGCTCGGTAATAGAACCCAAAAGTAGTAATTATTAACAATATAGTTCGACCTAGTAATATAATGAATATACCCAAACCACTTCAAGATGCAGGATTCAGTTGGAATTAGAAATACTTTAGGCAAGGCATTGATTGAAGAACATGGTTATTCCCTTTTCAAAATCAATAACGCTGCATAAAGTATTTATAAACCAACCTTACAGGGACTTCTGAGCAAATCATGCTCGTTGTTCCATCTTTTTTTAAGGGAGTAACCATTAATGCAAAGATGCGCCTAGATCATGAATTGCTCAGCAGTCCTGAACCTCTCATCTTGAAGTGGCTTGGGTATAGAGCACCGATTAGTTTAAAATACGAACACCAGAATGGTCCAAAAATCACACAGGCAAGGGGTATTAGTGAATGGAATAGCGGGCTATTTCGAGCTGATACAACGTAGCATGTGTGATTTTTGGCCATTCCCTGCGGGTGAGGCTAAAATTTCCGTATACTGCGTTAAATTTTCTTGATGGAGAATAACTAGACCTACAAAAATTTTCCTAGTCTACGAAAATTTTGGCTCTCGCTGGTGACTATATTTTGAACTGATCGGTGCTCTAGGTCGGGCTATAAGTTTAGCACTACATAATAACTTATAAGTCCGTGACAAAAGTAAGTGACCACTGTCCTACATTTAAAATGTTTTTACCAAGTAAAGCTGTACATTTCAACGTACACGACGAACACAACGAGAAATACAGTGGTAGTATTTGGTATCCGTTAAACTCACTTGCCTTTGACGTGCTATTCCCATGGTTGTTTACCTATCTTTTAAGCTGATTAATAAAAGATAGGCCACATATACCCAAACCACTTCAAGATGCAGGATTCAGTTGGAATTAGAAATACTTTAGGCAAGGCATTGATTGAAGAACATGGTTATTCCCTTTTCAAAATCAATAACGCTGCATAAAGTATTTATAAACCAACCTTACAGGGACTTCTGAGCAAATCATGCTCGTTGTTCCATCTTTTTTTAAGGGAGTAACCATTAATGCAAAGATGCGCCTAGATCATGAATTGCTCAGCAGTCCTGAACCTCACATCTTGAAGTGGCTTGGGTATATACGCTTTGTGCCTGTCAAAACAGGTCATCATCAAGCCATTTTAGCCCTGCATCGTGATCGCTAACGTTTAATTGAGCAACGCACTGCCTGTATTAATCAAATGCGTAGTTTATTGCTTAAGTTTGGTGTTGTGATTGATAAATCGTATAAAACATTTAAAGCGACGTTAACGGCCTTACTAGATGAAGGTATTCATGCTGCCATTACCCATATGCTTCGCGATGCCATAGACGAACTTACGAGTTTAGATAAAAAACTTAAACGAGTAGAGCGAGAATTTATACACTACAATGACCAAAGTTTCTCCGCGAAAGTTAAATTACCGCCAGCAGAGCCGGTGGCTTATTTGATTACGCCCTCGAAAGGCTAAAGTTAACGCCAAGGCCTATTAAATTCTAAATTTCAGTTGATCTCGATGCT
>NZ_NQMR01000189.1 GCF_002276045.1 Pseudoalteromonas sp. NBT06-2 | reverse complement strand
CCAAAACCACATACCCACATTAAAAAGGGCCTTGCACCAGCGACAAATATACTGCGATGATTAGCTTGTACTTTGTTTATTTCAGCTTGTACTAAACTGGGTTGTTGTTTTAACCTTTGTTTGATCAGTGCTAAATTAAGCTCTTCTTCGTCACTGGTGAATATTTCGTCTAAAATACCCCCTACAGCTTTGATAGGTTCAGTGATTTGAGTCGAAAAAATCCCCCTTAACCAACTCATTAAGACTGCCACTCCCCTGTTTTCATTTGCAAAGAGAGTTCTTTAGCGCGTTTTGGTAATTGTTTTGCCCAACGACTTTCAAGCATTTCAATTGCGGCATGTTCAAACTCTCCATTTTCTATATAACTCAGGGTTTTTTTAAAGGCGAATAATCCTTCCAAACCTAAGTTGTATGCCATATTTAGCAGCACAGCAAAACGGGCTCCATTACAGTAACAAGTATTTATATTGCGTTTAATACCCGCTTTACGTAAGTTGAGATCATTTAACAGTAATGTTTCAGCTTCTTGTTTTGATATCCCTGCATCATCTAAGTTACGGCCATAACCGATTGTGAGTTTTTCAGCGGTACAATAATAAGGATGTTGTCTGAAACCTTCGTGTTTTTTTACTTGTTCAACAGTATTTTGAATAGACATAAAAAAAACTCACACAGTTATTAGCCGTTGAGTTCCTATAAAAATAAATTAAGCATGTTTGAAATGTAAAGATCTGAATTAAGAATCTTTCGCACTTTAGATATATCATAATGATTAAAATTTAAATTAAGAGGTCAACTCTGCCCTACTTCTGAACTAGGCTGAATTAATAAAATTTAAAAAAGACGTGTTTCATTAAAATTATATTCTACTCAGTATTTCGCGCTCAGCTTTTGTTAACCAAAATTCAGCCGATCGTTTTGATTCAAACCCTAGTAATATTGCTGCTTCTTTTAAAGGGGCTTCATGAATATAACGCGCACGTAATGCACGAATGCATTCAGGTCTAAGTTGCGTCATTAAATTTGTTAATTCGTCTATTATTTGTGGTACAAAAATATTACCGGAATGATTACGACTTGCAAAAGTTTGGTCACTTCTCTCGTTGATAGAAGTAGTCGCATATCCTTGAATTGACTCTTTACTTCGCCAAAATCGTCCCCAGTTTTTTAAATTTTTTCTCAACTCTTTAATTGTTATCTGTTGTTCCACAACTCAGCTCCTCTATCAGCTTAATAACTTTAAGTGAATATACGTCTTCAATGAGTCCAATAACATCATTCCATTTAGGGTTAAACTCATTATTTTCCCATCTACGTAATGTCCGTTCTTCAATACCATAAGAAGCCGCAGATTCAGCTTGGGTATAACCTCTAAATTTTCTCGCATATTTTAAAATATCAGCCCCTTTAGGTGTCCTTTTATTAAGCGCTGGATCATTTGGTACTGCAAATTGGTTCATTCCATATCCTTGAGATATCTCGTTTGAAAATTTTTGAATGCTAAAAACCTTTTAAGCATTTTTATAAGCGTGGTTCCAAGCCATTTCCAGCTTAAAACTAAAAACTAAAGCTCTTTATTAACAATGAATTAGAGCTTAATTTAGCTTGTACATATAATAGACTTTTACTTCGATTAAAACAGGTCAATTTCGACCTTATTCCTATAAAAAGTCTAAAAAACGACCTAATATTATTTATTACACATATAGCACCTGCAATTAAACCCATGACATCTGAACCATTGAGCGTGAGCGCTCTAACTTTTTGGGTGAATTTTGAATATTTGTTAAATAGACTCATTCCTTACCTCTTTGCTTGTTTATTCTACGCATTTTGTTGTGTATAATTATTCATAACATACGCATTGCGCATATTATTAAATTAAAGTGTACTTATCATAAGTTACCGCGTAACTTTTAACTCACTATAATTCTATTATTAACGCATTTCAATATTTAATTATAAAAATGCGTTAAAAAAACATTAGATTGAGTATTATTCAATCTCGCACTGACATTAGCTTTTATGTAATAATATTGAAGCTAACAAATTAAATGGATGAAATTTATAACTTAAGGTATTCGTTAAGTGGCTAAATTAATAAAGAAAAGTGATAGCGAACAGCTTGATTCTGAAAAAATAAAGCATGAAAATATATATAATAATGAATCTGAAACTCTTGCGTTTCGCGTAAAAAAATCCATTGAACCTGATAGCATTAGGTCTTTTGCGTTAAAAATTGACATTTCAGAAGGTACACTGCGTAGAATATTAAAAGGAGAAGATCCTAAGCTCAGTGTGATTGAAAAAATAGCAGATGAAGCAAATGTTGATTTTTTATGGCTTATTAAAGGTATTCAAACTAATCAACAACCCGCTTTTACAGATCAAAATCAAAAAACACATGATTGTACAAGTGTAGAATTAACTGAATTTAATGAAGAGTTTGCTTTAATACCTGGCTACCATATTTCTGTTAGTACTGGTCATGGCGCATTTAATGGTGATGCGAAAATAAAACGACATTTAGCATTTAGAAAAAAATGGTTAGACTACAAGAACTTATCAAGTAACCAATTAGCAGTTGTATTTGCAAAAGGTGACTCGATGGAACCTACTATTCATAATAATAATACAATTTTGGTTGACCTATCAGACAAAAAACTCAGTGAAGGCTTAATTTACGTCATTAGAATAGGAGAAGAACTCTATGCTAAACGTTTGCAACAATATATAGATGGCTCTGTCAGACTCATAAGTGATAATAAAGAGTATATAGATCAATTATTAAAACCTAATGAACTTGAACAACTAGAAATTATTGGCAAAGTCGTATGGATAGGCAAAGACTTAGATTAAACTGGATTTAGTTAAGGCATTAATTGAAGATAATA
>NZ_NQMR01000188.1 GCF_002276045.1 Pseudoalteromonas sp. NBT06-2 | reverse complement strand
TTGAAGTGGTTTGGGTATAAAAGATACAGTAACGCAACAATATGAAAAAACAGTTAATGGTGATGCCATTATTGATTTTTTTACTCATATCAAAGAAAAATATAAGGATAAAAATGTCATTAACCTCGAGCTAGATGGAGCGGGTTATCACAGAAAACAAGAGGCTGTAGATAAAGCTAAGGAGTTAGGAATAGCGCTGCATTATTTACCTGCTTACAGCCCAAATTTAAATCCAATAGAACGGCTTTGGAAGGTAATGAATGAGCATGCTCGAAATAATAAATATTTTGCCACTGCAAAAGATTTCAGGCGAAGTTTAAGCCACTTTTTTGATACTACTTTACCTACTATCGGTGCTAAGTTAAGTGGCAGGATTAATGACAACTTTCAAAAGTTGTATCCTGCAACTTGAAGTGAGATGGGTATAACTACTTTAATGGTGCCGAAAAGGGCGATCAAGTCATGTTATCTAAAGCGTTTTATTTAGAGTCTGGTCATATGAAAATTATTAATAAAACATTTGTAGCAAATAAAAAACTACTTTTAATTATTAGAGTGGACTTTTATTGAGTCTGTTTTATTACTTAGTAATGATAAATTCTGAAATCAGTTTTAACGTTTCACCTGCAAAATTAGTCACTACAGATTTTACTTTTACAGTACTGCCATTAGCATAATCACTAACATTGAATTGAGCTGTTAATGGCAAAGTATTATCGAAAGAAACTCTAGTAAACTCACTATCATTTACGCTTATTTCGGTTGTCATTTCTAATACAGGCACAACCGCGTTATTAACTTTTTCAAGTTGGTAGCTTAAATTTATATCTCCTTGAATCTGATCCCCGTTTTTGAAGTTTAATAAACTCAGTTGGCCTAATTGAGTAGGCTTTATAGCCGAGTCAGCTTTTAAAATACGATAACTTAAAGGTGCTAAGTTTAAAGGAAGTATATTACGAGAGTTTGCTTTAATAGCTTCATTGGTTTCGATATCTGTATATATATCACTTGTTGTATCAAGCCGCGCTGATATAAGTTTATTTGAGGTGTTAAATAAGACTAAATATTCTACAGATTCAGTTAATTCAACACGAGAAAATGCATATAAGCCAGGGCCACCAGATGTTACAGCTCGGTTATGATGTACTCCTTGTCGCAGCGCTTTATGTGATTTAAATATATCCGCCAATTTAGAAAATTCAGTAAATAAAGGGTGTGATTGTTCAAAGTTATTATTTGCTGCTGTGAGTGTTGTGCCTAGCAACTTATCTTCTGTATAATTTTTTACTTTTGATGGCATCATATCTTGACGGGCATCCATATCACCGCCTTTACCAGCAAAACCTTGTTCATCACCATAATAAACAACGGGAATACCACGTGAAAAGTACATTAATGCATGGGCGAGTTTTATTTTAGCTAATTTTTCTTGCTGGTTTAAAGGTGATTTAGATTTAGATAAAAAGTGAGCAAACCGGCCCATATCATGATTACCAATAAATGTTGGGTTCATATCGGCACGGCTATCACCATCATTATAATGGTCGTCATTATCAAATAAGGTTTTTAGTTTGTCTGTGCCTGTTTCATTTACAAATACCTCATAGGCGGCACCTTGAAAGCCAAAATCTAAAATAGCTGGCATTTTACCTTTGGTTGTATAGTGGCTTAATACTTTTACATCCCCACTGTAAACCTCTCCAAATATATGGAAGTTAGGTATGTTCAAAGATTTAGCATGTTTCATTATCGCTGGAGAAAAATCAGCCCAAAACGCGGTGTTTACATGTTTTACTGTATCCACTCTAAAACCATCAGGTTTGAATTCAGTGACAATGTTTTTGAAAATATCTATCATGCCTGATACAACTTTAGGGTTATCAGTATCAATATCATCCAAGCCAGAAAAATCACCATAAATAGCGCTTTCACCTTGCCAAGTAGAGTCTCCTTGGTTGTGATAAAACTGAGGATCATTTAACCACTGTGGTACTTTTATGTTTTTAGAATTTTCAGGTATGATAACTGTGTATTTATCGCCATTTTTAACTTGCTTTTGGCTTTTATATTCACATAACCCTGAATCTAATGACCATTTAATACCATTTTCACCATGACATTCTTTGAATTTAATGACGTCAGCAGTATGATTAGTAATAATATCAAAAAATACTTTCATACCGCGTTTATGAGCAGCACTAATCAGCTGTTTTAAATCTTGATTGCTCCCTAAATGTGGATCAATTTCTGTAAAGTCTAATACCCAATAACCGTGATAACCTGCCATATCACCTTGTACTGCTTGATTACGTAATATAGGTGTCATCCAAATGGCAGTAATACCTAGGTTTTCAAGGTAATCTAGTTTATTTTCTAAACCTTTAATATCACCACCATGAAAGAAACCTTTACGTTCAGGGTTAAAACCACCATATGATTCTGGCTTAGTGATATCGCCCATATCATTGCTGGTATCGCCATTATGAAACCTATCAGGCATGACAAAATAAAATATATCGTCACGTACATCTCGTGTTAAATAATCAGTATTGTATTGAGATTGACTTTTTTTAACCGTAAAAATGGGGGAACTGTTTTTTGAAATGTCTTGCGCAGTACAGCCATATAATGCGATAGATAAACCTAAAGCGAGAGTTTTTTTATTTTTATATAAGTATTTTTTCATGTGAGGCTCGTTTTAACCCTAAGGTGATCGTGGATTAAGACCACTATAAACAAATTAACTAAACAAGACTGCATTATGCAAACGTATGCAATGAAGAAATTTAAATTAAACGGTTGAATGCAGCCAGTTTGGCTGCATATTGATTAAAAAGACTGTATTAGTTTGCAGGGCAATATTTATCAATAAACTCTTGATGATTAGGCAGTTGTTCAACTGCATTATCAACTGATGATTTTAACGAGCTTAAGAATTGTTTAAACTCATTATCACTCATCACTTGGGCTATTTGATGGAATTGCTCAGGCATGAGTCCTTGTCCAAGCATGACTTGTGTCCAGGAGTCGACTCTGAAAATATCGCCATCATCTAAAAATACCCGCCCTGTTTCTGTGAATAAATTAATTTTGTGCTGTAATGATTCAGGTATTTCCATATTTTTACAATGTTGCCAAAATAGCGAATCTTCTCTGTTGGTCACTTTGTAGTGCAATACAATAAAATCACGAATACTATTGAGTTCACTGGTTAATTTAGAATTGTATTCATCTATGTATGTTTGCGTAATACCATTAAATGGAAATAAGCGCATTAAGCGAATAATACCTGTCATAATTAAATGTATGCTGGTGGACTCTAATGGCTCAATAAATCCACTTGCAAGACCCAATGCGATACAGTTTTTATTCCAGCCTTTTCTGCGTCTGCCAGTTTTAAACTTAATCACTCTAGGCTCATTAATTGTTTCGCCTTCAATATTGCTGAGTAAAGTATCTATGGCTTCATTATCTGAGATATAGCGACTGCAAAAAACTAAACCGTTACCAACACGATGTTGCAAGGGAATACGCCATTGCCAACCAGAATCATGGGCAATTGATCGCGTATAGGGTAGTGCAGGACTAACAGACTTGGTTTGTACGGCCACAGCACTGTCACATGGTAACCAATGTGACCAGTCTTCATATCCAGTATGCAGGGCTTTTTCTATTAATAAACCGATAAAGCCGGTGCAATCTATAAATAAATCACCTTCAATGATGAGTCCTGTTTCAAGTGTTAATGCAGAAATATTACCTGAAGTACTGTGTTTGTTAACGTGTAATATTTTACCTTCAATTCTATTGACACCAGTGGGATTTGATTTTGACTTTTCGCAAAGTGAGCGTAAATACTTAGCGTATAAAGTGGCATCCAAATGATAAGCAAAATTTAAAGGAGCTTGTTGTGAAAGGGCAAATTTACCCGCTTTTGCAGCTTGCAATTCTAGGCAGTAATCACCAAAATCTGAGGCGATGCCTTTTTGTTTGCCATGTAGCCAAAAATGATGGAACTCTCCAGCCCAACATTCTTTGCCTGTCATACCAAATGAATGAATATAGGTGTCGTCTTTTTGTCCCCAGTTCTCAAAATCGATACCTAATTTAAATGTTGCTTGGGTGGCTTTCATGAGTTCTTGTTCATTAATACCTAGTAGTTTATGAAAAGTTCTAATAGGGGGAATGGTCGCTTCACCTACGCCGACAGTATTAATTTCATCGGACTCGACTAAGGTAATTTCAAGGTTTTTACCTAATAATTTGCTTAAAGCTACTGCGCTCATCCAGCCAGCGGTTCCGCCACCAGCAATAACAACTTTTTGTATTTTAGATGTATTCAATTTTCACCTCATATATTAAGGGAGTCGTTAACATTAACCTTTTTAGCCTGTATTTTGTAAACAATTATTTTTAATATGGTTTAAAAGTTCACGGTTAGAGGGCAGTGCGTTTAGGTATTTTAATTTAGTTTCTTGATTATGCGCAAAATAACGTTGTGCTAATGCAATATTATTAAATGCTTTATCTGTTGGATATGCTGTAGTGTTAAACCCCATACCATAGATCACATATTGATAACTGGCCGATGGAAATACTTCCTGATTTTGTACAAAGTCATTAATATTGGGTGGTTGATATTGCCATAAAGTCAGTAATTCTTTTAGTCGTTTGGGAATGCTCTCAGGGGTTTTATTATCAAGCCAGTATTGTGAGTCTGTTCGCTTGCTGATCACATAATGTAATTTTAAAAATTCGATTACCCTTTGCCAACGATATTCAAACCTTTCGTTAAAGCGTTTAGCAATGATATTCATATGTTCAAAATTCGCTGGTAGCTCCTCGCTGATCATGTTGGCTGATAATTCAACTAAAGCAAGTGATGAGGCTTCTAATGGCTCTAAAAACCCAGATGACATACCTACAGCAATACAGTTTTTATGCCAAAACTTTTCTCTGTGACCTGGTTTGAAGTTGAGTTTACGAATGTTTAAATTTTGGATTTTTTGATCGTTGATTGTTTCACTCAAATAGGCTTTAAGCGTTTTTTCTGCTTCAGTATCGCATGTATGTTTGCTTGAATAGGTGTAACCTATGCCTCTGCGATTTGATAACCCGATATCCCAAACCCAACCTGCTGATTGTGCGGTTGATACAGTCGCAGAGGCAATATCTTCATCGGGGTCGCAGTAGGGAGCTTGAACAGCTAAAGCGCTATCATTAAAAAGAATATGGTTTTTATCAATGAAAGGGATTTTATAATGTTTATCAATGAGTAAAGCATTTAATCCACTACAATCGATAAAAAGATCACCTGAAATCCTTCCCTTTGGTGATATTTCGATATGTGTAATGTAATCATTTTCATCATTATGAATTTGATTAATATGAGCAATAACATGTTTTACACCTAACACTTTGGTGCAATGTGTTTGCAGCATGTGTGAAAATTTCCCTGCATCAAGGTGATACCCATAATTCGTTACGCTTGCATATTCTGGCGTAGAAGCTTGTTTGGGTGCTAATCCCCGGTGACAAATATGGCTTTGCATATTAATCGTATCGGCAAATGATTTATTTGAATTACTGTGTTGCCAACCGTGATGTAAATTAACTTGAGTGTAGCCCTCAGGTGTCATAAAGGGGTGATAATAAATATCGTTATTTTGTATCCCTTGCCAATTTACAAATTTAGATCCTTGTTTAAAAGATGCATTACATTGCGCTATAAATTCAGACTCTTTAATGCCTATTTTATCTAATGTATTACGCATTGAAGGCCAAGTACCTTCACCTACGCCTATGGTTTTTATTTCGGGTGACTCTATTAAAGTGATGGTAATCGCATTATCATTATTTGTTTTATGTTCAGCAGCTAGTAGACCTGCAGTGATCCAACCTGCTGAGCCACCACCAACTATTACAATATTTTTAATGGGTTTATTCATACAACTGACTCTCAAATATTTTATCCGAAAAAGCCGCTTGAACGTATTTAATTCAGCGGCTTAGCCAGGGTTTGTCAACTAATTAGAACGAGTAGCGAGCCCCAAGCGCATAACGAGCGCCTAGCTGTTCTAAATTCCATAATTGCGCTGAAGTTCTACCGTGACTCCTGCTATTTTCTTCTGTGATATTAATACCTTCAAAGAATACAGAGAGTTGCTCATTCACGTTGTAAGACACGTTAAAGTCAATTTGTGAATAAGATTCGATAAATTCAGGCTCATTTTGATAGCGTGCGCCATTAGCCAAGAAGTCATCACGCCAGTTGTAGGCAATACGCGCTTGGAAGTTATTGTTTTCATACATAAGCACTAAATTTGCAGTATCACTTAAGCCAACTAAAGCAAATTGAGTCACATCTGTTGGTGCATTTACATCAAAACCAATATCGCCATTTACTGTTGTATAGTTCGCTTGGAAACCAAAACCAGTCTCACCAAAGAAGTGTTGTACTGCTAATTCAAAACCATCAATTTTAGCTTCTTTGTTGTTTACTGGTGTTTGACCAACAAAGTCCATTAAAGGGTCATCGTTATTAGGTAATACATCGTATGTCGATTCAAATTCTTCATAACTCATAGAGTCAAATGCAACACCATTTTCAGTAGCTGCAACCATTCTGAATAAGTTTGCATCTGTAATGGGTAAACTCATAGATTCAAGTTCTGCAATCGCCGCTTGTGCACGAGGACCAGAAGTCGCATCTCTTAAGCCGTAGAAGTTTTGTGTTATAGGCTCAATACCGATAAAGTTTTCAACATTTTTTTGGTAGTAGCCGGCAGATACATAACTTGTATCATCAAAGTACCATTCTAAAGAAAGATCGATATTATCAGATTCAAGTGGAATTAAGCTTGGATTACCAGTACTTGCTGTTGCAGGTGACGCACCAGGAATAAGCGTTGGAGCACCTGGGCCACTGACTGTTGCAGCAGAGCTTAAATCGTTATAGGTAGGACGCGCAATTGTTTTACTGTAAGAAAAACGCGCTTTTACATCATCTACAACTTCAATATCAAAGTCTAAGTTTGGTAAAAAGTGATCGTAACTATTATCTAAAGTGAAATTTTCTTTAGCACTACCGAATCTAACATTAAAGTCGTTATTACCTTCCCATGCCACTGCATTGGGTAAATCAATATTAGCCGTTGAAGTACTATCTGTATTCTCATATCGTAAACCTGCAATAATGTTATAAGCACGACCATTAAAGTCACCAGAATAATTATATTGCACAAAAGCAGCGGTAATATCTTCTTTGATTGTACGGTTTGTGGCAAAGGCACCATCGGCAACAAAATCGAAGCCATATTCGCCAGCTGCCCATTTACCTAATTGAGATGCACTACCAGTAAAGCCTTGGCTAAACCCGCCCTTAGTATTAAAGTCATCAAATTCAGATAGCATATCAACAGGTGTTAAGTAACCATCAGGGATCTCGCCTGGATTATTAACCCCCCAATTACCCATAGTATGTCGCGTTAATGATTGTAATGAATGACTTTCCATTGAACGGGATTCAATACCAAAGTTAATGCTACTTTCTTCAAAATCATATTGTGCTTCTAAACGCACTTGGGTGATATCTGTTGTTTGTGATGCATAGTTCATATCTAAAATTGAACTGCCGACATCTGACGCATCTAATGTATTATTACAGTTAAGGTTTGTACGTGCACAATCGTCAAAATCAACATACATAGTAGGTAGTGTTGTTGTGTAATCAACGCCTTGACCTTTTGCGATATTTGCTCCCATACCAAAGTTAACCCAGCTCCCATAACCTGCATCAGGAGCGGCTTCAGATGAAGAGTCATGGGCATCAAATACAATTGTTAAATAATCTGACGCTTCGTATTGTAAATTAAAACCAATGGACTTATTTTCATTCACTTGATTAAGTTCTTGAACAGCTAAACCTAAATCACGTGGTAATTGTTCACGGCGTTCTTCGTTGTATAAAACAGGTGTTTTTACTGTATTATCATCAAATGTCAGTGAGCTTTTATAGGTATCCATCCAAATAGATTGTTCAGCTCTTTGCTCATTAAGATCTTGTTTTGAATAGGTGTAATCTAGCGTTGTGGTGATTGAATCAGCTGGGCGGAATTGAAATGTAAACTGTGCATTAGTTCGAGTACGCTCTCTATCTGCCAAGGTATAACGTAAATCAGAAGGCATTGAATACATTTGGCCAATAGCAGGGCCGTTATTAATTACAACTGGCGCGCCAGATTTAGGCTCTGTAGGCTGTTGCGCAATTGTACCGTTAAATTCAGATGTGCGCCATTGGTTAGTATAAGCACCTACAGTACCACTGTTGCGCTTTTGCATACTCGCAGTTACCGAAACACCAAATTTTTCTTCTTCATCTGTCCAGCTTAATAAACCTGACACCTCAGGAGTAACATCATCGCCTACACGATTCGTTGTATCATATTGTGCTTTAGCGCCAAAACTTGATTGTAAACCTGGATTATCAAGTGGTTTTGTAGTATTAATATTGATAGTTGCACCTATACCACCAGTTGCAACATTTGCTTTACCTGTTTTGTATACTTCAACTGATTTTATGCTATCTGAAGCAAGATTAGCAAAATCAAAAGCACGAGAGTTCGGTGAACCACCACCACCAGGCAAAGAAGCCGCTGGCATAGCGCGACCATTTAAAGTCACCATATTAAAGTTTGGACCAAAACCACGTACTGTTACTTGTGAACCTTCACCGTTTGCGCGGTTAATCGATACACCTGTAATGCGTTGTAAAGATTCAGCTAAGTTCGTATCAGGGAATTTACCTATATCTTCAGCTGAAATCGCATCAACAACCCCCGCAGAATCTCTTTTAAGTCTTGTTGATTCTTTAATACTTGAGCGCATACCTGTCACTGCTATGACTTCAATATCGTCAACTGCTTTTTCTTCTGCTGCATATGCTGGTGCAAAAGAGGCGGCACTTAGGATAAGTGATAAACTGGTTGCCAACTTGGTTTTACTAAAAATTTGATGCTTCATATAAATCCCCTGATTTATTTTATTATAGGTTATATTGTAATATTTAGCGTAAGCGCTTTCATTTTTTACTATGTTGTCCTGTGTAGATGTTGTAAGCGCTTACATGAAGTTAATTTAAAATGTTAGTTACGTCAATGAAAATTTACGGATTAGTTACATTTATGTTCAGTTTTTTTATGTTTTTATACTTAACTTACTGTAATTAAGTAGTAATTCATTGTTAAGTTGTGCAGTGTATTTTTTGTTCTTTTATCCATTTTTTGTTAAATAGCAATGAAGATACCCTAAAAATTAATACTTATCTCACTTGTTTAAAAAAACTTCGTTACAATTAATGTAAGCGCTTTCAACTTGTGTTTTTATAGTAAATAATTTCTTTTTTTAGTTTGGTAGGGAGGAATAAAATGATAAGCAATAAAATATTCTTGCAAACGACGTTGTCTATCAAAGAAAAACGGGTTATGCCTCTATGCAAGGTATTGTTTTATTAATACTTACACTAGGTTTTTTTGCACTTATGGTGGTTTTTATTATTCGTTTTTACCCACTTTAAAAATGAACAAATACTAGTAATACAAAATGCTCTAAATAGTGATTTAGGAAGTGAAAATGTCTATTATTGAACCAAAGTTAATTATCTCACCACAATATAAAGTACAGCTAGACTCTCCTCTTAGTATGCCGAACGCAGCTGGTTTTTTGTGGAATCGTAAAATGATGATCCAAATGAATTGCAGGGGTTATGCTGTTTCACAATTTATGCAACCTGGGCCTACTAAATATTCAAATGGACCAAATAATGAAGCTAAAACATTTATGCAACCCGAGCATAATTATTATACCCATCATCTAGGTAGATTCTTTTATGTAAAAGATGAGTCAACGGATGAATTATTTTCAGTCCCTTATGAGCCTGTAAGAAGTAAGCCCGATAAATTTAAATTTACTTTAACTACTAGTGAAATAAGTTGGGTAATAGAACAAAGTGGTTTAAAAGTTACTTTGGTTTTGAGTTTATCAAAAGATGATGTTGTTGAGCTTTGGCAGCTAAGTGTTAAAAATCTCTCACATATAAAAAGAAATATTAGTATTTATCCTTATTTTTCTATTGGATATATGTCATGAATGAATCAATCAGCAGTATTTGATGCACAACTTAATGGCATTATTGCATCAAGTATTACTCCATATCAAAAAGTCGAAGATCACTTTATACAACAGAACTTTAAGGATAAAACATTTTTAATTTCAGATATGAAACCAACGTCTTGGTGTGCAAATCAAAGCAAATTTGAAGGCGAGGGCGGGCTTCATGATCCCGATAGTATTAAACAAGAGAAATTAAGTAATTCAAATGCAATTTATGAAACACCTTTAGCTGTTTTACAGTATTCAATTGCGCTTGAGTATGATGAGGAAAAGTCATTTAAGTTTTTATTTGGACCAGCTAAAAATGCAGATGAAATAACACTAATTCAAAGTAAGTACTTTGAACAACCGTTTGCTTTTGAACAACAAAAGAAAATCTACTTAGACTATATCAATCAAGCTCAAGGCCGTATAAAAATTGAAACACCAGAACAAGATTTCAATGAGCTTGTAAATCATTGGTTACCTAGACAAATGTTTTATCACAGCAATCAATTAGCGGAGAAATGCCTGATGGCATTTTACTGCACCCGGATACAAAATTAAAATTTATAAACCGAATTCTACATACAGATCATAACGGATGATAATGTTACTTTTGGTATTGAGACAGATTTAGAAGGGCGAATTTACCTTAACCCTCAAAGTTGGGCTATACTCAGTGGCGCAGCTAATGAAGCGCAAATAAATAAAATATTAACCCAAATTAATAAACAACTTATGACGCCATACGGTGTGATGATGTTAGCACCTAGCTATACAAACATGCGTGATGATATCGGACGTATCACTAAAAAGCACCCTGGTGTTGCAGAAAATGGTTCAGTATATACCCAAGCCACTT
>NZ_NQMR01000187.1 GCF_002276045.1 Pseudoalteromonas sp. NBT06-2 | reverse complement strand
CCCATTCAATATGAACTTTACCGATAATCAAAAGTTGGGGACAATCGAATTTTATAGGTTACAACTAAAGAAGCGAACCTTTTTAGACCATACAAGTATTTGCTAAAATGGTAATACGATTACCTCATTTGATATTGAGAACGAACTTAAAAAGGTTCAGCGTTTTAATTGATTAGATGGAGATAAATAAGACTTGGAACTTTAAGTACTCGCAAAAAACAACAAGTTATTTAGGGATATCAAAAACCTTTGATGTCTATAACAGGAGTATATAGATAAACTATCGAGACCAAATTCAATATATATATAAAAACATTACCAATAAACCCCACTAGTCGCTGAATACGCCAGAAAAAATGGCGCAGATCCTTTAAAACTAGCGCTTGAAACACGTATTTATTATCAATTGGAGCTTATTTTTAAATATATGACCTTTAAGTAAAATGTATCTTAAAGGTCATCTCCAAAAACAAAATAGATCTTTATAAATTCGAACTAATCTATAGCATTATAGCGCTTCGCAGCGACCATGGCTTTTGGCCATCTAGCATCTAATTTTAATTCTGAAAGTAAGTTTATTTCTTCTACTTCAGATAATGCTAAGTATCCCTTAGCTGCATCAAACGGATAAATACCTTGTTCTAAATTTTTTATATCATATCCTGCTCGCTGCAACAGCCATATCGCACTTGAGCCAGTATAATAAAAAACGTTAAATGCAAAATAATCTATTACATCTTTCTTTGTCGTCAAAGGTACATAACCGTCAATGACTTGATCCATCTTAAAAGGCGCGCTATAAATAAATTTATTTTCACTAGTTATCGCTAATACCTTTCGGCTTACCATTTGGTCAATATATAATGCACTTCCTTCAAAAAGCTCTTGTCCTAAACCATGCTTATATATCAATCCAGTTTTATAACCACTATGAGCTGTTGGATCACGTTTTAGCATTTCGTTAATTATTACATAATACTTTTTAAGCGCCTCTTTAGCTGCGGGTTGAGTGATGCTCTCTTCAGGAAAGCCTTTTAATAACTCCATTAACATAAGCTGTAACGATAATAATTCATCAGTAAGAGGGTAAGTATCGAATTTATCAAAAGCTAACTGTTCGTAATGAGTTGGACTTTTAAAGTTTTTGCCTTGGTATGCATGAAAAACTTCATGCACAGCCAAAGAGAATGCACTCGTAGTCATCGGGTTTTTAATGTCGACACTATTTTTAGTGTAAGCTTGAATGTAATATTCTTTGCCATCGATCTTAAAATCATAATCATATAAATCGTTACCAGCCTTTAGTTTATCAACTGCGTTAATCATGCTTTCTTCTAGTTGTACTACATTTAGTCCATGTGATTCATTATCACCAAGTTTTATTGCATGCTCGATATTAGATTGTGGGTTAATAACAAATGCAGTAACTGGGTTATTGTTTTCTCTACGAATAAAATATTGTGGTACTGATTTATAATCATATCCTTGCCATAACTTATCTGTTTCAACCAAATCCATGGTTTTTTTAATTTGTTTTAGCAGTGTTTCATCTAACTCAGTCGCTAACTCTGTAGGCTCAGGGTTAGTTGGCGTAATCGCTGTATTGCTCTTATCTTTTTTATCATTACATGCTGTTAAACAAACAATAAGGGAAGTTACTAATAGTTTTTTTTTCATTTTTGTATCCTTCAATAAAGAATCAGTGCCTATTACATTTGACATTAATGAAACAATTTCAAATATGCTCAGGTAATAATGTTTGTTTTTAATAGGGCTTAATTATCCATAATTAAGCTGTATTTAGGGTAAGCGTTTGTAAGTGCGTGTAAGTACGGGTAAGTAATGAACTGTAGGTTATGCTTCAAATAGTAATAAAAAGAGCCAATACAAAAAACTGCATAAATGCAGCCTATATAATTTTTAATGTCATCAATTTAAGGTCTTAATTTAAAGCTACTTGGTATGAAACTTAAATAACCAAAAACAATCCCCATAACAGCACCTATTAATATATCTAGCGGCCAATGCACTCCTATTAATAATCTAGAATAAGAAACCAATACAGTCCATGAAAATAAACCAAGAGTTAATATTTTATATCCGTTTTTATAAAGTAATAAGCTAAAGAAAGTGGTGATAAAAAAAGTGAATGCGGCATGACCTGATGGCAATGAAAACCTTGATTCATTCTCCCAGTGTGATTTTTGCCAATTTGCTATATTAATTGGCTTAACGCATTTAACAGCTTGCACTTTAGTGCAACTCATACTTGGCTCTGATAATAAAACCTGAAAAGGGCGCTTCACCTCAACTGAACTTTTTAAGCTCAATACACAAACAATCAGCATTAAAATAAAACAGAGGAATCTGGCTAAAGTTTTAAAATAATGTTTTTTATTTTGGGTATATAAACCCGTTAATATTAAAGCCAAACAGGTAATCACCATTAGCGAACCACTGCCTGATGTTAAGTTAATAATCCAACTAAAATCACTTAAATTCGCACCTAGTTCTAACCAAGTAAAATCAAATAGGTATGAAGTGAAAGAGACAAAAACGGCCAATAAAGCAATTGATACAACATTATTCATAAATAACCAAAAACATAATAAAAATAGAGTGCTGCTAATAGTTTACAGCACCCTAGGGAGGGGAACTGTATTTAATGAATATTATTACAAAGGTAACTTTGAAAACTAGATATTAATCTATCTAAAACAAAAGGATCAGTATTTGCGTGGTCAATACTAATACTCAAAGGAATAAATAATGAATCAGCTGTTTGCACTCTTTTTCCAAAATAAAATAAAGGGCGCCCAGTTTTAAGTCTATTTCGATGCACTTGAAAAGATGTGAAGTTCATATTAGGTAAGTAAGTGCCAACAAAACACTATAAAGGTTTATTACGGTACTTAACTAAATACCTCGCTTCCCCACCGATAGGTGTCTCAAGGATAACGGCTTATGATAATGGGCAAGTAACATACTACTACAAGTCACATCGTACGAAAGCAATTCAATATGAATGGGTAGATGTTGAGGCATTCATTGGTCGAATGGTGCAGCACATACTGCCGAAAGGTTTTCAGCGAGTAAGGTATTACGGATTACAGGCAACAGCGAATTTTAAAAAATGGTATGAAGTGATAGCCCGTATTGCTGATGATTTGGTTTAGCATTAAGATACGCAGATTTTTTTGAAGAAGTGGCGGGGCGAAATCCTCTGTCATGCGCCTATTGTGGTGACGAAATGGAACTTACCCGGCTGTTTCATCCAGTGAAGGGGTTTTTCTATAATATATTTGCACCAGATTAAGTGTAGGTGTTTTTATTCTTTTTCTCGAATTTAACCTAGTTTAATTACCTTCTCATAAACAAGTTATGGTTAATTAAGTTGACAAAAAAGTTAAATGGGTAATAATGTTCCTGAAATAATACTTACTCTAAGTGTGTATTATAATAAGGAAATTAAGTGAAACAAATAATTAAAAAATCCATATTAGTAGCCTCTATGGCTCTTGTCTCTTCATATGCTTTGGCTAATAGCTCAATGGTTGTTGGGGATTTTGAAAGTAGAATGATTAATTTTGCTAAAAAAGTTGAAATACCAGCCAAAGATTTTTTAATCGCGTCACAGTTACTTGAGCGATTATATGATGAAAATGTAGT
Source organism: Pseudoalteromonas sp. NBT06-2 (assembly GCF_002276045.1). Classification (GTDB taxonomy): domain Bacteria; phylum Pseudomonadota; class Gammaproteobacteria; order Enterobacterales; family Alteromonadaceae; genus Pseudoalteromonas. Next base: position 7,418 of record NZ_NQMR01000187.1, on the reverse strand, counting down.
GGATAAACCTCACTTTGACAAATTAAACTCTTTTGATGAATATCAACAAATTGTATCTCTTGTAGGTCTTGAGGATGAGGTTCCTGCTAAGTTACGAGCTGATTTAAAAAAAATAATGAACGAACAGCAATCAAAGCTTGCTTCATATTTATTATTAGATGTTAGTAAGTTAGATGCATTTTTAAAAGAGTACGACTCACAACACTCACGAAAATCATCTGTTGAAAGAGATATGTCCATTCAAGCTAATAATGGGCTTGAAAGAATAAATGTAACTTGTACTGATTGTAACTCTCCTCACTCAGTTGGTTATTTCGATGCAACAGCTTTCATACATGACCGAGGTCAACCGTTTATTAAAAGTGGAAAATGGGGCGCTACGGTTAGCGTTACTTTTACAAATTCAAAAACAAGAAGAGTTTTCGCTAAGGAGATATGGAGAGTAACTAATACTAATGCTTGGATGTTGAAAGAGCAGCCTTGTGATGAGTGCTCTGTTGGAGATCAATAATACACTACTTGTCTTATTTAAATTGTTCTAGGCAAAATATCGTTAATAAATAGCCATACCAGTGGCATAAACAAGCTAAAAGTTAAAATGTATACTTTAGATTTTAGCCAAAAGGCCGTTTATTCTACTTAATACTCGGCAGAAAAATAACACTGATCACGAAAGGATATAATCAATGACAACCACCCATAAAATCACTCCTACAGTATATGCTGCAACCCAGTTACAAAGTCTCCGTCAAACATCGAGCTTAAATGAAGGCTATCTGCCCGGCGTTGAAGCATTGGGAGCAGGTTATGATATTTTTGGCGACATCGCTTCACCAAAAAGCATTATTGTACAATTATTTAACTGGCAAAAAGATAACAGTACGCCGGTATTATTCAATCAAGACTATGTGATCCCCCAGCAAGTTGATGCTCACCAACAGGATGGCTCGCTATATTCTTCGGTCAGTGGTATGACTATCCATGACTACCAAAAAAATCTGTCTGTTAGTATTGCCGCAGAAGGTGAAACAGGTTGGTTTTCAGGATCTATCAACAATGACTTTAATAGTGAAAGCGCCGTTAATGCTGAAAACCAATTTAGCCGTATTGAGCAAACAATTACACTTTGGTCACTGGCGGTTCGCCCTGATTACGCCAAACTGAGGAGCTTATTATACCCAGGTGTCTTAAAAGATATTGACAATATCACCATACATAAAAAAAATCATAAAAAAAATGTGTTTGAAAAAATTGAATCCAAGTTAAGCGCAGATGACAAAACAAAGCTTAAAAAAGAAAAAAAAGAAAAAAAAGAGCGAGAAGCGGCCTATGACCGTTTGTTTAACAAATATGGCAGTCACTTTTTAAGCGGCATTATTATGGGAGGAAAAACGATTTTTTCATCCTCAACCAATAAAATTGCCGTAAAAGAAAGCTCCTCCAATGAAATGGTCGCCAAGGCAGCTTATCAAAGTTTAACTGGCCAACTATCGGCAGAAGCTCAAACAAAGTATAAGAAGTCCATCAACAGTTTCAAAAAAAATTCCAGCTCTAAACACAGTGTTTATGGTGGGAAGGGTATTGAGGCTACCAAGGTGTTCTCATCAGATCTAAATGATTTTTATGCTTGGACTGAAACAGTACGTACTTCGCCAGACTTTATTGATTTTATGCAAAAAAATGGCTTAACCGGTATATGGGAGCTGTGTAAACACACTAAAGATAGGGATGCCATGCATCGTTACTACACAGAGGTATGGCTGCCTGCACAAACGCGAAAAAACCAAGTGTTATCTAATTATATCGACGACATTATTGTGATACAAGGTAATAGCTCCAAGGTGGACGTACCTGCTGGCTATAGCAAAATTAATACTGATCTCAATAAAGGCGCCGGGGGAGATTACGTTTATCTGTGCTATCACACACAAGCTGTCAATAGCGAAGATCTGCAAGGTAACCCATACTGTATTACAGGGTTAACAACCATCAAAGGTAAAGAGAAAGCCCCTAAGGGCTTCACTAAGCTCAGTGTAAATCTCAACGCTGATGCAGGTGGTAAACACATCTATTTTTGCATAAAAAAAGAACCTTATAACGACACCTTGTCGATTAAAGATTTACGAGTCATTAAAGGAGACAATCCAAATATATCGGCTCCGTACGAGTTTACCAAAATCAAACAAAATCTGATTGAAGATGCCGGTGGTGATTACATTTATGCCTGTTATTCAACCACAGTCTAATAATCATGCTGATCACTGAGCCTTTTCACTCGGTGACCGCTTTGTGCATAAAGAAAAGATCTATGCTCGGCGCAACATGTTGCGCCGAGCATGTGCCTGAAAGGCATAATAACAATCCCTCACTCGACAAACAGAGCTGCAACACCGTATGTTGGTCTTCGCCAATGTTGTCGAACAAGGCTCCCTCACAGCAGCGGCTGATGAATTAGGGATCAGTCGGTCTATGGTCAGTCAGCATTTAAAAAAACTAGAACTTAGATGTGACACTCAATTAATACAGAGAACCACCAGAAAAATGAGGCTCACCGAAGACGGTCAAAGTTTCTATTACTATTGTGCTGAATTATTGCAACTTGCTAAGCAAGCCGAGCACGCGACTCAACCAAATAACAAACAACTCCATAAGCCCTTGCAGCGAGATATTCCAATTAGCAAATGGCGTTGGTATAAAGTATTCGTTCCCCTGACCCGGAGCAGCAGAAGCATCTACGGCCACTGTACCTTGTAGGCTTGAACCTGTGCCTAGCTGAATGTCATGTTGAGTAGCATCAGGATTGTTAACGAAATATTCAAAGCGTTTGTTAAAGGCGGTACTAGCAAAATTAAATTGCTTAGATTGATACCTGTCCTGATAATGTCCGGAGGTGCCCACATTGATGGTAACGGTCGACTGCCCTGACTCGGGATATAAGCCGTCACCCATTAACCAGATGCGTACACAGGTAAAGCGGACTCGGTCCAAGCCAGCGAAATTGGCATTATCTAATTTGATGTTCCACTGCTTTCTGGATATTGCTGCAAACAAGATTTAAGTCATTCATCATGGCCATGTCAGCTTGTTCTTTCTGATTCTTGGTTGTGATCAAAGACGTTGCCCCTTCAATTGCTTTTTTAGCCTTGGTCGCTTTTGCACCATAAATACCTGCTGTGATTCCGGCGGCGATAGTGCCGAATGGGAAAAGCCATCCATAAGTCGCTGATGTCGCTGCCACGATAACATCGTGGTTATATACCCAAACCACTTCAAGATGCAGGATTCAGTTGGAATTAGAAATGCTTTAGGCAAGGCATTGATTGAAGAACATGGTTATTCCCTTTTCAAAATCAATAACGCTGCATAAAGCATTTATAAACCAACCTTACAGGGACTTCTGAGCAAATCATGCTCGTTGTTGCCTGCATGGATGTAGGTACTAGAGCAATGCAGGAGCATATTGCCGGTCCATCTTTTTTTAAGGGAGTAACCATTAATGCAAAGATGCGCCTAGATCATGAATTGCTCAGCAGTCCTGAACCTCACATCTTGAAGTGGCTTGGGTATATTGTGCTTGATACTGATGTAAGTCTGCCGAGAGTGTGGCAATTTCTTTTACTAAATTTTTAAAAGTTGCACTGTTTGCACCGTATTCTGTGTTATATTATTGCCAGTAGCCCGATCCCTTAGGTTGAGGTGAGTCACTGCCCAAAGTAGTTAAATAGGTTTCCAGTTTGTTCACAAGCGTATTAAGTTCAGCTTTGACATTACCCGCCTTAGTGATAAACGGGGAAATGTTGCTAGCTAACTGATCAAGCACAGCAGTCAAATTGGTTTGGATGGTAGTTAGAGCCTGTCCCGTTGGTGCTGGCGTAGCACTCAATGGACTGATTAGTTCCTGTAAGCCAGCGTAATATTCAGGGACCGCTTCAGCGTAGTTATATACGTCTGACGCCAGCTCAACAATCGAAGGATAAAGTGTTGTGGTAAAGCCTGAATCTTGCGTTATCATCTTTGCGTATAAGGCCACTAATTTTTCATAGTCGCTCATATCAGAAGGCGCGCCCGGCCCCATATTGGTCGCTAGAGCAGCAGTAGTGGAAGGCAATACCGCGACATTATTAAAGAAGGTTTGTAGAGTTAACCAACTTGAGCTGCTCATTGCAAACGCAGTTGAACCAGGTTTTGTTTTCTTTTGGAAGCTACCTGTTCCCGCATTAAATTTATTGACTTTAGTTGTCATAATCGATCTCCGTGTAATTATTTGGACGTTAATTAAGTAAATGTTTTGTACACTGTTGTTACGGTCCAAGCTTTCCTTTAAAAGTCCTTTTTGCTGGAACTTATCGGTAAGTTTTGACCACGGGAATTAGCTTATTAGAAGGCGGGGGGAATAGATATTTCACGATATTTCACCTATGTCGTGAGTTACAGTAAAGTCACTGAAAAACAAGTGGTTATAAAGGTGTTGAAATAAAAAAGAGACCGTGAAAGGTCTCTTTTTTAATGTTTGCTGGTAGTTGACTAGCTGATACTTTTCGCATTTTTCGCAATGGTGTTTAAGTGAACTTTTAAGTCCGTTATCAACTTACCTCCTTCATCTGTTAATTCGCTCACTACGCAATCGGTTTTGGCTTTAATATCATCCTTGATTATTATCATCTCAGTAGTGGCTGTATTTTGTGCCTCTTGCTCCAGCGTGTTGAGAAAATCACTGATATGTGTCTGGCAGCAGGATACCACCGACTCGATTTGCGCTTTCGCCTCCTGAATTAACGCTTGTTGTTCTTGTTGAATCCAACCTTCTGAGGTATTAAGGGCCTTTTGGAACTGAAATTCAATAGCGTGTTCAGTGTGGGTTTCAAGCTCTTTTATCTTGTCTGTGACCGATAAAATTCTGGTTTGCAAACGATCTTCACAGGATTGTAATATCTTCAACATAGCCTGTTTTTCATGTGCTTCACATTTTTCTACCACATTGCTAATACTATCTCTTATATGTTCAGTCGTATTGATAAGGTGCTGATTGAGCGAATTGATACGGGATTGAATGGCGTTGTGGGCTTTTTGTTTTAGTATGGCTAAGTCGTTAGGTATTCTTTTTTCGACTTTGATAATACTACTTTTAATCTCGTTATCTTTTGCTTCTATTTCCATTTTTATGTGGTTTTCGCTTTCCCTTATAGCGCTTTGAGTATCGGTTTTTACCCCCGCATCAACAGTTTTAATCATCTGTTTTACAGGGGCGACAAAAGTATGCCTTATCCAAAGTGCCATTCCTTTGAACAGGCCTCCTTTTGAGCGAATAGCCGACAACAAGTTATGCTTGTTTTGGCTGATGTCCTTTTCCAGTTTATCCAGTATTTGAATTTCGCTATACGGAACCTTGGGAAATGAATAACGTACCACGACATAAGTCAGATAAAAATAACCAAAGGGTAGCAAAAACACTAAAAAGAACAGTTTCGAAAAGTAGGCGATGGTTTCTTTTAAGATGGCTTTGCCACCGCCTTTTACCAAGGTGAACAAGGTTTTATAATCACCTTCGATGTTGTCTTTCACATCGTCGAAATCGTATGATACGTCTGCCACCAATTTATGAAACCATTTAAAGTCTGAATGGGAATTTTTGACTTTCTTCATCTCTTCTTGATGCTTTTTAAGTAGGGTGTTTTTTTCTTTATCCAGTTCTTTAGTGAGGAGCGCAAGTTTGCTATAGAGATCGCCCTCAATCACCTTTGCCAGATCATCAGACACAACATGCACACTGTTGCTGTAAAGGGCAAGCCCAGGAGAAACCATCAACAGCACCAATAGCACCTTGAGTGAAATCCGTTGGCTCCAAGTGATAAAAGACAGTACCAAGCACAATACGGAAGCATATTTAAACACATCCAGCAGACTTAACTTTAAGATCAACATTTGCACAGTTGTCAGTACTGTAGAAACAAATAGCATATTCTCTGCTTTATCCAGTGAGGTCACAACGTCGGTAATCGCCCCTTCAATAAAGGCGATATGAATGCTGGATACGGCTGACAGTAATTGCTTTAACTCAGTTAGCAATAACAATGAGCCCATACTTTTTTCATTGACCGCCACTACAGTGGCAAGGGCATCTTGCTCGATGCTGGCAAAACTGATAATGACGATGGCAAAGACCGCCAGTAGTCTAATCAGATAAATATAGTTGATAATGAATGAGGAGTTGGATGTCATGTTGATTGCATTGTTCATAAGTGGCTGCTCCCAGTTAAATTCGATAATTTACCGTGAAAAACGTCGAAATCCACATCGTCCGAGTCCAGCTGGTAACTGTCTGAATGTTGCCAAATGAGCGCCCCTTTTTGTTTCCAGGTATTCGGTACATTAGGGGTTTTTGCCTTGGTGTAGTCTGCGATCCAAAGTGGATAACGAGAAAATTCGGTGTTATTTAGCCATTGCTGCGCAAAAGCGTAATTACTGTAAATCATGGGCAAGCGTTTGGTATGCACTTCCACATAATTGAGGAAGCTCAATAAGTCTTGTTGCAGGTTTTTAATTTGTGTGTCGCTAGATACACCCGCCGCTTCGATATCCACAATGGGGGGGATGTCATTGGCATGCCACTTACCGACGGTGTTGACAAAGTGGCGAGCCTGTTGCTGTGGATTATCTTTGCTGAGATAAAAATGATAGGCACCACGAATGCGATCAGATTGTTCTACCAGTTGCCAGTTTTTGTAAAACATGGGGTCAACTTCTGAGTCACCATTGGTGGCCTTAGTGATGATAAAGCGCAATCGGTTTTTTTTGGATAATTCCGATAACAAATCACCCTGATAATGAGAAACATCAATACCATAATAGGTACCTACCACATGTGAGCTCGGTTGATGTTTTACTTTTTGGGCTACGGCTGCAAAATCAGCCTGAGCTTGCTGCTTAAAATGCGCAATGGCGTGCTTCAATAAGCTTATTTCGGTCTGTGCTGTATGGGGTACGTCAGTTTGGTTTTGTTGTGCCGATTTGTTTGGGGATGTCTGGCCGATGATACAAATAAGTATCATCGCCATTCCCATGACCCCAACGAATTTGAATAACGCTATTTTCATGTTGATTTCCTATCTATTTACACTCTGTAAGCCATTATTATTTGGTGCGGCTGATTGCAAAGTTAAAGGTGATTGCCAATTTATCGAGTGAGCTGGCAATTAGCATTAGATGCATAGCCTCTCGATATGTAGCATTATACCTGCTTTCCGCGGCTATAAATGAAACATGATTAATTAAAAATCGTTATAATATATAGACATCAGCCGCAATGGCGAATAGATCACCGCAACTGACGGCAATGGATCACATACTAACTCATTTTGTTATGTCATACTCGCTATCACATGACATTATCCAGGGCAAGCAATAAATCCGCTATCTAT
>NZ_NQMR01000186.1 GCF_002276045.1 Pseudoalteromonas sp. NBT06-2 | reverse complement strand
GGGGTTAAAATGCGCTAGCCGTGTTACAAATAGCAGAAGGTACATCACAGCAATCTCTAGTTTTAGATGATATTTCAAGAAACTTAGTGACAACGAAAGACTTTTCTACTAGTACGTCTGAGTTAATGAATGAATCAAGTACTGCCTGTGGAGGGTTAAAAGACGAAAGCCAGTCTTTATTACATAATTTAAATCAGTTTAAAGTGAATTAATTCTGATAGATTAGGAACAAAATGTATAAGTTTGTATCGCGAAAGTCATACAGTCTTTTTTTAAGCTTTGTCTTGTCCTAAATGTGTTTACACATTTAGGATATATTATGAACAAATCAAACACTACGTGTAATAAACGTGATTATTCATTAGGTTTTAAATTACAAGTGATTCCCGCTGTAGAAAAAGGCGATATGACTTACAAACCGGATTAGATAAGCAAACAGTCATTTAAGAAAATAATAGGAAAAATTAAATAATACCGACTATGACAACGGTAGCTAAAGCACGTTGCACTTCAGCACCTGTACCAATATTGAGTGCCATAGGTACAAAGCCTAAACTGGCCCCTAATGCTGCCATTAATACAGGTCTATGCCTTATATTACATCATCTATCATAGATGAGAATAATTCACCGCGTTCTTTACAAAGCGCTCGAATAAAAGCCAATATAACTAAGCCATTTATTACAGCAACACCAGATCGTGCAATAAAATTAACATCTGCTGATATAGACAATGGCATATCTCGTAACCCTCTTATTAAAGTTAATTATTAAAGTTAATTATTAATGGTATAAATATACTATTCAATTTAAATAATTATAAATTAATGACCGCTGCATTTTATCACCTTCAAAAAACACTTAATCATTATCAGTTTCTTCCTAGTGATGCATGGCAAGCATACCAAGCTTGCTGCTCGAAAAAAAAATTAGTCAAAGGTCAGATCCTATATTCAATCGGTAGCTTACCAACAAGTTTTGCTTTTATTCATAAAGGCTTGATGCGTGCTTATGTGATTGATAAGTCTGGCAGTGAATTTAATAAAAACTTTTTTGCTGAGGGGCGTTTTCCAGGTAGCATGAGTACATTATTGAATAGTGAAGCGAGTACGTTAGAAGTTCAAGCACTAGAAGAGTGTGAAATAATAGAAATAAATTATCAGAAATTCAGAAAAGCTTTATTCATTCATCAAGATTTAATGAAGTTTCATATTAATTACTTGGAAAAACATTGGCTATTAGAAAAAGAATCTAAAGAAATTGGTTATTTACAATATGAAGCAAAAACGCGCTATGAGAAGTTTTTAGAGGACTTTAAAGCTATTTTAGCCCGTTTACCTCAATATCATATTGCTAGTTATTTAGGGATCACGCCTACACAATTAAGTCGCATTAAAAAAAATATTTAATACATTGAGTATTTATCAACATATGTAAAGGAATGAAAAAGCGTGATTACTTAGACTACTCGCATACCAACTAGGAGATAACATAATGTCAGTAATTGATGCACTTAATTGGCGGTATGCCGTTAAAAAATTTAGTCAAAGTACGCTTACTCAAATGCAAATCAATGACTTAGTCGAAAGTGTACGTTTAGCGCCTTCGGCTTATGGTATTCAACCATATCAGTTGATTGTTGTAACAGACCCTAAAGTTAAAAAGGCGTGTTTACCTCATAGTTATGGGCAAGATAAAGTCGCTAATTGTTCACATTTATTGGTTTTAGCGCATAAAAAACACATTACACATCATGATATTTCATTATTTATAGAATCAGTCTCAATAGATCAAAATAAGCCTTTAAATGCGCTTAATGATTATCAAAATCAAATTGAATCAGATTTATTAGTACGTACAACTGAGCAGCAAAATAACTGGGCTCAGCAGCAGTGTTATATCGCTTTAGGCACTTTATTAACTCATGCAGCAGTGAGTAAAATAGATACATGCCCGATGACTGGGTTTGATGTAAATGGTATTAACCAGGCTTTAGGTTTGAATGATAAAGGTTTAAGCGCAGCGATTTTATGTCCAGTAGGTATTCGCGATCAAGATGATCACGCTGCAAGTCGTGCTAAAACACGCTTAAGTTATAACGACCTAGTGGTTTCGTTATGAATTTATTTGCAATTTTGGCTTTTATTGCTGGAGCTTGTATTGCGATACAGGCTGCAATGAATTCGCAATTAGGGCAAGTTTTTAATAACAGTTTACTTGCAACAAGCTATGCATTTTTTTCAAGTTTTGTCTTGGTTGCGGGTATCACGCTTTATTTTGGCTCAACTATAGAAGTGACAGTCGAAGAAAAATCATTGATAAGTTCAATGAAAGAAACGATAAATCAAGTACCTTGGTTTTTATGGATGTCATGTGTTTTTAGTGTGATTGGTGTCGCAAGTTTTTACTTTTTGATCCCTAAAATGGGCGTTGGAAATGTAATGAGTTATGCATTAGGCGGCCAGATTATTGTAGCCATGACTATTAGTCATTTTGGATTTTTTAATAGCCCTCATAAAGTTATTTCAGCCACTAAAGCTACGGGCACATTATTTTAAATTTTAAGTATTATATTAATTAACAAGGAGTAAATTATGGCGTTTTCATTCAATGAGAATTTAAACAACCTTAATCATTTTTGGCAGGCACTTAAGGCTGATGAAAGTCATGAAATGTTTACCCATCAAAGCTGGCCTAATAAGTACTGGCAAGCAGACTTTAATTTACCAGATACGATTTCTGCTGCGACATTGCCTTTAAATAAAGTTGTAAGTACGATTATTGATTTAGCAGAACCAAAGCGACTGGGCTTGGCTATTAAAAACCAGCTGGTGATAATGAATTTAAAGTTAGACCAAGCTGTAAATTCGACAAGCGGACAAACCTATCCAAACATTGTTAAGTTGTCAGTTGGTGATGATATTAGTCATTGGGTAAAGGCTTGTAGTGTAGCTTTTGGTTATGAAATTGATACTTCTGTCATTCAAAGTTTATTGAACAATTCAAATGCGAGTATTTTTTCTTATTTGATAGCAGGAGAAGTTGCGGGCACTGCAATTAGTTACAAAACTGGTGATACTTTAGGAATTCATCAATTAGGTACAGCACCTGATTTTCGTAAAATGGGCATTGCTTTAGCATTAATGGAGCATATATTAGCGCAAGCCGTGAGCCAAAAGTGTCAATTTGTAAGTTTACAAGCATCTCAAGCCGGTTTACATATGTATGAAAAACTAGGGTTTAAATCGATGGGTAAATTAACAAGTTATACAATAGCTGAATCATTTTATTAGTTTACATGCTTCATCAGTTATACCACTTCACACCAATGGTAGTAAAAAAGACCTCTGAGAGCATGTAAACTGACGAAGAATCAACGCAGGGGCTCGAAGTGAGCGAGGGCGACAATGTCGAGGTATATTTTCCAGTTTTAAGAATAAATGTCGGAAACTGAAAATATCGTTTTGGCACTACTTTAAAGTTCAGAAGTTTATTCGCCGCGTTTTTTATGTGGCTTTAGCAGCTTTACGGTTGAAAAAATCGTAGATATCAATAATACCAATACAAGTAAGTTAGTGATCAAATTTTAATAAGGACAAATTTTCAAGAACAAGGCGCTTGATTGAGTAATAGCAGGCTATTAGGATTAAAAGCATGGTAAATACGATAGCCTACTTAGCGCCGGACATGGCAAGCTAATTTTTGAATATTATTATTTGCGCGGACGCGTCAATTTGCCTCATATGCAATCTTCAGTTACTAAATATCTAAGAAACCTGCTTGTTGATTGTGCAATGTAACTAGGATATCTTACATGGTTGTTCTGGATAAACCTCTGGTCAGCTTTCTGAAAGACTTAAACCCAAAAAAGCTTGTCAATGATATAGAAAATATAACTCTTCATCAGGCAATGACAATGCGTTCGGGATTTTACTTTAGTGATGAACAGATAAAGGAATTCGGGACAAATACCAGCCAGTTTAAAGGCATAGATCAAATTCAAGCTTTTATCAAAAATGAATTTTTATATAAGATAGGGACAGATGTTTATAGTTGTCGAAGTGACCTTAGTGGCTTGTCAAAAGCGGATGAACGCTCAAAAATAACTTCACGCGATATGATTCAGTTGGGCGCATTGGTCGCCAATAAATGACTCGTTTACCTTCGTTATGCTTCTACTTTTTCAATGCCTACACTGCAAAGTACTGTCTTCAATGTAGTTGTTATAAGTATATGAAAATAATATAATTTAAATTATATAAATAGAATGTGCATTGCAGCTATGAGTTCATTGTTGATCTATTTAATTATGTCTCAATTACAATCATACTCGTCAGGTTAATATGAGCGACTAAGGCTAAAGTAATATCTTTTTAATTATTGGAATGAGTGCTTCAGCTAAATTTTGATGTTGTTTCACTGGCCAATGAATGCCCTCTTCTTTGCAAGCTGTTACAACTGTAGCAACATCAAAAAAATGGCAATTTAGTTGTTTGCATATCTCTAAATAATATTTTGATAATACTTTAGATTTTTCGTGGCCATTTTTATAAATATTGCTGTAGCAGCCAACTTCATAAATAGGGGGAGGGCATAATAAAAGTACTTTAGGTGAAGTGTTTGTTGTGTTTTTAAAGTTTTGTATTTGCTTAATTAAGGTATATGCAGCTTGGCTGATCTGCTCTGGTGTAAGAGAAAACTTATTTTTGAGGTCATTGGTTCCTAACATAATAATAACTAAGTTAGGTGAATGTAATTCGAGCAAAGGTACTAAGTATTGAGGCCCAGTTTTAGCTCCTGAAAATGGCGGGTTATTAACGATAGTGCGATTAGGTTGGCCTGACTCAATCACTTCATGGATATCAGCTAAAGCCGTTGTTAAAAGAGCAGTCCATCGCTCATTATCATCATATCTTGACTGAGTATTGGGTGTAGCGCCCCACGTATTAGAATCACCAAAACATAATACTTTTGCCATTAATTACTCCTAAATAGACATGTGTTAGATTTTTTGATATTAAATAAAAAGGTGCAATGGATGTAGGTACTCACTTTCAAAAAAATGACTTATAAATTATTTTATTAACTGCAACATTTTTTATATTTTTTACCACTACCACATGAACAAGGTTCATTTCTGTTTGGTGTTTTTTCAAATACTTGCGTTTTAGGTATATTTAAAACTGCATTAAGCTCTTTAATGTTTTCTTCTATCTCTGAGTTCACAGTAATATTAGCGAAAAAATTGTTCTCTTGAACGATTTCTTCTACTTGTGCTTCACGTTCTTCTGATTGTACGCTTAGCGTTAATGGGTTCGATTCTGTACCTAGTTTAATAGTAGGCTTGGGTTTATAAGTACCTAGGTTATTTTTGCCCATAATATCGGGTCTACCGCTGAAAAAAAATTTAGACATGATGTGATCCATATTTGGTGATGTTTTCGACACCACAATTTTAAGTGGCGCGCATTCTAACAGTTTACAAGGGGTTTAGCTAAAGGCGTATTCAATAAAAGTTAAATAGTGACTTGTTGCAGTTATTTTTAATGGATATAGCGATGTTAATAACCTCACATCAGCTTTATTACGCAAGGCTACGAGATTATACAAACGATATTATAAAATAAAAGTAAGGAGTTGTTATGTTCTCCATGGAAGTTTGGATGACTTATACATTAGCGTGTTTATCATTAGTGATATCTCTTGGCCCAGATAATATTTTAGCGATAGGGCGCGGATTAAGCTAAAAAAAGTTAGCTGCCTGTATTTTAGGTGCAGCATCGGGAGCGGGCATTTTATTTCATATTCTCATGGCAACCTTTGGTTTAACTTTATTAATACAAATCTCTGAAATTGCTTTTATCGCAACCATGCAAATGTTGGCTTATGGGTTATGGTTTGCATTGTTAACGGCTGCTAGTTTCTCATTGATGGGTGTGTTTTCATATATACCCATGTTACTTCAAAATGCATGTTTCAGAGCTATCTGAGCGAGCCCAATTCATGGCGTATTGATGCAGGAATGTTGACACCTTTCAAACTAACACAACGATTAAGAGTGCTTGCTCAGAAGCTCCGTCTCGGCGAGTTTAAACAGGGTTTATGCTGCGTTATTAATTTTGATAAGGGAGCAACCATTATCTTCAATTAATGCCTTACCTAAACCCTGTTTAATTCTCGCTGAAATCGCGAATTCTGAGGTATCATGGGTATAAGCTTTCAAATTGGTTAAAACAAAAGCCAAAAGTGATTAATGTTTTAAATATGGGAGCAGGATTTACCTTTATTACGTCTGGCTTAGCTGTGGCGGCTTTAAAGCAAAAATGAAAAATGTAATTGAATAAAAAAAGCTGATAATCATTACGCATGTATTATAGGGTATTATCAGCTTTTTTATTGATTATAATTTAAAGTTTTGGTGGTTGTCGGTGAAGTGTCGCTTGTTCAAAGCCATATGCGGCTTCTATTAAAGTCCCTTCTGATAATTTTGCGCCAAACATGGAAATACCCACAGGTAAACCATGAACATAGCCCATAGGCACTGTTATATGAGGATAGCCTGATACTGCAGCTGCTGAAGCAGCAGAGCCTAAGAAATGATCTCCTGTGATCCAATCCGTTTTCCAAGCCGGCTGTGATGTTGGCGCAATGATTAAATCAAGATTATGTTTGTTTAATACTAAATCAATACCTTTTTCTTGAGTCAACAATTTACTATTCGTTAAGGCATCTAAATACTGTTTATCAGTTAACTCTCCTTTAGCTTGTGCCATTTCAAATAGCTCTTGTTCAAAATATGGCATCTCTTTTGTTTTATGTTCTAAATTATAGGCAATCAGTGCTTCTAGGGATTTAGGAGAATCTCCTTGAGTTTTCTTTAAATAGGCATTTAAACCATGTTTGAATTCATATAAAAGTACTTCAAATTCAGGACCATTCCATTGGCCATATGTTTCTATGTTAGCATTATCAATAATGATGGCCCCTTGTGCAGATAAATCAGCAACCGCTCGCTCAAAAATACGGTCTAACTTTTTGTGATAACCCATTAAATTTCGTGCAATGCCGATACGTTTTCCTTTTAGGCCTTTGATTTTTAGATGGGATAAGTAATCAATATTAGAGGCAATGCTACCAGTATCAGATTCATCTTTGGCAACTAAAGTATTTAGCATGATAACGGCATCAGTTACGCTACGTGTCATAGTGCCTGCGGTATCTTGGCTGTGAGAAATAGGAATAATACCCTGTCGACTGATTGTGCCAATTGTAGGTTTAAAGCCAACCACACCATTAACAGCTGAAGGGCAAGTTACTGAACCGTCAGTTTCAGTCCCTATCGCTAATGTTGCAAAATTAGCAGCTATCGCAATGCCAGAACCTGAGCTTGAACCACAAGGATTTGTTGTTGGGTCGTACGGGTTTTTGCTTTGCCCGTATAAACCACTCCAACCACTTGATGCACTTGTAGAGCGAAAGTTAGCCCACTCACTTAAATTAGTTTTACCTAAAATAATGGCGCCATCTTCAATTAGTTTTTCAACTAAAAATGCGTTTTTACTTGGGTAGTTATTTGCTAATGCATAAGATCCCGCCGTATTTGCCATGCCATCTGCTGTATCAATATTATCTTTTAATAAAATGGGTATGCCATGTAAAGGGCCTTTTTTTCCATGTTTAATATAATAATCATCTAAGTCTTTTGCTTGTAATAGTGCTTTTTCATTGATTTGAACAACTGCATTTAACTTAATGCCATTATCATCATATTTGCTTATTCGATTTAAATAAAATAAAACAAGTTCTTGGCTAGTCAGTTTTTTTTGCTGCATTTTCTGATGAATTTGTGTGATATTCATATCATCATCAATTTTTGCATTTGATGAAAATGAATAGGCGAGTAGTATTGGTATTATTATTCTTTTTAAATACATTTTAAATCCCAAGGTGTTTAAACATGATCTTTTATAACTCAATTACTTTACAATTGTCCAATGCAATAATATTAACTAATAGTTTGTTTTAAAAAACAATATGTTAAATTAGTATATGATAAAAATGTAAAGATTTAAGTACAAAATGCAATAATAAATAAGCGAATTTTATCATTTTTAAATATTAATACACTATTTATATATTGCGCCCTTAGGTGGTTAAGTATTGATTTCTTTACATGCTAGTAAACTAATTTAAAAAGGAAGCGCACTTTGGTTTTTGTGAATCATCTATCGTGAATGAATAGCCATTTAGGAAAAATGTAGTATGGTTTTCCGGCTATAACACTTTGCATTTATTAACTGATGACAATGCGGAGGTAATGACCCTGATATTGAGAAGTTTTATATTAAAGGGTATTAGCCTGCTATATTAGCAACGGACGTTTATAAAAAGTGGGTCTATGAAAATTTGTTACCAGAATTTTCAAAAGAGATTAAAAATCATTTATTAAAACCAGAATTGACTATGGCAGTTATTACTGACGTTTTGGCTGATGTTTATGCTACCTCGGGAACTGATTTGAGGAAGGTAATAAAAGGGCCGGATAAGAGAAAGGTGGGTAGAAAAGTCGCTATGTATTTATGCCAAGAGATTTTGGACGCGCGGCCTGTGAACATCACCACTTTTTTTAATTTTGGTCACGGGCTTAGTGAGCTTGATTAACTCACCAAATTAGGCAACTTAAAGCAACAGATAGAAAATGTTATAAAAAATAGAATTGTTAATGAATAGTATTATGAAGCAATCGATTTGTTCCCTATTTTTTTACCTGTTCCTCCTCCTTTATACGTTGCTCTTCAAATGCAGTATCAGGATAAGCATGAAGGTCATGTCGCTACTGCACCAGCATCGGTTTAAATTCAGGCAGCGCCTTTTCCTTAT
Organism: Pseudoalteromonas sp. NBT06-2; assembly: GCF_002276045.1. Classification (GTDB taxonomy): domain Bacteria; phylum Pseudomonadota; class Gammaproteobacteria; order Enterobacterales; family Alteromonadaceae; genus Pseudoalteromonas. The sequence goes on along the minus strand of NZ_NQMR01000186.1, from coordinate 2,304 downwards.
TAGATTTATTATTCATCTGAAAATCTTCTCTTGTTCTCATACTGTTTATCGGTATGGGCTAAATACAATAGGTAAACGAGGCGTTAACTAAGGCATTCAAGGTTGAAACTGTCATGAAAATAACTTTTGCTAACATAACGCTCACACCTTGAATGAAAACTAATATATACCCAGTTTCAGCACATTACTTTTGAGTGAGTTGAACTTTTATATAGTATAAATAAGCGATTTCAATTAAAGCATGCTTATCACAGCTGATCTATAGTAACTCCTTAATGTTCTGAAAGTGAGATAATATAGTAGCCCTTGGCTTCAATTGAGGCTCTTACTTGTGGATTAGCGATCTCTGAATGACAAAACTGGCAACGATCGTGTTTAATTTGTTTCGGGGTGATTTCTTTCGATGCAAGGTGTTCTAATACATATTGCTGAACCTTATCTTTATTGTCATCATCCACTAATACATCAAAATGTAGGTGCTTCTCGTCAGCTGTTGTTACATGGGTATCGTATACATGAACTTGCATAATGTAATTCCTCTTTTATTGGCAGTGCTATTTATTCGGTTTACAATCGATAGATGGGGATGTTTATTAACCCCCATCATCAGTAACTTTATTCATTAGTCACTTAAAGGTACTTTCGGGAAATCAATTTCTACATCAAAAGCCACATTGGTATAGTTAGTGAAAATATTTAAGGCTACATGTGCTAATATTTCGCTAATTTCTGAATCAGAGAATCCCGCTTGCCTGACCAATTCGATGTCATTTTTTTCGATTTTTCCATGCTTCGTTATTAATTTTTTTGCAAATGTTAACGCTGATTGAGTTTTGAGATCATCAGACTTTCCTCGTTGTGCTAACGCCATTTTTTCTTCGGATACACAGGTTTTTTGCCCTAATGCAGTATGAGCGGATAAGCAATACTCACAGCGATTTATATCGGCAACCAAAACTGCTATCTGCTCTCCTAAAGCAGGACTTATTAAGCCTTTACCCAGCGCACCGAAAGAGGTCCACATGCTTTCTAATGCTGCGGCCGAGTGACCAATCGTCTTAAACATATTGGGGACAACACCAAATGCTCCCTTGATATCATCAAATAATTTTTTTTGCTCGGCAGATGCACCTGATATTTCCACTGTATTGATGTTAGCCATAGTTACCTCGTCATTGTTAATAGTAGATAAAAAGCTATACTGGTATCGAATCGACACCAGTAATCTAGCCGTTAGATAATGCTTTGTCAACTAGTTTGATTAATTATTATTTAAATTATTGTTTTAATGCATAATATTTATTGGTAAGTTCACAAGGCAACTATAGACACCCAGTGGCCAAGCTAAATCGGTAGAAGATTGGAGGTGTAATCCCTCTACTTGGTAAGGCTTAGCAAGTCGACAAGATCCCGAGTCATGGGTTTTGCATCGTAAGGTATCGAGTTAAGCGTTGACAGGGGAAGTTATAGGCCGAGTATTGAGCTGCGAAATAATCGTCAAACGTGCAGACTTTGTTGGGTGAAAGGGGAGGTAATATGATGAGATACCACGCAACAGGTAAGTTATCTCGCAAAGCTTCACAGTCATAGACCTTGTGCATGTAATGATGTTTTTTATGCGGAACTCGGGAGATTCACTCAGCTGTTTATATATGCAAACACTTTATTGGGAAGCCGATAGGCGTAGCCAATGAATATAGCCCAGTGGAAGTCAGATAAACTCATAGTTGTGAAGAAACAGTTGAATCCTTGATAGTATCGGGTGGCAGATAATGTGGAATGAAGGGAGTTTGACACAGAGAAAGTTATTCAGCAGGAGTAAGCTCATGACACAGAGCTTGGAAGAATTGCTACCTCGATAGACTAGGGCGAGCGGTAAAACGAAGTAAATCGCTAAAATTCAGCAATTTGATGCACCATATTAGCCTTCATTTATTACAAAAATCGTTTATCATCTTAATAAAAAAGCGAGTAGGGCGTTGATAATTTAGGATGGCACGATTATGAAAAAGACGTATTCATACGGTTAAAAGGCTTACACCATCGCTTACAAAGTGGTTAATATAAGGCACAGCCCGTGTAGCGACTTCAATTATTTTACGGTGCCTAGCAATCTAGTGCGTTAAAAGTAATACGAGCAGAAGTCTGTCGAATGTGGTTAAAATCACTGAGACGACGAAGCCATAAAGGACAAAATTTTAATTGGTGACGAATGATAAAACTGGTCATTTTTTTATCTCCCACACTAGAATTAGACATACCTATCTAAATCAACATTTTCACCAATTAAATTTTTAGTTATCG
>NZ_NQMR01000185.1 GCF_002276045.1 Pseudoalteromonas sp. NBT06-2 | reverse complement strand
ATCATTCCGCATTAAGTTTTGCCCACCTTAATCGAGTCTCTGCTACAGAGTATCATAACCTTTTTAACGTCACTGATAAATGCGTTGCATGCATCTGAGTAAGTGTTGAGAATATCATCATACCCTTAAGCATCTGTTCGCTAAATGATGTTGACGCAACCAACTCCATACTTGTTCTATTGGATTACTCTCTGGGTGAGAAAATATAAAAATACTCGACAGTCAAGAATTTAACATCTAAGTTATTTTGATACATTAATTTATTTTCTAAAAGCTGACTTAGCAAGCCTGTGACGCTCTTGCTACTCGGATCATTTTCTCCTTAGTCAGAGGGTTACAGACTTCTTTTTATCTGTCGGGTTGCCAGCTTCACGGCAAGATCATTATAAATTGAACTTTGGGAGCAAGTCGCGATCAGATCAAGGCATAACATTAGCCTTGGTATAAAAATGACTACTACTTTTCTGAAACACTTTATTTCAATTACAGATCCTCGCATTGAACGCTGTAAAAAGCACGAACTGATCGATATTCTTCTGCTAGCTATTAGTGCCGTACTCTCTGGTGCAGAGGGCTGGGAAGATATTGAAGACTTTGGACACCTAAAACTTGATTGGTTAAAGCAATACGGCACTTTCAATGCTGGTATTCCAAAGCATGACACAATCGCGCGTGTTATATGTAGGTTAAAAGCAGATGAAATCGAAAATGCATTTCAATCTTGGATATCATCACTTATCAAAACGACGGGATGCGATGTTATTGCTATTGATGGAAAGACGGCGCGACGTTCATTTTCGACCAAAGATAGGAAAAGTGCGCTGCATACAGTCAGCGCATGGAGTCAGCGCATGGAGCTGCATACAGTCAGCGCATGGAGCTGCCAACATCAATTAGTGCTAGGGCAAACAGCCGTTGCTCAAAAAACGAATGAAATCACCGCTATCCCAGAGTTATTAACCATGTTAGATATTGAAAATAGCATAATTACGCTTGATGCAATGGGATGCCAGCAAGAAATAGCAAAACAAATAATCCATCAAAAAGCTGATTATATTCTCGCACTCAAAGGTAACCACTCAGGCATGCAGAGTGAATTAGAAGCTTGGTGGCACAAGAATGAACGCGAAGGATTAACAGAGCAAAATCATAGTGAACACACTGAGATAGATTCAGGCCATGGTCGTATTGAAACAGGACTTGTCAGCAGTTGCTTATTGATAAAAAGTGGTTGGCAAAAGCTTATCGATGGTCTGGACTGAAAAGCATTATTAAAGTTCAGGCTCAAGTTCATGATAAATCAACAGGCAAAGATACAGCAGAAACCCGTTGGTATATTAGCTCGTTAGATTTAGACGCAGCGCAAGCGCTCAATGCGGTTCGTAGTCATTGGCAAGTTGAAAGTATGCATTGGATGCTTGATATGACCTTTAGAGAAGATGAATCGAGAATACGCAAAAAGCAAGGTCCTCTTGTCTTTAATATAATGCGAAAGATAGCGATGACACTCTTTAAACAAGATACGACTAAGTCAGCGAGTATGGCGAGAAAAAAGAAAATGGCAGGGCTTGACGATGATTATCGCTCAACCCTGTTAGAATCTGAGATTAAAATGCGCTAGCCGTGTTGCCAGCTTCGCTAACAAACAAAAATCTCACTAAATAAGCTGGCTTTATGTTATAATATGTTAGAATCAATACTCACCCTATTTATGAAGGGTGGTTTGATATATTCTTTCTCTACATTAAATTTTTTCGCTAAGTATTCCGTTAACTCTCCTTCATTTAATGTTCCGTTATATTTAAACCTATTTAAATTGGTATACCAGGATTTCCATATTTCACGTTGCTGCTCTGTTAAAACTATATCACTCGTTTTAATTTTAAATTCAACGCCATTGCAGTCTTGACCACTCATACCACAAACATCATAACAATACGCTGCCATTGCATAAGGGAAACCTTTACCTGCAACAACTTCATTATCTTCTAATAATATAAAAGAAACGTCTGATTGATACTCTTCCTGTAAATCTTTAGCAGCTTGCATCGCAGTTCTCGCTCTATCTTTTGCAGTGATAGCTGTTGGTGCCATGATAGTCCACTCCAATCGAGTACGTCCAGGGAAGCTGTAATCAGTAAAATCTATCACAGTATATTTATGAGCTACTGGCTTCTTTTTTGTTTCAACTTGATTTTTACTGGTTGTTAGTTTTGGTTCTGTTTGTATTGTCTTTTCAATTGGCTCAGTCAAAGACATACCAATAATAAGCATAACAATACTTGCTGATACACTTGTTTTTAACGTGTAAAAAGGAGGATTTTCTTTGTTATCAATTACGGCCCTTTCTTTTATCTGTTTATTAAGCTTTGCCAACATAGTTTGGCTACATAAAATAGTACAAATAATCATAATTATTGCGCTTAAATAGTTTTCGTGTTGTAGGTTGGATAATCCCAATATTACAAAAAAAACCATCAGACATTTATTAATAACTTTCATATAGCATCCTTTTAAGTTATTGATTAAAGTATGTTTTAATTTAAAATTAAAAAACCGGTAAACAGGTTGTTCCATTACTTTAAAGATTGGCCTTTCAATTGGTGGAAAGTATTGAAGTTCTCTTTTGTATTTTGATTACAAATTATAACGATATAATACAATCTCAAAACCTTAAATATAATGTGGTTATATTGTGAATTTTGGAATATGACTTGTTTAGTTTATTTTTAAAATCTACCAGTACTTATTTTAGGTGCGCGTATCAACATGTTAACTTTAATGTAATACCAATTCTATTAATTAAGTGATCTAATAAATTAGGATAAATTTTCAATAGCGAGACGTTTGATTGGGCAATAGATAATTGGATTTCCCCACATTCGAAAATGTGGGTAATATCAAAGCGCCTAAACAAATATTTTAAAAAATCCATAACATGTATCCTACTAGAGTTGGAATCACAAGGGCTGCATCATATCCGTGATAGAAGGTGTATTAGAAAATGTCGAAAATGATTTGTCAGAGAATTTCGAGCTGTAATTCATACCGCGAAAGAGCAATTAACCGTATTGATTGACGCGGTTCATAGATATGGTAGTTGTTTAGAGAAATCAGTTAGCGCACATCCAGATTGTAAAAAGCGATTAAAGTTAGAGCGCGTTGGAATAATGAACGCAACTAATCTTTATCTTGCGCTAGGTTGTGCTGAGGCAGGCGTGTTTAATAAAGGAAGAGATGTATCTGCCTGTATCGGTTTAACACCTATACAATATTCATCTGGCGGAATAATTAAACTAGGTTCAATAGGAAAATACACTAAAAATAGCCTGCTAAGAAGCCTACTTATTTGTGGTGTGATGGCTACGATACGTCATATTGTAAAACGAGAAGCAAAAAACCAAAAAGAGGTTTGTCTTAAAGCCTTAGTGGATCGCCGAGGAAAAAATGTGCAGCTGTCGCTTTAGCTAATAAAACGGTAAGAACCGCTTATGGAATGCTAACGCAAGGTACAGAGTATAAAGCAGAATAACTCGCTGTTTAAAAAGAGTTAAAACAACAAAAGATGCATAAACGAAGATAGAAATCAGCTAGTTTAGTCAGTAGCTAGCATAGAGCCTTTGAGCTCGCTTAATAGGTTTGACAACTAGTTTGCGTAAATATTATAGAGCCAGAGATAGTTTCTTAATGAGCGCGCGTACATAAGCACGCATTAATTTATTTGCATATTATTTTTTGTTGTTGACAAGGGTGAGTCCACATAAGCTGGCTATTGGGATTGAAAGCAACACAGCTATTGTATATTTAGACCATTTAGATTGATTATATATTTATTTGAATTGATATAGTAACCTAATCTCACCTTATTTTACTGATATTAGTCCAATCAAGTATTTGCAATGGAAAAGTGTCAAAAGCTTTGAGATATTGTGTTTATTGAGCTTTAATCTTAGTTTACTGCATTTAAGATTTATATTTTTTCTTTGGATAATTTAAATATCCGATAAAAAGAACATAACGGATAAAGACTAATAACAACTAAAACAAGTAAGTTAATGCTAACGACTGTTAATTTATAATATGGAACAAAAAACTCAAGACCCAAAAAACCTCTAAAATAGAGTTGAACCAGTTGTATCAAACACATAAAGGTTGATGTCATAAAGCAAAAGTGAGCAACTAAGGAAAACTGGCAATCTTTGATTTTGTGTACTAAAACCAATGTTATTACAAATGCACACTCCATAGTAAACATAGATAAATAAAACAGTTTTCTTAGCTGCATTGTTTCCAAGTCGAATGAAAGCGTAAAATCTCTGACTTCAGAAGTCATAAAATGAAAAATAGCGACCGTTAAAGCGCTTAGGAGACAAGAATACAATGCAGACTCTTTGTCGTCTTTAATTTTACAACTAAATAAAAAGGATATTATTTCACGAAGAAATAAAATTGAAATCATTATAAATACAAAGATTTCAAACTTAATAATCAAAATGCCTAATGCCTTAAGTGTTAAATCTACGCCTATCATTCTAAAGTACCATTACTTATTAGGGAGTTCTATAGCATCTCCACCGCCTATGCTCAATATGTGTGGCGGTTCTATGCCATCTCCACCACCTGCACCTAATACCTGTGGTGGTTCTATACCATCTCCACCACCTGCACCCAATACTTGTGACAGTTCTATACCATCTCCACTACCTGCTACTAAAGATACTTCTACTTTATTTAGTTCTTTCATATTATTTTCCTTTAAAATTTTTTTTTAAAAATACCAAAGTACTTTCATCGGAAATACAACAGCAAAAGATACACTTATTAAAAGTACTTAACCTAACCAATAAACTAAATATTATTGATATAATCATAATAGTTCGCATTAAATTTTCTTTATTGTGAAAACATTGTTATTTTTTCTAACCAAACTAGTAAGTCAGTTGCAATAACTGAGTTCAAAACCCTTACTTTAAAAATCAGGTACTTAAAATACAGATGATTTTTAAACTTTAGAAGAGTAGTGATTATAATTTTATCAATATATTAAGCAGATTTTACTTTTACATTGGTATAGAATAAATTCCTTAATAAATACCAATATGGCTATACTCTAGTTGGTATAAGGATATAAATGAATGAAAATAGACTGTCAAATAGAACAAAGCGCACTGATCCAAAAAGCAAAAGATGTATGTGAAAACAAAGGCACACGTTTTACAACAATACGTGAAAAAGTTTTTGGGTTGTTAGCAGAAACAGAGAGTGGTGTGGGCGCTTATGATTTACTAGAACAATTAAAAATCACTGAACCAAATGCCAAGCCCGCTACTATATATCGCGCACTCGATTTTTTATCTGAAATGGGCTTTATTCATAAAATAGAAAGCACTAACGCTTTTATGTTATGCCACCATTTTGATCATACTCACCCTGTACAGTTACTCATTTGTGACAACTGTGGTAGTGTGAATGAGTTGCACTCAACAATTATATCGCATGAACTCAATAATCAAGCACAAGAGCTAGGTTTTACTGTGTCTAGGCAAACAATTGAAGCACATGGCCTTTGCCAAAAGTGTGATTAAAATTAAATTTGGTATTTTAAAACTTAATTTTAATTACAATAACTAAATAAAATAGTTTGCAATTTAAGGCTAAAAGCACTTGAATTAGCAATTAGGAAAGGCATTTAAGCCTTCATTTGAAATAACACTTGGATTTGTATAATGAATGTAGAATTCATCAACCCTTTTTTATCATCTCTTATGAACGTATTAAGCACCATGGCGCAAACACAGTTAAAGCCTGGAAAGCCTATGATGAAGAAAACGGAAGTCGCAAAAGGCGACGTATCGGGTTTAATTGGCATGGTGGGCCCACAAACCAAAGGGTCTTTATCTATCTCTTTTGATGAAGAACTAGCCTTAACAATTATGGAACGCATGCTCGGCGAGCGTCCTGATGCAATCAATGAAGAAGTCACCGATATGGTAGGTGAAATTACCAATATGGTAGCAGGTGGAGCTAAAAACTTATTAGGCGAAAAAGGCTATGAATTTGATATGGCAACACCAATTGTTGTTTCTGGTACTAACCATACAATTACACATAAGTGTGATGGACCTAAAGTACTTATGCCATTTAGCGCTGATGCAGGTCGTGCTCATATTGAAGTTTGTTTCGATAAACTATAATTAAATGGAGCTGGCTTCAGAAAATAATCCCTTTAAAGCCGCGCACCCGCGGCTTTCACTTAAGCGACTCTGCAAGAGAAAAACACTCCCCTGCCTGAACTCAATAAATGCCCCTAGTACATATTTTTATTTAGCATACTTATAATCAACTCTTGGAGTAATATTGCAGAGTAATTCATAAGGTATAGTTTTAGCGTGCTGCGCAATGACTTCAACGGGCAGTTCTGGCCCCCATAAAATGACTTCGTCGGCTACTGTATCTTGTAAAATATCACCTAAATCTATCGTGATCATATCCATAGAAACACGACCAACTAAAGGAACTTGTCGACCATTAACAATTACAGGCGTACCACTTGTAGCGTGGCGTGGATAGCCATCACCATAACCTATGGCTGCAATGCCTAAATAAGTATTTTTTGAACTTACCCATTTAGCACCATAACCTGTTGATTCACCTTTTTTAATACGTTTAATTTCAATCAGACGGGTTTTTAAGCGCATAACAGGCTTTAAATCATGATCTGAGCCTGATTTGTTTAGCATAGGTGATACACCGTACATCATCAATCCAGGCCTAACCCAGTCTCCATGACTTTGTTGCCACCCAATAATGCCAGCTGAATTTGCTAAACAGGTTTGCTCTTTAATAGATTTAGTGGTGATTTCAAACTGCTTAAGTTGAACTTGTGTCATTGAGTCAGAAATATCATCAGCGCATGCAAAGTGAGTCATTAACTTAATATCAGGTTTTACATTTTTGTTATCTATTAACCTTTGATGAAAATCCTTAAACTGAGATGGTGCAATACCTAATCGATGCATTCCGGTATCAATTTTAAGCCAGACAGTTAATTGACCATCAAGATCGCATGCTTCAATATCATTTAATTGGGTTTCATTATGAACAATTGTTTGAAAATTATTAGCCAACAAAATGGATAAATCAGTTTTATCAAAAAAACCTTCTAATAAAACAATTGGTTTAACCAATCCACCAGCGCGAAGCGCTAAAGCTTCATCAATTCTAGCAACAGCAAAAGCATCTGCTTCATTCAAACTTTGTGCTATCTGCACTAAGCCATGTCCATAAGCGTTAGCTTTGAGTACAGCCATGGTTTTGCTATTTGGGGCAAATTCTCGAACTTTTTTAAGGTTATGGCTTAAAGCAGTTAAATTAATTTCAGCAGTAGCTAAACGCATTTTCTTACTCTTTTAAAATTAATAGTCATCATCTACTGCAGGACCAGCATAGTTATCAAATCGAGAGAACTGACCTTGGAAAGTTAAGCGCACACGCCCGATTGGACCATTACGTTGTTTTCCTAAAATAATTTCAGCGACACCTTTATCTGCAGAGTCTTCGTTATAAACTTCATCACGATATATAAACATAATTAAATCCGCATCCTGCTCAATTGAACCTGATTCACGTAAATCTGAGTTAATTGGCCGTTTATCAGCTCTTTGCTCCAAGGTACGGTTAAGCTGAGAAAGTGCAACTACCGGGCATTCTAATTCTTTTGCTAACGCTTTTAATGAACGAGAAATTTCACCAATTTCTAAAGTTCGGTTATCCGCCAGACTTGGTACTTTCATTAATTGAAGGTAATCTACCATGATCATACTCACACCATCATGATCTCGTGCAATACGCCTAGCCCGTGAACGTAGTTCAGTAGGTGTTAAACCTGAAGAATCATCAACAAACATCTTACCTTTTTCGATAAGCAGCCCCATAGTTGATGATAAACGCGCCCAATCATCATCATCTAATTGACCTGTTCTTACTTTTGTTTGGTTAATACGCCCAAGTGAGGCCAACATACGCATCATGATTTGTTCTGATGGCATCTCTAGAGAAAAGATAATGACAGGTTTATCTTGTGTCATAGCTGCATGCTCAGCAATATTCATCGCAAAGGTTGTTTTACCCATCGATGGACGTGCTGCGACTATGATTAAGTCTGAGTTTTGGAAACCACAAGTCATTTTATCTAAATCAGAATAACCTGAACTTATTCCGGTTATACCATCTTGAGGTGATTGATAAAGCGCTTCAATTTTATCTACCGTTTTTTCTAAAATTGTGTGAATACTTTGTGGACCATCACTGCTTTTTGTTCTAGATTCAGCAATTTTAAATACCTTACTTTCAGCTAAATCTAATAGCTCATGACTGTCTCTGCCTTCAGGATTAAACCCTGCTTCAGCAATTTCATTCGCAACACCAATCATTTCACGTACTACTGCACGTTCACGTACAATATCTGCATAAGCTGTAATATTGGCTGCACTGGGAGTGTTTTTTGCGATTTCACCTAAATATGAAAAGCCACCAATACCTTCTAGTTGGTTATTCTTTTCCAATGTTTCAGAAATGGTGATTAAATCGATAGGTTGATGAAGGTCGACTAGTTTTTCCATCGCTTCAAAAATAAACTTATGAGTACGCGTATAAAAATCCTTACCTACAACACGTTCAGCTACGCGATCCCATGCTTCATTATCAAGCATTAGGCCACCTAAAACCGACTGTTCAGCTTCAATGGAATGTGGAGGGATTTTTAAAGTATCAATTTGTTTATCAAATTGCTTTTCAAATTGTTGAGACTTTCCGAACTTTGCCATTTCATCATACTAATAACTTCTAATATGGCTATTCTATCGACTCTGATTATCAGTTAATACTAAAATTTTAAATCTATAAAAAAAGCTGAACTAAACTCAACTTTTTTTATGCTATTTTTTAGTTAGTTTAAAGTGTATTAAGACTAATTCGACCACTGATTGTATCTATTTCAATGTCAGCCTTACCACCTGACATTTCAAATTCTAATGAACTCGAAGGGCCGTATTTAGGTTTATTCACTTTATCATTAGTTAAATTGTTTTTAATTCTGCCACCAGCATGAGATTCAATTTCAAATTTAGCTGAAGCATTTTTTGATAAGTTTAGCTGCACATTGCCACTCACAGTTTCAATTTGCACTCTTGCATTATTTGAAAAACGAGGAATTGATAAATCTAACTCACCATTTACCGTACTGATCTCCAACCGTTGTATCAGTTCTGTTTTTAACTCTATTTCTCCGTTAACATTTTCGATTCTTATATCCTCAGCTTTTGTTTGCGCTTCTATATCACCATTTACAGCATCAAACCGTAAGCGACCTTGTGAATCTGTGTCATGAATATCCCCATTAACGGTTTCATAATGAATTTTACCAACCAACTCTTTAGATCTGATCCCACCATTTACGGTTGTTAGATTTACTTTCCCTGATAATTTTCGAGCTGAAATATTACCGTTAATAGTTTCAATATCTGATCCACCTTCAACTTCAGCGATATCGACATTGACATTAACTCCTTCGAAATCTAAATTACTTTTCATAGGAATGTGAATTACTAAATTAGAGCCTTCACCTGAATTCCAACTATGTATTTTTTTTGGCATTTTCACTTTGAAAATAGTGCGATTTCCTGATCTTTTTAGCTCATAGCCAACAGCTTTATCGTCTAACTCACCCGTGACTTTTATTTCTGATTTATTCCAGCCTTTAATTTTAACATCGCCTCGTTGGTTTTCAATAATCACTTTACCGTTACTTGAAACAGATAATACTTCATCTATTTTTTCACCGGCAAATGCAAAGGTACTTGAGATACTTAAAAGTGCTATCGCTATTAATTTCTTTGTCATGTCTTTCTCCTAAATTTGCTGCCATTTCGGTTGGTGAACTCGATTAATAAGTTCCAACTGCTGCCTATATACTTGCGCTAGCATTCGTAATAAGGTCGAATTTTGCGGCTCATTTTCTAAGGCGTGTTTAATTGCTTGTTCTGCTTGCTCTAAATCATCTAATTGAGATTTCCAATCGTCAGTTAACGCTGGCTTTTCGTGATATTGAACTAATAGTGCTTTTTTTTCGGTTTCAAATAAGTGACTCATTGAAGCAACATTATTTATTTCGTCACTTTGAAGTGTTACTTGTGTATTCGGTAAAAAATTAAGACTTAATAATGCTGCCGCAAAACATGCCGCTATCACAGATAATTTAGTAAAGTGATTAGTGTTTTTAGGCTTACCGTTAAAATCAATCGCACGCTCAATACCTTGCCATAAATCTTTGTTAGGTTTAATTTCTTTAGGTATTATATCTAAAGAGTGCTTTAGGTAATTATCAAAATCTTTATTGCTCATCTTCATACCACTCCTTTAATAAGTTACGAGCGCGGTGATATTGCGCTTTACTTGATCCTACAGCCATACTCAAAATAGTTGCGATCTCTTCATGGCGATAACCTTCTACGGCATACAAAACAAAAACCATTCTTGCCCGTTCTGGTAATCGTAAAATCAATTTATCTAAACCGTTTAAATCATGTATATCTTCAATGGCTTGTTCATCCATCCCCACATCTTCAGTGCTGACTACTTTTTGCAGCCAACTTTTTTGCTTTCGTATATAACTGATAGTGATATTTGCAGTAACACTGTGTAACCAAGTTGAGAATTTTGACTTACCATCAAAATTTGCTATTTTTTGCCACAGTTGAACAAATACCTCTTGAGCTGCGTCTTCAGCTGTCGATTTATCTGCTGTCAACCTTAAACACAAAGCATAAACTCGACTAATATATTGATTATAAAGTTGTTCGAAAGCAGACCTATTTCCTTGCTGCACTAAAGAGAGTAATTGATCTTCTTGTACGGCAGCAAACCTTTGATCCGCTTTAATTAACATTTAAAAGTCATCCAAAATAGTCCCTTGAATTTTTTATTGATAATGTATTAAGTTGTTTTAATGTATTAGACGCGAAGTAAGAAGGAAAAGGTTTAAACAAAAATAAGTTTTTTATAAATTTATTAAAATAGACCTCTTAAAACAAAAATGCGATTCATAACACATCAGTAATAATTTCAACTGAAAGAACATGAACGCATTAATACCTTAACTACTTCAATAAGTTAGTTCATTATTCCGTAACACCTCAATAACCCG
>NZ_NQMR01000184.1 GCF_002276045.1 Pseudoalteromonas sp. NBT06-2 | reverse complement strand
CTGGATTGTTGGTCTTCAATAATAGATTGCCATTGCTCTTGACTGCGCATAATTCTCATAAGTTACTCCAAAGATTGTTTGGTCATAACTTAACGAGATTGATAGCTATTTGTTAGATGCAGATCACCGAACGTTTACTATCCAACGGCCAAGCATGTTGGGATTTACACCTAAGTTTCTAGCGGCTTCAGCTTGAGAGTAATTTTGGTCAACGACTAAAGCAATAGCGTCGAGTTTAAATTCTTTTGAATACTTTTTACGTTTTGTCATTTTCTATCCCCAATTAAGTTCATTATTCCTTAACTGGGTAGTCGAATCCATTAAACCACGTCAACTTAATATTCTTAAAAGTTAATTCTCATGAACAATTTAATAATTTTGAAGGCCGTATAAGTATAATTATTAAAGAGCATAAAATAAAAAAATAGGCTGTAGGACTTTAATTTCCTACTGTCCATTTAAATACTATTTACTCAAACAACTTATTTGTTGATTTTTTTTGTTCTAGTTATTTAACAGGACGACATGAATTGAGCGCTATTATAAAAACGTTGTAGTACGATTCATTTGGCAACTTATCATTTATGCAAAATGAACTGTACATAAATAAACGTGCCTATTTACTTCGTTCAGAACAAAACGATATATCCATTGTAGGGGGGGATTTATTGCCCTTTGTCGGACTAAAGTCCAACATACATAGGATATTTATCAGTGGTTCCTGAGTCATCAGCATAGGCATATATTTTTTTATAAAAGGTTTTATAAAGGCTACTTTAGGAGCCTCTGTAGTTATTTCTCCAGTGACTTTTTTAAGTAACGGAATATTAGGTTTAACTAACGAATTTTGCTCTAGTTGATAACTTACAAGCTCACTTGTTGTGCTCAAGTGAATAAAGGAAATTAACTATTATCTGAAGAAATTCAGGTTCATTAAAAATAAGGAAAGTGTGAAATGATCTATGATGTCAATTTATTATCAGTTAGGGAGAAAGAAGTTTTTGAACAAATACAAAAGGGATATACAAATCCAGAAATAGCTAAACAACTATTTATATCAGAAAAAACAATTAAGTTTCATTGCACTAACATCTATAGAAAATTGTGTATTAATGGCCGTCGGTCATTTTTTATAAACTCTCTAAATGTCGAAGGTCTTTAAGGAATATATGCATGGATGAAAATAAAAATCTTTTAGACTTTGGCGGCAAACGCAAATTACCACTTATCCTTCAATCTGAAATTTCAGAGTGCGGATTAGCATGTGTATTAATGATTGCTTCCTATTTTGGTTACAGCTCTGATTTGGTATGTGCAAGAAGGAAGTTCAACCTGTCTAACAAAGGATTGACACTTGAAGCTCTGATAGATTTATCTGAAAAGATTAAACTTCAGGCTCGACCTTTAAGAGCAGAACTTAGTGCTCTTAAGTCTTTTAACCGACCTGTAATTCTTCATTGGGATATGTCACACTTTGTTGTCTTGAATAAAGTAAGAGGCAAATATGTCGAAATATTCGATCCCGCAAAGGGCAAACGCACACTAACCTTAGCTGAAGTATCAAATCATTTTACCGGTGTGGTTCTTGAACTTTTTCCATCTGCAGATTTTCAACAATGTGCTGAGCAAGATAAAGTAAAATTGTCAGACTTTTGGAGTAAAATTCATAGTCTAAAAGGAATTTTGACCAAAATAATAATATTGTCGTTTTGCTTACAAATATTTGTGCTTGGTGGCCCGCTTATTCAGCAACTGGTTATTGATGAAGCAATAACCATGAAAGATGCAGAATTTCTCCTAGTCATAGTACTTGGTTTAGCAATGATCGGTATTTTCCAAGCACTGCTTTCATACATTCGCTCAAAGATCATTTTATTCCTTACAAATACCCTAAGCTTTGAAATGACTTCTAATTTATTTAAGCATTTAATGAGATTGCCTGCAGAGTATTTTGAAAAACGAAGGCTAGGCGATATCACGACTCGATTTGGTTCTCTTACTCCTATTCAAAACATAATATCTACTGGTGTTGTTACCGTCATATTAGATGGATTTATGGCAATAACCACCTTAACGGTGGCCTTGTATTATTCATGGACGATGACTTTACTCATAGTCACCTTTTTAATAATTGGTTTTCTCATTCAGTTATCTGTCTACCCTCGCCTCCGCCGGCAACAAGAGAAAATTATTGATCTAAGTGGCAAGGAGCAAACAGCTTTTATTGAAAACATACAAGCGGCAATAACAATTAAAATTTTTGGGCAAGAAAGCAATCGTGAAAATGTTTGGTTAAACAATCGCGTTGATAAAATGAACGAAACGATTAATTTGGCTAATTTTCAATTGAATTTAGGATTGTTTACCTCTTTTATAGGTGCACTTCAACAAGCGGTTGTTATGTTTATGAGTGCGATGCTGGTTATTAACAATCAAATAACATTAGGAATGTTATTTGCTTACCAATCGTATTCAGGACAGTTTTCATCAAAAATAGACGGGCTTATTACACAGTATTTTGCTTTTAAAATACTCGATATGCATTTGGGTAGATTATCTGACATTGTATGTGAGAAAAGAGAGGGTGGTGAAGCCACTCCTACTCAAGTTGGCGAAGAAAAACTGAAAAGGCTTGATGATCTCACACTAAAAAACATTGATTTTCGATACGGTGAAAATGAATCATATGTACTAAATAATATACATCTCGACGTACAAAAAGGCGAAATGATCTCTATTGTTGGCACCTCTGGTGCAGGTAAGTCGACCCTCTTAAAAATAATGCTTGGTTTAGTCAAGCCTTCGGCAGGTATGATTATTTCAAATGGTATTCCATTGGACAATGCGGCTTGGAAGCAATTTCGTCAATGCGTAGGGGTTGTTATGCAAAATGATAAATTGCTTTCTGGCACAATTGCCGACAACATCAGTTTTTTTGATCCCAATGTAGATATTGAATGGGTACATGTATGCGCTCAAAAAGGTCATATATACCGAGATATAATGGAGATGCCTATGGGCTTCAATACGTTAATCGGCGACATGGGCAGCTCGCTTTCGGGTGGGCAAAAGCAAAGGTTGTTAATTGCACGAGCACTCTATAAAAAACCCAATATATTATTCATGGACGAAGGCACAGCAAACCTTGATCAACGTACTGAAAATATGATTGCTGATACTATTCGTAACATGCCGATCACACGCATTATCATTGCACATAGGCCTGCATTAATAGCGATTTCCGACAGGATTTTAGAGCTGAGAGAGAAAAGCCTAACAGACATTACTGAAGTACTTAGACCGAAGGAATCAGCATAATGAAACTGTTTAGAAAGGAAGCAGTCAAATTTCAACGTTCAAAGCTTATCGGAGAAGTCTTCCTTAATGTACCTCCGAAGTATACTTTATATACAGTAGTGTTTTTTTTCATATTGTTCGTCTTTGTACTGTTTATTTTTAATAACGATTACTCCCGAAAAGAGAAAGCTCAAGGTTTCTTGACCAGTAACCTCGGCGAGATAAAAGTAGTAGCAACAAATACAGCATATCTAGATGACATAAACGTTAAGGTAGGGCAAAGCGTTAAAAAAGGAGATGTTTTATATTGGATGAAATCTGCAAGAGGTCTTGAAACAGGGCGTTCGCGTGTTCACGAGTTGATGCAATCGTTGGAAAGAGTATTAACAAGGTTGGCTCAGAAAAAAGAAAATTTAATCAAACTTTTTCGGTTGCGCCAAGAAACGTTAGCACAACGAGCCGTAGATCTTGAACATGATCTGGAGTTCAACGAACAAGAAGCACTATTGGTAGCCGCTATGCTTAAAATACATTCAAATAATTTTGAAAATAGAATCATGCTTGCAAAAAAAGGGTTGATAAGCCAATCAGATCTGGATTCGTACAAATTACAATTTTTTTCTATGCAACAGAGCGAACTAGCGATTAAAAAAGAAGTACACCATCTTGAGGAACAGCGTGTAACCTACGCTAAAGAGAAAGAAATAGCTAGCGTAATGCATTTGGATGAACTTAATGGTATAGAACAGCAGAAAGAGCAATTATTTAAACAAAAAATAGAGCTATCGAGTCAGGGACGGTTCTCGGTGAAAGCGCCGTCGAATGGTGTAGTAACCAGTATATTTGGCGAAGTCAGCCATCAAGTATTGGCTGGTATGCCAATTCTTATGTTAGAGCCTGAAAGATCAGAAATAATTGCTAAATTAGTCATCCCCAGTAGTTCCGTAGGGCTATTGGATACGG
Organism: Pseudoalteromonas sp. NBT06-2; assembly: GCF_002276045.1. Taxonomy (GTDB): domain Bacteria; phylum Pseudomonadota; class Gammaproteobacteria; order Enterobacterales; family Alteromonadaceae; genus Pseudoalteromonas. Next base: position 7,313 of record NZ_NQMR01000184.1, on the reverse strand, counting down.
GGCAGAAAGTCACAATTAAATATGACTCTTTTCCCTTTCAACGCTTTGGAATTTTTGGCGGACATATTCTCAGTATTTCTAAAAATGCATTAAACCCCAATGAATTTATTGGGCCAATAATACCACCAGAATCTTTTTTTCTCGTTGATGTAAAGCTGGATCATAATACTATTTCTGCCTATGGGCGAAATATTGATTTAATTTCGGGGATGAAACTTGAGGCTGAAGTTGTTCTTGAAACAACCTCTATCATTGAGTGGTTTTTATCGCCACTAAGGGCATTTAAAAAAATATATGGATAATACAACATTAATTGATAGTCTGGAAGAAGCTTTGATACCGTTTGATTTAACAGGGGTTGCTAAAGTTAAACCTCTTTGGATTGATTACGACTACCTTAGTATACAGACAGGTAAAAATTGGACTGAACAGAAGTTTTTAAATGATTTTTCATATGTAGTAAAGGATAGTCCACTTTTTGAGGAACTTACCTATGTAAAAGGTTCTACTTCCATAGGCTATGGAGAAATGTATGGTGGTGGTAAAAACGCTGGCGGCTCCCGGGCTGCAAATATCAACGGATATCAGGTTAAAGGAGTTGGCCGAAACCCGCTAGTTGGAAAAGGTTCTGATATATGGCATTCATATGGGGGCTATTCTCTCGTTGATGCTCTATATGAATTAATTATGTCAGAAGTGCTTAATAACGTCCTACCTCATGGCACTATTAAGATTGTAGGGCTTATTTTATTAGGTGAAAAAAGCTCATGGACACCATCTCCGGGTGAATGGAAAAGAGGGCGAGGTGCGTTACTGGTTAGAGAAAAAGCACTACGACCTGCACATTTTTATTCCTTGGCTAACTTTAAGCCTTTAAAAGAAAATCGTCGTTTATTTTCACGAGAAAGTAAGCGTATTAAAAACCTTTATAAAAGTTACCATCAAAAATATGGTGTAGAGTCATTTGAAGCCTTGTTAAACATGTTTATTGAAAATAGCGCAGAGCAGTTTGCCTGTGCAAAAATATTCAGGGTAGTTCATGGGGTTATAAATGCTTCTAATAGCTCTTTGGATGGGAAGTGGATTGATTTAACAAGCGCCAGTTTTATTGATTCTCAAATAAATTACCAAGAAGCAACTCATATGGCCTCATTTTATGAGGAGCACTGTACAGTGCTTAATTTTGTTAAGGGGTTAGGAAAAGATTACAATAAATATAATGGTATCACAGTAAACATAGAACATCTTATTGATAGGTACGTGGATAATTATCAACGGGCATTGAAAACATACACTTTTCAATTTCTTGGTTTTTATCATGTAAACATAGAGGAAGCATTCGATCCTGATAGCAGTGAAATTATTTTTGATAAAATGCTAGAGATAATATTTTCTTCTAAATTAGCTGGTAACGAACGTCCAGAGAAATTATCTTTGAGTGATCCCCTACTATTATTCGTAGAATCATTATTTAAATGTTTGTTATTAAAAAGTGATTCGGAGACGACAGAGACCACAGCGTATAAAAAAATGTTTAGTTCATACATTGAATCTCTGGGTATAGAGGTAGATAAATCTCGTGATTTTTTAAAACTAATGATGTGCAGGACACTTAAAAAGCTGTATTTTTCATCTCATTTTTATCATGAACCATTGTTACAATATATTAAGTCAATGGTGGAAAATGAAAATAAAAGTGAAAATGATAATGTAAATAAAACGTCTTCAATAGTATCTGCTTATTCAAAAGTAGCTACATGGGTGTTTGATAACAGTCCGTACGAAGATCAAGAATGCATATTTAAGAATCTGGATTTTGAAGTTATTTATGACAGGTTGTTAGATAAATTTGTATTGTTAAGGGATCACCAAGTGTTAATTGATAATGTTTGCGAAAGTAACCTAAAAGATTATGATTTTAAAATCAATGAATATGATTTTAGTGAAGGCGTTAGGAAAATAATTACGCTATTAGGGTAGATTAAATATTCAAGGGTTTTCTTATGTGCTTTTAAATAAGCGAGGTATTTTAACTAGGAGCTTTATTGTAATAAATACCAAAAACTAGACTGTAGCCCAGTATGAAAACCCTGATTAATATTGTTTAATTTACTTGAGTGATGTCTATTTATATTTCGCTCATTTAAATATAAAAAACTACAAGGAATTAAGAAAATGAATAATGACAAAAACATTCGGTTTTTAACTAAAGAAGAAATGTTAGCTGTAGCCGGTGGGCACGAGGAAAACGGCGAAGATTGCGGATTTGAGCATATTGCAGTTACAGCGCCTAGTTACCCACCACTGAGCTATACCTCCTGGATTTCACATCAAAATAAGGTAACGTATTCAGGAGGAGGAAGTATTGGTGGGGATGTTGGTATAGTCGAAGGTAGCGTTGGAGGGAACGCCTCCGTTACAGGTACCGACTTAAATAATGACGGTATAATAGATAATGAAAACATTAGGTATTCTGCATATAAGAAGTTTATGGGAGAGCAAGGATATGCTATCCCCTAAAATTAGTCATTATTAGTTTATTACTCACTTGAAAGGTGTTAAGTGAGTATATTATTCACTTGCAAGGTGTTTTATCATTATTATGAACAGTATTTTTGCTAACAATAAACGAAAAACATGTTCTTATAAAAGAGCTTTAGTTCAAACTTTAACACTACTCATTACAATAGTTTTCTTTTTAAGCTTTACGTCTGTATATGCAAGTACCATGTTAAGTAACTTACCTTGTGTTAATGGCCAATATTCTTTATCTCCCTGTGGTGAACTACTCTACCGTATTTGTAAAGATGATAAGCGTAACCAGAAGTCCCACAAAGAACATATCAATACAAGTAAATTTTTGGGTGAAATATTAAAAACCAAGGATTATAGCCGTATAGGTTCAGCTCCTGCTCCTTCAGTAAATGTTGCTTGGGCTTTAGATGGGAAGTCTTTTTACCAAGCAATGAATACCAGAAAAGCGAGCGTTGTCGCTCAATTATCAGTAGAAAAACTTGGAGGATATCTGCCTGCATATTTCTTTGCAAATCCGGCTTCGTTTACTGTTAGTGCTCCTGTAACTGAGGGTAGACTCATTTCAACAGAAATTATGGTCGACGGGCTAATGTCTAACTTGGGAATTATTCCTGTCATCGAAAGGTTAACCGTAGATCATTATAAATTTATTCAATATGGCGGCGGCTATTATGAATATGATGAAGTTGAGGAAGAGCGTAGACATATTGATCCTGAACCCATAAAGGTATTTGAAAGTGATGCCGACTCTAGTTTCCAAGTCATTAAATGGCTCTATGATCCATACGGCCAACCTGCTATTAATGTGTTGTATTCGCCTGATACCAACAAACTTTCCGTGAAAGTATTGAAACACTCCCGTTGGTCAAAAAAGCTCAATGCTTTTTCTAAAATTGAGTTGCCCTTTAAGCTAAAGATTGATGAATTTAAGTTGTTTATTACTTATGAAGATAACGTAATACCTAACTCTCAAAACAAAGCGTGGTACGTTAGTAGCAAAGACCATGATACAAGCGCCTTATATGAAGTAGATTGGGCTACAGGAGCTAGTGAACTACTCTTTCATGAGCCAGACTTTGATATCAGCCGACCATTGTATACTCGTAGAGGAGAATTACTGGGCGTCGAAATATATAAAGAAACAAACCAGTTCATCCCATTAACCGAAAAAGGTAAGCATCTTAATAAACTGATTAATAAAGAACGACCGATTAGCGGTCACTTTGATACCAATATTTTAAGTATTGCTGATAATGCTTCTAAAGTCGTATTTGAAATTAGTGGCAACAAAGACAAGAGAGTATATCTTGCTGACTTGAATTCCAATACAACACAGATAATTGCTGACAATAATATATCTGATGTGAGTAAAACTATTCCCCTTTGGACTGAAACTTCTGATGGTGGACGCATACTGAGTTATTTTACTCACTTGACGGAAGCGTCCAATAAAAAAACAGCCCCTTTGATTGTGAATATTCATGGAGGGCCTTTTGAAAGAGATAAGTTTTCGAAAGGGCTTTATAAAGATGAATTATTAGCTAAAGGTTTTAATATACTGAGGGTTAACTATCGTAATTCCAACGGATTTGGTAAAAAATTAATCAAACCTAAAACGATAGAATATCAAAGGCGTGTAGCTCTAGATGTTATTGAATCTTTAAATAATGCGCTAAATAAAATGAACTTGGCGCCCGAAAAAGTTATTGCCTTCGGTTTAAGTTATGGAGGGTTGGTAGTCACTGACATTGGAACCTCGAAAGATTTACACAAGGCATTCGATGCTTTTATATCAGTTAATGGCGCGCATAACTATTGCGAACTTAGTAAAAGGATAGGTTTTGAGACTCACCAAAAATTCACCAATTGTACCAACCCTATCGTTGAGAAGCATTTCGAAAAACGTAATGTTTATCATAATAAGCCATTTGTCATTGCTTATGGGACAGCTGATCAGACGGTATTACCTAAGCAAAGTAAAAATTTGTTATCTCAATTGAAAAAACATTCAAACGTTAAAGGTGTTAGTTTAGAGAATGAGTCGCATACTATTAGCGTTAAGGCACTCTCAAAATTGATGGCTAACTTTTAGCTTTGGTATCCTGTTCGCATCGTCCGGTAATTGTTCGGTAATTGTTCGGTAATTGTTCGGTAATTGTTCGGCAATAATTAGACTAGATGTGTGGTTTGACTTGTATGAAATTCAACCGCCCCACTTTAAATTAAAGAAGTTATTTTAGTTATTTTTTTACTTCATAGTTGCCTTTTTAAGAGGTATAAAAGTAATGACTCTACATCTTCAAGTGTTTTTGCTTGGGATAATGTAGTAATGGAACGATTTTTTAGAAGCTTAAAAATTGAAAGGCTTAACATGCAAGAAGTAGAAGAATCAAAGCAAAGTCCTAGGTTGAATAATGCTAACCAGCAGCAACCTGAAAATGGTCATGAAACGCTAGTAGAGATAGATCGTTCAATGAAGTTATATTTTGTTGAAAAAATATTGAAGCAGTCTCCTTTTCTGAAAGCTAAAGAAATATCTCAGCAGATATTAAAATCGGAAGGGATATATATTGAGGCTGACGAATGTGAACTATTAGTAAAAAAGTATCGCTTTGTTAGTTATAAGAGTTATCTATTTTCATTGGTGGTTACTGTAATGTTGATTGTTACAGTTGTTTGGCTAAATGACTATTCACAGACTGGGATTATTTTTGCCACAATTGTTTCTCCTTTAATATTTAACGTATTTAATGAAATTAACATTATGTGGTGTTTTTTTCGTTTTAATCCTAAAGAATTACAGCCTCATTCTGAGTGTGTAAATACTAAGTTAGCTAGTGTTGCCGTACTTATTCCTTCCTGTAATGAACCTTTCGCTGTCGCTAAAATGACATTTGATTCAGCAATGTCATTAACTTATGCCTCGGGTAAAAAAGAAATTGTTGTGGTTGATAATAGTGATACTGATTTTGATGAGTATGAATTATGGAAAAACTATGTAGAATCTTTTAGTCATGAAGGAGAATGCGCTAAAAAGGGTATTAACGTTAGTTTTATTCACAGAAATGGTCGAGAAGGTTTTAAACCTAGAAATTTAGATATCGCTCTTGAAGCAGTATCGTCGGAATATATTATGTATTTAGATGTTGATTCAACACTAAAGCCTGATACGTTATTACGTGTAATACCGCAGTTCTTGTTTGATAAAACACTTGCTTTTATTCAATTGTATACGGTACCAACTAACACCTTAGCTGCATCGACATTAGCATTTGCCCAAGGAATTAAAAGCTATACACAACGGTTATTTTTAGTACTGAGTACTCACGGAGGACATACCTTGTTTTATGGTCATAATGCAGTATGGCGAACCTCAGCAGTTCGAGCCATAGGGGACTGCTTAGAACACCATAATGGCGAAGTTGTTGTCGCAGAAGATTTATCTATGTCGTTACGAGCGGCACAAAAAGGTTATCAGGGGAAGAGTGCTTGGGTGCAGTCTGGTGAGTGGGTGCCAACTTCCATGCGCGAAACAGAAGCGATGTGGTTACGATGGACAGTGGGAACTTTCCAGGTTTTTACCAAACATTTTTCATCGGTTGACAAGTGTAAGTGCTTCAATAAAGTCATTCTTTTTAGCTGGGTTCAGCATGTTATTACCTTTTTAAGTTATGGGTTGGTTCCTTTATATGTTGTAACTGCTTTATTTTTACAGTCAGAAGCTTTTATGTTCCTTGCTGCTCTTAGTATATTACCTCGCTTTATTGTGACCGCATGTGCGTATAAAAAATTGTCATTAGGTAGGATGAAACCATTAGAAAAAATAAAACAATGTTACATCGCATTTTTTGTTCTTGACTCATTTATAAACTGGATATGTTGCGTTGGGCTCATTCGCTATGTAACAGGACAAAAACAGGGGTGGACACCTACAGGGAAATCCTATGAAGGAGTTGTTCCTTGGAGTCGAGTTGTGCGAGAACGTTGGTTGATGATGACATTTTCTGTAAGCACAATCAGTTATTCTTGTTATCTATTAATGATTATGCCTTTGACTTCTCAGCTGTTTTTAGTTGCTGTTTGTGGCTTTTGGGGAGTAAATACTTTGTTATCCATTTTACTCTTTGGTCGTTCAAGAATGGAATCTACGGTTGAGCACGGAATTAAAACGGGGAGTGTTCAGCATTATGAAAATTTTTATTAAAATGTGAACATTATGAGAGCTGAAGAGAAATAGTTAAAAGTAGCGTGCATTGAGCTGTGGTTTACGTGGTTCGCCTATTGCTACTTGCCTGGGTTGCGTTTTTGTGAAGTGTCATCGTTGTTTTTGATAACTTTGAGAGTGCCTTAAATTATATAAATGTTAAACGGAAGTATTGGCAAGCTTTTGATGTTATTGCTGTTTAACTTTATTGCAGGCACGTTCCATAAGCTTTTTAATCGCGTGACCACAATATCTCCATGCCTTGTATCCCCCCCTGTGTCACCCATTAGAAACCTTGAGTCAATAGGCAAAGTGGTATTCCTTGATTTATTAATCAAGTATTTTTAACCAATAGGCTTTATCTATTTGCTATCTGTTATGCGCCTAAAAATCTCTTGATGTAGTGTCAACTAATATGCACCAGTCACCCATCTGAATTAAGGATTTTATCGCTAGTTATTAAATACCTGCTTTCCGCGGCTATAAATGAAACATGATTAATTAAAAATCATTATAATATATAGACAGGTAATTACATTGGTTCTTAAATCGACATCAGCCGCAATGGCGAATA
>NZ_NQMR01000183.1 GCF_002276045.1 Pseudoalteromonas sp. NBT06-2 | reverse complement strand
CAAGTCCGGCCTCGGGCACCATTGTTATTTTTTTGTAGATACTCCACAAGATTACTTAAAGTGATACAACTCGATGCCCGAGTGGTGGAATTGGTAGACACAAGGGATTTAAAATCCCTCGCTCTTAGAGTGTGCCGGTTCAAGTCCGGCCTCGGGCACCATTGTTATTTTTTTGTAGATACTCCACAAGATTACTTAAAGTGATACAACTCGATGCCCGAGTGGTGGAATTGGTAGACACAAGGGATTTAAAATCCCTCGCTCTTAGAGTGTGCCGGTTCAAGTCCGGCCTCGGGCACCATCTATATTATTAATATCCAAGTTATTTCAAAACATCATCATTTCAATTAAAACTTTTGCTTCAATTCCATCTAGACTATTTAAAGGGATATAATATTGAAGCTTTGCGCGTCGATTAGTTGGCAGAGGAAATAGCGCTGCTGTAAGCGCTAATTGGTAATTATTTTAATTACTTGCTTTGTTAATAATAAAGTGTTTGGCTTCTTCAGATAAACATCTATTGGATATATAGTTAGTGCTTTTATTTAACTTTAATAAGAAGCCTTTTTTAGTTTGTTTTATTTCGTTGATTTCAGTCCATAAATTCTTAACATCAACGAAATCTGATTTAACAAATATACCCTCTTCATTCATCATTAATTGAATTGTATTACCCGATGCTTTACTAAGCCTTTGGCGCATTAACCACCAAGCTTTGTTGTAATAAACACTTAATGCTTCAACCACACCTAAAGATAAAATAAACCAAGCTAAATATTTATCTATTGGGCTAAAAATTAAAATCACACCCGACGTTACTAGTCCAATAGATTTATAGTATGCGCGAATACTGGTATCTGTAGTAACAGACTCATCATAGCACTCACTAAAATGTGTTTTATCTAAAACGTAACGGGTTGAAAAGATGAATTCTGTGGTCATTAAAGTATATCAAAAATGAATTTTATATATTTTACCTATAAGTTTTTATTAAATCGATAAAACAGATGATAAATATTTCTTTTATTAAAGTAGCGTGGGTATATACCCAAGCCACTTCAAGATGTGAGGTTCAGGACTGCTGAGCAATTCATGATCTAGGCGCATCTTTGCATTAATGGTTACTCCCTTAAAAAAAGATGGAACAACGAGCATGATTTGCTCAGGTGTCCCTGTAAGGTTGGTTTATAAATACTTTGATGCAGCGTTATTGATTTTGAAAAGGGAATAACCATGTTCTTCAATCAATGCCTTGCCTAAAGCATTTCTAATTCCAACTGAATCCTGCATCTTGAAGTGGTTTGGGTATATATGCTATTCCAAATTGCTTATTAGAAGTAGGCCCCTATAAACTCATATCTGAATTGGCTTATGATAAATATGTGGTTTTATGTTACCCTTGAGCGGTTTAGATAGCCCATTACTGCAAAAAACAATACCAATAAATATGCCTGAATATTGGTATAATAAAAAGGTGTCAAATGAATAAAATAAAAAGTTTAATTACGTGCAGTATCTTAGTTGCAAACTTTGCATCAGCAAGTAATAAAATTGATGAGAAAGTAGCTTCACCAGCAGATATAATAAAAAATGCACCTACCAGTGATTGGCGTAAACTAAACCCTGAAAATACTTTATATTTAGAGCTAGTAGAAGGCACTGTTGTTATTGAACTTAACCCTGAGTTAGCGCCTGGACATGTTGACAACATTAAACTATTGGCCAGAGAAGGTTTTTATAAAAACTTAAATGTCTACCGTTTTGTAGAAGGTTTTGTCGCACAAGGCGGCGATGCCAAAGAAACCAGAAAACCACAAGTAGGAAAATCCGCAATTAAAGCAGAGTTTTATAAAATAACAAAATCAGCTCAAACAATCACTTTAGTGGATGATAAAGATGGATATGCCAGTCGCACAGGTTTTTTAAATGGTTTTACTGTTGCACAAAATGATGATGCAACTAAAACATGGCAAACACATTGCCCTGGGACATTTGCGATGGCCAGAGGTAACTCCGCAGATAGTGGCGGTACAGAGTTTTACGTGGCTTTAGGTGCAATTAGATATTTAGATCATAATATTACCTCTTTTGGTCGTGTGATCTCAGGCATGGAGTATATTCAACGTCTTGAACGTCAACCAAAAGGTGATAGTGATTTAGCATTTAAAAATTACAATGTGATCAAAGATGTTAAAGTAGCTGCTGATCACTTAAAAGATAGACCTTTAGTGATAGATATCATGAAAACAGAGTCAGAGTCTTTTAAAGCGCTGATTAAAGCGAGAAGAAACCGTCCTGAAGACTGGTTCTTAGCGACTCCTAATTACACCGATATATGCGCTGTTTCAGTACCTATGCGTCAAGGTTAAGTTTGTTTTAATGTCCCCTTTAAGTTAGTTGTTAACTTAAAGGAAAACAATATAGTTTGTCGTTATTATCTAGGGACCCTCTTTAACCTGTTTTACCTATTTTTTGAGCTAGCTTCTTAAGTACATGAATAAATTTTGGTTCTTTTGTTATATCTAAAATCTGAGATAAATTATTAAAGCGATACTCAAGACTAAAACCCGGCTCAATAGCATGGTTGAACAAGGATATTGCCTTTTGCGTTTCGTTGAACTTAAATAATAAAAGCGCCTTAATAAATTTAAGCTCAGGCCACTGATCCCCACCTAGTATTCCGCTATTAATTTGTTGTTTTACAATTGACGCTTTGGAAAACGGCGGATAAATTACACCGTAGATTAAAGCAGCTAAAATACAAATCACCTTTTAAGCGGATGAAAATGAACTCATGGCGAAACTCCATGAGTCCATTAGCAAGCTATGCGATGCCAAACAGTTGGTTTAAAGATATTGGTTTATATCAGATAGACGAAGTGAAAACGGGTGTTCTTGCTTCTTATTACTAATAATAGATAAGAAATAGTAAATTGCATGAGCCGTATACGAGGTCCGTACGTACGGTTTTGTGAGAGGGATGAGGCAAAAACCTCACCCTACTCGATAATTAGAATGCACTTAAGGAAAAATATGAAAATTAAATCACTATCTTTGTTATTCATCTTAATTTTAACTTTGATTATACCCGTTTTTGCAAGCAATAAAGCGGTTAAAATAGACAAGAATGTTAGCGGATTTCACAAAATAAAAGAGTTTAGTGGTACAGTTTTAGTTGCACATAATAATAAAGTAATTTTTGAAAAAGCCTATGGTTTTGCTAATTTTGAATGGGAAATAAAAAACACCCTAGATACAAAGTTTAGAATAGGCTCTATAATAAAAAAATTTACAGCCATGTTAATAATGCAATAGGTAGAAGAAAATGTAATAAAGTTAGATTCTACTATCAGTGAATATTTAACAGATTTTCGTAAAGATATTGGCGAAAAAGTAACAATACATCAATTGCTTAATCACACATCAGGTATTCCAAACTATTAGCGTATTAAAAATTTTAGAAAAAAGATTAGTCTAAATTTTTATTCTATAGATGAATTTACTAAAAAATTTTACAGCGAAGACTTAGACTATGAACCTGCTACTAACTTCTCATGCAGCAATTCAAGTTATTTTATACTGGGTAATCTTATTGAAAAAGTGACAAATCAAAATTATGCCGCTGTGTTAACTGAAAAAATACTCAATCCTTTAGGAATGAATAATGCAGGTTATGACACTAGTTCAGGTATATTAAAAAATAGAGCCTATGGATATGAAAGACAGCTCAATGGTTATATCAATACCGATTACCTTGATATGTCGATGCCTTATTCTGCAGGGGGCTATGTATTCAACTGTCAGGGATCTGGATATTTGGGATGAAGCTTTATATTTAAAACAATTAATAAGTGAAAATATGAAGCAAAAAATGTTTCAAATATCACAATTTAAAAATTATGCATATGGTTGGGAAGTCAATGATATTCCAGTTTTTGAATTTGGTAAAAAGCTAACAAGTATTACCCATGGGGGTGGTATAAATGCTTTTAATTCAAGTATTACTCGAATTTTGTTCAAGGTGAGGGCATGAGTGAAAGAAGCTTGAATCACTTTGGTTATGAATTACTAGAACTAAATTTAAATAAAGAAGCAATTGTAATTTTCAAATTGAATATTGTACATCACCCTAAATCTTCAAATGCCTATGATAGTTTAGCTGAAGGGTATTTATCTATAAAAAATAATAAATTGGCATTAAGTAACTATCAAAAATTATTGGCACTAGATAAAGAAAATGGAAATGCAAAACAAGCAATAATGAAATTAACGACATCGATTTAAGAATTACATATTGTAAGTATAAAAGCGGATAAAGCTAAAACTAAGTTGATTTAGCCGCTTCTTATTATTAAATTACTGCCGATTAGTTTTTATTAAAAACGGAATATCATCATTGTTTGAAGAGCGATAAGGATTAATATCTAAGCCGCCACGGCGGGTATAACGGGCATAAACTTCTAACTCTTTGATACCCAGTCTAGTTTGCATATCACAATAAACTCTTTCAACGCATTGTTCATGAAATTCATTATGATTTCTAAATGATATTAAATAGCGTAGTAAGCTTTCATGACATATTTGAGTACCAGAATAACGTATTACAATACTTGCCCAATCTGGTTGTGATGTGATCAAACAGTTAGATTTTAATAAATGGCTATGAAGGGTTTCAGTTACTTGTTTATTGTTATCGGCTAACTTTAATAAATTACTATTAAATTGATAATCATTTATTTCAATGTCTAATTCATCAATACATAAGCCTGGTAGGGCAGTTAATTGTAAAGCAGATAACTCATTAGCTTTATATAATTTCATTTGAACTGGTGCATTAACAGCTTGAGATAAATCACGTTCAAGATGTGCTTGAACCGTTTGCCAATCAACAAAGCGGCTTTGATTAAAGCTATTTAAGTAGAGTTTAAATGACTTAGATTCAACTAAATGGCTGCTTTGGCATGGAAAAATAAACTCGGCAACGGCAACTTGAGGTTTTCCTTTTACATTTAACCAAGATAACTCATAACCAGTCCATAGATCTTGGCCCTTAAAAGGTAACTCAGACTCAACAATATTTAGTTGATCACGGTTTAGTTTACGTGGAATAGGGAAAAGCAAACTTGCGTCATATTGATCTTTATATTCAGTTTGTTGGCCTAAAAGCGTGCCTTTTAGTGCTTCAGAATTGTCGTATGCTGTCATATATATAAATTTTGCTTTTAAGGTTACAATTACGTCCATTGTAACGAAAGTTAAGTGATCATGCAGTATGTCTGTTTATAAAAAATTAGAAAGCCTATTTAATCAGTATCAAACTCAAGCAAAGCAACAAACCGGACAATATCCCTTAGTGGCACATGATGAGCAATGGCCAAGCCCATGTGAAATGAATAACACGCTAATGAACAGCCAAATTCAATGGCAAGCAGTTGAACAAAATCCTAAAAGTGCTATGGATAACTTAAGTAAGGCTTTGGAAGTTGCGTTTCCAGCAGAAATAGGCGAATTTTATGGCAATTTTTACGCCGATAATATTTCGGTGAGCTCTCCTTGGGGGCAATTGATATTGTTACAAGCTTGGAGTGAAACTGATTATGACCAATTACAGCAAAATATAACTGGTCATGTATTAATGAAAAAAAAATTAAAACATGATGAAACTGTTTTTATAGCTCTAACGCAAGAAGATGATTTATTAGTGACAGTAGAAAATTGTACTGGTTCAGTATGGCTTGAATATGTTGGTAAACGTCCACATCAAAAAATTGCTGACTCTATCAGTGAATTTTTAGCACAAGTTGAAGCCGATTTTAGTGTTTAATCGAACGAGACTCCCGATGAAATATGACGGGAGTAACGATTTCTGAATAATTACTTTTATTATGCGTTTATATTTAGAACGAACTGATGATATAACTCAGGTAAATTAGCTAATACTGCTTCTTTTCCTGAAAAATCATACTGCTTTAAAGCTATCTCAAGTTTTTTAACTGACAATTTTTTAAGCATCATATCAGCTGTCTCTTTATGGCTTATATGCCAAGGCTCACAAGCGATTCCCCCCCGATATTGGTCGTATGGTTTATAAAAGCCAAATTGCGCCATATTCTTATCTAACCAAGCAGCTAAAGCACCAAATCGACCACCCTCAATATATTCGTCTTGCTGTAAACGTATTTGATATTTATCAGTGATAGTTGCTTTGTCATAAAAGTCAAAATCGGTTCCCCAGTGATGTCTACTTGCACCAGGTAGGGCCGAAAACAACATAATGGCTTGGCATTTTTCTAAATCAGACAAGCCATTAAATTCAACTGGTTCATCATGGATGTCAAATACTGGATTAATACCAGTGTATTTTTTTTGCCAAATCATTAATTGCCTGTCAAAATTTCTAAAGCTAGAAGCAATTGCTAAGTCAAAACCAGCTTGCTTTGCGGCAATAGTCAGTGACTGTAAATCACAGACAATTGCCCAATTAACCAGTGAACCGTGAAATTCGACTAAATGTTTTTCACTTTGCCCGGTAAGAATTTCAGAGGAAAACATCATGTTAAAATCTCTATTAAAATTTGCTCGTAAACATCTGTGAGTATTTCAAGATCATTTGCCTTTACACATTCATCAATTTTATGAATAGTGGCATTACAAGGGCCTAATTCAATCACTTGAGCACCGGTTTGTGCTATAAAGCGGCCGTCAGAAGTTCCGCCTGATGTTTCTAATGATGTATCAATATTTTGAACATTTTTAATTGCTTTTATAGTAGCATCAACTAACGGGCCACTGTCAGTTAAAAATGGTAGGCCATTCCTAGTCCAGTTTAGTTCATAATTAACATTATATTTTTGTATAATGTCATTAACTTTATTTTGTAGGATTTCCATAGTCACCTCAGTGCTAAACCTGAAGTTAAATTGAATCTCTACTGAGCCAGGTATGACATTACCTGCACCTGTGCCACCGTTTATGTTTGATATTTGAAAACTGGTGGCTGGGAAAAATGCATTACCAGAATCCCAGTGAGTATCTGTTAACTCTTTAATAATAGGGGTTGCTAAATGAATCGGATTTTCTGCAAGTTGCGGGTAAGCCACATGTCCTTGAATACCTTTCACCGTTAAAAATCCGGTTAATGAACCACGGCGGCCATTTTTAACAACATCGCCTAAAATATTAGTCGAAGAGGGTTCTCCTACTAAGCACATATCCATTTTTTCATTTCGTTTTTCAAGCTTATCAATCACACGAGTTGTACCATTGATAAATGGGCCTTCTTCATCTGATGTGATTAAAAATGCAATTGAACCTTTATGATCTGGGTGTTTAGCAATGAAACGTTCTGTAGCAACAACCATCGCTGCTAAGGATCCTTTCATATCGGCTGCGCCACGGCCATGTAGGAAGCCATCTTTTAGTTCGCCGCTAAATGGTGGTAGTTTCCATTCATTTTCAGGTCCGGTTGGCACAACATCTGTATGACCAGCAAAACAAAAAACTGGTGATTTATCACCTTTTCGAGCCCACATATTTTGAGTATCAACAAAAAACATGTTTTCGATATTAAAACCCACTTCAGTTAAGCGATTTGCCATTAATTGCTGGCAACCTTCATCTAAAGGGGTAACTGAAGGGCGCTGAATAAGTGCTTGCGCTAAAGCGATGACAGGAGGGGTCATTTATTAAAAATCTCTTTATATTGCAGGTCTTTAAAAGCTAAATGAGATGCGTTGTTATGAACTAATAAAGGACGTTTTATCATAGCTGGAAATTCTAATAATAATTCAAGCGCAGACTGTTTGTTTAAACCTTCTTTTTGTTCTTGAGTTAACTGACGGTAAGTCGTGCCGCGTTTATTTAATAATAACTCCCAACCAAGAGCAGCTTCAAATTCAACTAACATTTCATTTGTTAAACCTTGTACACGATAATCATGAAATTCAAATGCAATACCATTAGTTTCTAACCATTTTTTAGCTTTTTTTATCGTGTCGCAGTTTTTTATGCCGTACATAACGGTTTTATTCATCTTCAATTCCAGTTTTTAGTCTTTTAATTAGCGATATTTAAACATATTTGTAAGTGATTTTCAGCTAAACAATAATTCTCCTTATGGACTACTTTAATCATAGATCAAAGTTTTAAGTTGTGGTGAACGCTTCGATTAGTGTTTTTTAGCTGTAATCTTAAATAGGATATCTTCACCTGCAGTGAGCTGGACTTGAGAGTAATAAATAGCGCCTAATTTTTTATGGTTTAACACGGTTACGGAAGCAAAAATGGGTGTTGGTATTTTTCTTAAATCAAAATGTACCACGGGTTCAGCTGCTTTTATTGTTTGGTTTTCATGTTTTTTTATTGCAAGACCAGATAAAGGAAAGTGAATAGGGTCTATGTTTAGCGCGACTAATAATCTCAATCCGTTTTTTGCTTTAAAATAAACTTCTGTTCCTCCCATTTTTATTTGTTCTATCACACCATCAAATGGTGCTAAAATTTTATGATTCGTTATTTCAAAAGCTAATCCACAACCAAGAATACCGGTTGAAAAAATTGCTTCAGGATGTTCTGCTAATGGTAAAACCTTCCCTGTTAGCGGTGACGTTACAGGAAAACCTAAATTGACGACTTGTTGTTCTGTTGCAAAAATAACTTGTTTGTGAATTGACATTATTGACCGTTGATTATGTTATATCCATCTTGTTGGAGGCTATTAATGGCATTTTCAATAAATTCTTGTTTAATTAAAATGTAATCTGTATCAAAAGTTGATATGGCAAAAATAGATATTTTTTCTTGTGCGAGTATACCAGAAATATTTGATAAAATTCCCGTCATAGAAAACCCTAATGGTCCTAAAACTTCTAATGCTGCCCAGCCAGACTCTGATTCATTACTATTAAGTGTTATAGAATCAGGGCACACGATAGAAAGTTCATCATAGGTTTTGGCTATAAAAAAAACGGTCGCGGAATAAACTTTTTCTGGAATTTGTTCCGAAGGATCAAAACTATGAATTGTAAATGCTTCTTTCATTAATTCTAAGGATTGTTTTGACATAAATTTCCTTATTGAAAATTATTCTACTTAACATATTAGCCTAGAAAGCGATTTAACTGAACTATGCTTGGTCAATAGTAAGCTATTTATTAAAATTACGCTTATTAGGGCTGTTAGGCAAGTTTAACTTTATTTATTTTTCTTAATAATTCACAGTAAGCTGTAATTATGGGTGCTTCAGGTAAATTAAAGTTATTAGCGGTTGAAAGTAATACTTTATAAATACTTTCATATCGAGGTCATATTGAATTGGTAGATGTTTTCTTTTCCACAGATTCTGTGGATAACCTTGTGGGTTACCTGGGTTTTCATCTTTAAGTTGTTGTTATATATATTTAAATTTATATGGCACAAAAATTGATTGATTTTGTTCTCAGTAAAAATAGAAATAAACAGATTAAACTCTTAGTTTATTTCTATTTTCGTAAGCTTTGCACATTATTTCTTATAAAACATGGTAAAATACGTACTTTATATGTATTTTTATTGCGTAGCCTGTATTGCGGTTAATGCAATGGTATAAATAATATCATCCACCAAAGCGCCTCGACTTAAGTCATTTACAGGTTTTCTCATTCCTTGTAGCATAGGTCCAATACTGATTAAGTCAGCACTTCTTTGCACCGCTTTGTAAGTTGTGTTACCAGTATTAAGATCTGGAAATATAAACACAGTTGCTTGCCCTGCTACAGGGCTATTAGGTGCTTTTTTAAAAGCTACATTTTCCATAATGGCAGCATCGTATTGTAAAGGTCCATCGATGATTAAATCAGGTCGTTTGGATTGTGCTATTTCAGTGGCTAATTTCACTTTTTCAACATCAGCACCGACACCAGAGTTACTCGTACTGTAGCTTATCATGGCCACTTTAGGTTCAATTCCAAAAGCAGCAGAATCAGCAGATTGAATTGCAATATCAGCTAGTTGCTCTGCAGCGACGACATTGGTAAGCCCTTTACTTTTACGTAATTCAACCATAATTTCTATATAGTTCTCACGTACTTCATCAGGGGAAATTACGGTAACGTTTTCATCTAACTGAACACCTTGTTGTGCTGCAATTCTGAATATTTCTTTTTTATCACCTAATAAAATGGTTTTAGCGATATTTCGTTCACCACATATTGCAGCTGCTTTAACTGTTCTAGGTTCTTCACCTTCAGGTAAAACAATTGTTTTTTGAGATTTTTTTGCTTTACTTGCAAGTAAGTGGCGAAATGCAGGAGGTGACATTTTTCGATTTGTCGTCACGCCATGGGTTAAACTTTTTAACCAATCAGCATCCAAATAAGCAGCATTATGATCTTTTACTTTTTCAATACGCTGTTCATCGTCTGCTGGCACTTCCATATTAAAGTTATGTAATAAAAGTGAAGTACGCCATGTATCTGTTTTAGTTGATATAATAGGTAATCCGGTTTGCATTGCCTGTTCACATAATTTCATTATGCTAGATTCAGGTTTAAAGCCACCGGTTAATAATATTGCCCCTAATTTAGTACCGTTCATTGCAGATAAGCATGCGGCAATTAGAATATCAGTTCTGTCGCCAGGCGTTACTAATAAAATACCTAGTGTGAAATGACTTAGCATGTTTGACACTGTTCTGGCACAAAATGCAATACGTCGTAAACGCCTATGTTTCAAATCACCCTCATTAATAATTTTAGCATCTAAGTACTTAACTAAATCCATTACACGAGGTGCAACTAAATCAAAGGTCCAAGGCACACTTCCAAGTAATTTAAACTGGTTATTGCTAAATAAAGGTAAAGAAGCAAGTCTATGCTGTTCGCCCTCTAATTTATCAGTATCAAATTGTTCTACTAAGTCGGCACGTACTCGGCCTTCTTCATCAACGGGGGCATTCACTTTGTTAAAAATACAGCCTAAAACACGTTGGTGTCTCACACCGCCATAATTGCCAGATGCGATTTCTAATTTTTCTTCAAGCTGTGCCGTGGTGTCATTACCTGGAGTAATGACAAAAATTATTTCAGCACCTAAAGCTTGTGCTATTTCTCTATTCACGCGGCCAGCATAAGGTTGCTTACGAGTAGGCACCATACCTTCTATTATTGCAACGTCACCTTTAGTTATATATTGCTCAAATCGTGATACTACTTCTTCTAAAAGCAGATCAGCTCTACCAGCACTGATCATTTTTTCAGCATAGGATAAATCAAAAGATGGGGGAGGCTGTATTAATGAGCCTTTTTTAACAATTTCAGCAGATTTTTCAGGACCTTTATCACTACTTCTTGGTTGTGCTATTGGTTTAAAAAAATTAACTTTAACGGTTTTTTGTTCAAGTGCGCGCACTAAACCAACAGAGGTAGATGTTAAACCGACACCCGTAGAAACAGGTATTAACATAATACGATGAGACATTATTGTGCCTCCAAAATTAGTTGAGCTGAATCTTGTGCGATCACCCACTCTTCATTGGTAGGAATAACAAGCGCAACAGGACCAGTTTGGTTATTAGTAATAATACCTGATTGGCCAAAACGTGCTGCTAAGTTTTTATTTTGGTCAACGGACAAACCAAATATCGTCAGTAAATTAAGCACTTTTTCACGTATAATATTTGAGTTTTCACCTATGCCTCCTGTGAAAATAATGGCATCAAGTTTACTTAAAGGTACAGTATAAGAAGCAATGTATTTAGCTAAACGATAACAAAAAATATCTAAAGCGAGTATTGCTTGTGGATTTTGATTTTTATATTCTTCTTCTATTGTTCGACAATCATGCGACAGTTTACTTATACCTAGTAGACCACTTTTTTTATTGAGTAACTCATCTATCTTTTTAGCTGAATATCCTAAGTTACTTAAGAAACTAAATATGCTAGGATCAATATCACCACTACGGGTACCCATCACCAAACCTTCTAATGGTGTAATGCCCATACTTGTATCTAGGCTTTTACCCCCTTTGATTGCGGTAACAGAGCAGCCATTACCTAAATGTGCACTAATTAAATTAATATTTTCAATTGGTTTTTGTAAAACAAGGGCAGCTTGCCTAGATACAAAATAATGGCTTGTACCGTGAAAACCATAGCGACGTACACTGTGTTCTTTATATAAACTATATGGCAATGCATATAGGTAAGCTTTTGAAGGCATAGTTTGATCAGGGCAATCGCATTAAAATATT
>NZ_NQMR01000182.1 GCF_002276045.1 Pseudoalteromonas sp. NBT06-2 | reverse complement strand
CACGGGTTATTGAGGTGTTACTACTAAAGCATTAACGCAATTGCGCAGAGAAAAAATCGGTTTTATTTTCCAAAGATATAACTTAATTCCCGTTATGACTGCATTTGAAAATATTGAATATCCGCTATTAATGTTAGGGGTTGAGAAAAAAGAGCGTTTGAGGCTGGTCTCGAAAATAATTGATGCGGTGGGGTTGGGTCAATACGCAAAACAAAGGCCGGATCAATTGTCTGGGGGGCAGCAGCAACGTGTTGCTATTGCAAGAGCATTAGTTAAAGAACCTGCTTTAGTTATTGCAGATGAACCTACTGCAAATTTAGACACTAAAACGGCACATCTCATTATTGATTTAATGCGAGAGTTAGGAGCTAAGCTTGGCTGTACATTCATCGTAGCGACTCATGATAATAGAATGACACAAAGATGTGATCGCGTTTTAGAACTTGTCGATGGCAATATAACAGAACAGCAACCAAATCAAGAAGTTGAATTAATGCGGGAGGAAGTATGCGCTGGTTAAATTATGCTTTTTTAAATGTGATCCGAAATGGACGACGTTCATTTTTTACCATTTTGGTTACGGCAATTGCAATGACAGCTATTTTGGTAAGTAGTGGTTTTGCTTTATTTACTTACCACTCTTTAGCTGAAAAAGCGGCACGGGATGAAGGTAATTTAACGATAAGTCATCCTCAGTTTTTTATTGATGAAGAAGATACCCCTATGCAATATGGGTTAGCTAACTTTGAAGATATTCAACATCAAATGATGGATGATGATGATGTGAAAGCCGTGTTACCTAGGATTAACTTCAATGGTTTAATTTCAAATGGAGATAAAACATCTATTTTTATGGGCTTAGGTGTCGAAGCAAGTGAGTTTCGCGTTAAAGGTCCTTTTTTAAATATGCTTGAAGGATCTGCTTTATCTACAAATGAGAGTTCAGATAGTTTACCTCAAGTGGTTCTTGCGCAAGGTTTAGCACGCAGTATGAAAGTAAAAGTTGGTGACTTTATCACTTTACTTTCAACTACAACTGATGGTGCTTTAAATGCGTTTGATTTCACAGTTAAAGGTATTTACACCACAGGTGTTCCCGACTTAGATAAGCGTCAGTTATACATAGATTTAAAAAGTGCAAAGTCATTATTAAATACCACCAAAGTAAGTTCTTTAGCTGTATACCTTTTCGATTTAAATCAAACAGAACAAAAATTATCTCTATACGCACAAAAAGATGAATCTTTATTATTCACCCCTTGGTGGCAAAGAGCATTTTATTATCAGTCAGTAAAAGATTTATATAACCGAATTTTTGGTTTATTAGGTGCACTAATGGTTTTGTTAGTTTTTTTCTCTATCTCAAATACGATGAGTATGACTGTTACAGAACGTACTAGAGAAATTGGCACAATTGCAGCTATGGGAAGTTATAAAAGTGAAATCATACGAAATTTTGTGTTAGAAGCTAGCATTATTGGTTTGATTGGTGCAGTTACTGGCGTTGTATTTACAGGTATTGTGAATTGGGCATTATTAACTTTAGGATTAGAAATGCCTCCACCGCCAGGTAGTAATCAAGGATACCCTTTAACAATTGAATTTTCATGGCTTCTGGCAATTGCCACCAGTGTAATATTAACTTTGATTTGTATTCTTGCTGCATTTAAATCAGCTTATCAAGGATGTTCTAAAACTATCACGGAGGCTTTGAGCCATGTTTAATAATAAAACTGTAATTAAGGCTTTTGCTGCTGCTTTAATTCTGATTTCGGGAACTGCAACTGCTAGCTTATCGGTTTTAGAAAAAGCGGAACAATATAGGGTAAAAGAGGGATCAGCGCTTGTAAAATGTGATGTTGAACTTTTCAAGGGTGATGAGTTAATTAAAACCCGAAAATTTCATGTATATACCAATACTGATAGCCGCTCACTTATTGTTTTTAAATCACCTGCGGATGCGGGTCAAAAAGTTCTGATGAAAGGTAAAAGTTATTGGATGTTTATGCCTAAAAGTCGTAGGCCAATTCGCATTACTCCTATGCAAAAGTTATTAGGAGAGGCTGCATTAGGAGATATTGCAACGCTTAGTTGGAGTAAACAATATAAAATTGTTGATCAAAAAACTGAAAATAAAACAATTAATTTAACTTTGGAAGCTAAAAATAGTTCTGCGAGTTATCAAAAAATTGAACTGAAACTAAATAGTGAAGATTATTTTCCTATCAGTGCCGCTTTATATTTAAGATCGGGAATGCTTTCAAAAGTCGCTGAGTTTGAGCGAGGTAAGCGTGATGGACAAGATGCCGTCGTGAAGATGTTGTTAATTGATAATATGAAATCAAATTTAAAAACAGTGATCAATTATAATGATGTTAAAACAGTTGATATTCCTAATAAGTTTTTTAATCCGCAAATCTTGGTTCGCAGCGATTTAGAAAAATTACTAACTGATTAATTAAATTGGATTATCTAGCCATGCTGAAATTGGTTTCGGCTAGCTCTAATTTTAAGTGATATGTATAAAAATGATTAATTCTATAAATACTTATTCTGTAAATTCACTTCACCTAAAACTGCTGTTAAAAATTATACTTGGTTGTTTTATTATAAATTTTGGGGCATATTTTAAACTGAGTTAATAAAAATAATATTGAAATACTCTTGCTGTTATAAATAATATTGAAATATTTTTACTGTTATAAGGTGATGCGATGGAATTTTCGAAAACAGTTATCTATGTCGATGATGTTGAAGAAACGTTAGATTTTTATTATCAGGCTTTTGGTTTAAGTACTATCAAAGATGATGGTTCAGGGCAGTATGCGGAGCTAGATACTGGGCAAGTTAAGCTAGCTTTTTCTGCCCATCCTTTTGCACAATCCCATTTCAAGCAAAGTTATATTCGTACTCAACCTAAACAACCCGCTCTGGGCTTTGAAATACGTTTTTATTGCGACAACGTTATTGAGGCATATGATAAAGCGGTTGCGGCAGGTGCAGAACCTTTTTGTCCACCGGCAGAAAAATCAAATGGACAAACCTTAGCTTATGTCCGCTCTATTGAAGGCACCTTAATCGCCTTATCTTCTCGCTAGATTTGCATCGCATTTTTAGTAAGGCCACTACGTGGCAATTTAAAGGGTTAACTAGCTTTGATATATTATATACTAAGAGCCTATCCACGCAGTGGCTTCAATAAAGATACGAAGCAGGTTTATATTAAAAACAACTTTCTACAATTAGCTGCTTTAACATTTTTTGAGTCGGTTTTATTTTTTCCATGGCTAAGTATTCATCGGGCTGATGTGCCTGATTTATCGAGCCAGGCCCCATGATAATCGTTTCGCATCCTAGTTGTTGAATAAAAGGTGCTTCGGTACAATAATTCACTGCAATCGCTTTTTCCCCTGATACTTTTTCGGCTAATTTAACCAATGCGGAATCTGTTTTACCTTTAAATGCAGGAATGGGATCGTGTAAATCGATTACTTCAACTGCATTAGGATATTGCTGGTTAATTTCATTCACAGCAGCTAGCAACATGGCTTGCAGTTCAGTAATGCTAATGCCAGGTAAAGGACGCATATCGATATGTAATTCACAGCAGCCACAAATGCGATTGGCATTATCGCCACCATGAATATGACCTAAATTTAACGTAGGATATGGAATTTCAAAGTGTGATATTGAATACTTATTCTTTAATTCTTGTTTTAAAATGAGTAGTTTTTGGATCACCAAATGCATAATCTCGATTGCATTTATTCCCGCATTAGGATCTGAACTATGACCTGATTTACCTATTATTCGAATGGCACTAGACATATGACCTTTATGGGTGAAAACTGGGACCATATCTGTTGGTTCTCCAATAATACAGCGAGTCGGCTTTAGATTTTCATGTTGGCAAATTTGCTGTGCACCTGCCATTGTTGTTTCTTCATCTGCAGTGGCTAAAATGATTAAAGGTTGCTGTAAATTCGCTAAATCTAATCCTTGTAAAGCATGTAAAATAAATGCGAAAAATCCTTTCATATCAATTGAACCTAAACCGAATAATTTATTGTCAGTTTCCGTTAACGTAAAGGGATTTAAGCTCCATTGGTTCTCATCAAAAGGCACCGTATCTGTATGACCAGCTAACATTAATCCACCATGAATATCTTTTGGTTCTTTTTGACAATCATTAGGATTTAACCTTGCCAGTAAATTAAATTTTCCGGGGGCATTCTCAAGCTCTGTGATTTCACATTCAAACCCGAGTGTTTGACACCAATTAGCTAAGTTATTAATCACATCTCTATTACTTAAATTGAGCTTCTCATCAATAGCACTAATTGAAGGAAGTGATATGAGCGTTTGGTACATTTGTAAAAAATTCGGTATAGACATAATAAAACCTAAAAAAATTAAAAATAATTATTCATAAAACTTGAATATAAATCCAGTTTAACTTATTGTGCATACATATACAGATTTTTAGCATAAATATCTCCCCAGCGTAAGCTGATTTTATTCCCTCCATTAGGAGGGAAATTTTTTGAGGTCAACATGAAAGTTGTTATTGTCGGAGCAAGTGGCTACAGCGGTGCAGAATTAGCATCACTTGTAGCATCACATGAAAAATTAACACTTGCAGGTATTTATGTATCTGAAAATAGCTTAGATAAAGGTAAGCCATTAAGCAGTTTATATCCACAGTACTTGGGTTTATTAGCTCTGCCATTAACACCTTTAACAGCTGATGCATTTACTGATATTCAAAACAATGCCGACTATGTCTGTTTATGTACAGATCATAAAGTAAGTGTAGAGCTTGCTCCTATTTTTATTGAAATGGGTAAAAAGGTTTTTGATCTATCAGGCGGATTTCGTTTAAGTTCTGACGAAGACTATCAGCAATATTATGGTTTTAGCCATCAAAACATCACTTTATTAAAGAAAGCAGTTTACGGTTTAGCTGAATGGCAAAATCAGGATGTAATTAAGAACGCACCATTGATTGCGGTACCAGGGTGTTACCCAACAGCTGCATTAAATGCACTGAAACCTTTGGTTAATGCTGATTTAGTCACTGAGCAACCTATTATCATAAATGCAGTATCGGGTGTAACAGGCGCAGGACGTAAAGCCAATATAGGTACTCACTTTTGTGAAGTCAGTTTAGGTGCCTATGGATTATTTAATCATAGACATGCACCTGAAATTGAAAAGCATTTAAATCATGATGTTTTATTTACACCGCACTTAGGTAATTTCCCAAGAGGTATTCTTGAAACAATTTACGTGCAATTAAAAGATAACGTAACACCGGATCAAGTCGAGGCAGCTTATCAATGTTTATCTGATAAACCTTTAATTCGCTTATTAGGAAATACTATTCCAACAATTAATGGCGTAGCAAATAAGCCATTTGTTGATATTGCTTGGCAGCAACAAGGCTCACAGTTAATTGTTATGTCAGCAATCGATAATCTATTAAAAGGTGCATCGGGTCAGGCGTTGCAATGTATGAATATTAGCATGGGCTTACCTGGTGAATTTAGTTTATTACCTAAAGGGGTTAAATCATGAAAACTTGGGTAATTAAATTAGGCGGTGCAGTTTTAAATACTGAAAATGCAGCAAAAGCATTATTTGATGTGGTTGCTCAGCAAAAAGAGGCACAATTTGTTGTTGTTCATGGTGGCGGTGCTTTGATAGATAGCTGGCTTAAAGATGCGGGTTTTGCAACGGCAAAGCATTTAGGTTTACGAATTAGTCCTAAAGAGCAAATGCCATACATTGTAGGTGCTTTAGCTGGATGCGCTAATAAACAACTTATGGGTCAAGCGATTACTGCAAACTTAAAACCTGTGGGCATAAGTTTGTATGAAGCAGGCATTAAAAGCACAAAAAAATTAAAAGCGTTAGGTCAAGTCGGTACATGTGAATCAACACAAGATTGCGTCATTCAAGGCATGTTATCGCAAAATAGATTACCTATTGTAAGCTCTATAGGTTTTGATTTAGAAGGCAATTGGTACAACGTAAATGCGGATGAAGCTGCGGCGGCGATAGCGGCAAGCTTAAATGCTGAATTGATATTTATGACAGATGTTGAGGCAGTACTTGATGCTGACAAAAAACCTTTACATCAACTTAATACAAATGAAATAAAAGAATTGGTTAATGATGGAGTGATTTTAGGTGGTATGCAGGTCAAGGTTGAGACCAGTTTACGTGCTGCCGAACACTTACGACGAGGTGTTTATATTTCAAGTTGGCAAAAACCAGAAAATTTAGCTGGTTTACTTCAAGGCCAACACGTTGGCACAAAAGTCACTTTATAAATTATTTAGGAAGAATACATCATGTCACAACATTTTTTACATGGATTAGAGTTAGATAATACAGCATTACTAAAAATGCTCGATCTAGCAAAAGCATTAAAAGCAAACCCACAAGACTTTAATCAGGCTTTAGCTGGGTTATCTATTGTTACTTTATTTGAAAAGCCAAGTTTAAGAACTCGTCTTTCATTTGATATTGGTATTAATAAATTAGGTGGTCATGCAGTTTATCTTGATCAGCAAAATGGTGCTATGGGTTCTCGTGAATCAGTAAAAGATTTTGCATTAAATATATCGACTTGGGCTGATGGTATTGTAGCTCGTGTAAATCAGCATAGTACGTTAACTACTTTGGCTGAGCATGCAAGTGTGCCTGTCGTAAATAGCTTATGTGATTTATATCACCCATGTCAGGCATTGGCTGACTTTTTAACATTACAAGAAGTGCATGGTGATGTAAGTGAGCTTAAAGTCGCTTATTTAGGTGAAGGAAATAATGTAACACATTCTCTTATGTTATTAGCGGCAACTTTGGGCACAGACTTTGTGGCTGTTTGTCCAAAAGGTGTTTCACCAGATGCACAAATAGTTAAGCAAGCAGAACAAATAGCCGCAATAAATAGTGCGCATGTACAAGTCAGTGATCGTGTTGAAGCGGCTGCAGGCGCAGATGTGTTATATGCCGATACTTGGGTTTCAATGGGTGATAACACACCACTTGAAGAAGTAAGGAAAAAGTATATGCCATATCAATTAAACCAAGCGTTATTAGAGAAAACAGGCGCCAGTACAGTATTACATTGCCAGCCAGCGCATAGAGAGTTTGAGATTACCTCTGAGCTAATGGATGGTCCAGCGGCAAAAATTATTCAACAAGCTGAAAACCGTATGCATGCACAAAATGCGTTATTGATTACGCTTTTAAACCCAAATTTTGTTAATTAAAAACAGTTAAATAAACAAGTTGGGTTTTAGCCCAACAGATTAAATAAAGAATTATTCAAAGGTAAAGTTATGAGTTCCATCAAAAAAGTAGTATTAGCGTATTCAGGCGGTTTAGATACATCAGTGATCATGCCTTGGTTAAAAGAAAACTATCATTGTGAGGTAGTGGCATTTGTTGCTGATGTGGGTCAGGGCGATGAAGAGCTGGCGGGCATTGAAGAAAAAGCGATCGCTTCAGGCGCTTCGGAGTGTTACGTAGTAGATCTTAAAGAAGAAATGGTTGCTGATTACATTTATCCGACACTTAAAACAGGTGCTGTATACGAAGGTACATATCTTTTAGGTACGTCAATGGCACGTCCGATTATTGCTAAGGCACAAGTTGAAGTCGCACTTAAAGTCGGTGCAGATGCTGTTGCCCATGGTTGTACAGGTAAAGGTAATGACCAAGTACGTTTTGAAGCATGTTTTGCTGCTTTAGCACCAAACTTAAAAGTAATTGCGCCTTGGAGGGAGTGGGATTTAGATAGCCGAGAATCACTACTTGATTACTTAACTGAGCGGGATATTCCCTGTGCTGCATCAGCTAAAAAAATCTATAGCCGTGACGGTAATGCGTGGCATTTATCTACAGAAGGCGGTGAACTTGAAGATCCATGGTGTGAGCCGTCAGCTGAAATTTGGCCGTTAACAAATTCACCAGAACAAGCACCAAATGAAGCGCAATATATTCATATCGGTATTGAAAAAGGCGAGGTCACAACAATTGATGGTGAAAAACTATCTCCTTATCAATGTTTAGTAGCACTGAACAAGCCTGCTGCATTACATGGAGTAGGGCGTGTTGATATTGTAGAAAACCGTTTAGTGGGTATGAAGTCTCGTGGTTGTTATGAAACACCTGGTGGTACAGTAATGGTTACAGCATTACGTGCGCTTGAAGAACTAGTATTAGATAAAGAGTGTCGTAAATGGAAAAATACATTTGCCAATGAATTTGCTCACCTTGTTTATGATGGTCGTTGGTTTACACCGCTTAAAGACTCTATTTTAGCAAGTGCCGAAGCGTTAGCCGAAGCATTTACAGGTGAAATTGTAGTTAAGCTTTACAAAGGTAATGTGACTGCTGTTCAAAAGAAATCACCAAATAGCTTATACAGTGAAGACTTTGCCACCTTTGGTGCTGACGATGTTTATAATCAATCGCATGCCGAAGGGTTTATTCGTTTATTTTCACTTTCAAGCAGAATCACAGCACTCAGCAAAGAAAACACCAAGTAGATTTTAGAAATAAAAAGTAGCAAGTAATAACAAGGGCGAATTTACAATTCGCTTGGGAGAACGAAGATGGCATTGTGGGGCGGCAGATTTTCATCAGGACCTGATCAGGCATTTAAGCAGTTTAACGACTCTTTACCTTTTGATTATCAATTAGCAGAGCAAGATATTGTTGGTTCAATAGCGTGGGCAAATGCATTAACGCAAGTAAATGTATTAACGCAAGGCGAATTTCAACAAATTCAAACAGCATTAAGTGCGTTATTAGATGAAGTGGCAGTTAATCCACAAGTAATTGTGGCTTCTGGCGCGGAAGATATTCACTCATATGTTGAATCAGCTTTAATTGAAAAAGTAGGCGACTTAGGTAAAAAGTTACATACGGGTCGTAGTAGAAACGATCAAGTGGCAACTGATTTTAGACTGTGGAGTCGTGATACTGCTGAACAACTGCTAAAAGCAATTGCATCACTTAAAAATGCGATTGTAACTTTAGCTGAAAAAGAGTTCGGAACTGTATTACCAGGTTATACACATTTACAACGTGCACAACCTGTATTATTTAGTCATTGGTGCATGGCATATTATGAAATGCTTGAACGTGATGAAAGCCGTTTACAAAATGCCTTAGACAGACTCAATGTATGCCCATTAGGGTCAGGCGCTCTTGCGGGGACAGCTTATGCCATAGACCGGCAAAAACTTGCCGAATCATTGGGTTTTGCCTCTGCTACTAAAAATAGTTTAGATGGCGTATCTGATCGTGATTTTGTTGTTGAGCTACTGAGTTGCGCTTCTATTTCTATGATGCATTTATCGCGTATGGCTGAAGATATGATCTTTTATAATACCGGTGAAGCGGGTTTTTTAGAGTTAGCAGATAGTGTGACTTCAGGTTCTTCTTTAATGCCACAAAAGAAAAATCCAGATGCACTTGAGTTAATTCGCGGTAAAACTGGTCGTGTTTTTGGTGCATTCTCAGCCATGATGATGACATTAAAAGCTTTACCACTTGCTTATAACAAAGATATGCAAGAGGACAAAGAAGGCCTGTTTGATGCGATGCCAACTTGGCTTGCCAGTATCCATATGGCTGAAGCCTGTATTAAAGGTGTTAAAGTTAATGGTGAGGCGACAAAAGCAGCAGCACAAGGCGGACATGCAAACGCAACAGAGTTAGCCGATTATCTAGTTGCTAAAGGCATCCCTTTTAGAGAAGGTCATCATATCGTTGGTGAACTGGTACAAGTTGCGATTGGTGAAGGTAAAAACCTAGAAGAGTTATCAATCACGCAATTTAAAGCTGTGTGCGAAACCATAGAAGGGGATGTTTATTCTGTACTTGAATTACAAGCTTGTTTAGATGCACGTAAAGCCTTAGGTGGCACATCTGAAACGCAAGTGAAGTTTGCCATAAAAAATGCTAGAGCATCACAAAAAGTAATAGTACGAGATGCAAGATTAAATGATGTTGAAGCAATAAATGACTTAATTCAATATTGGGCAAAGGTGGGTGAAAACTTGCCTCGTGCAAAAAGTGATATGGTGCATTCTATTAATGAATTTGCCGTTACAGAAGTTAATGGCAAAGTAACAGGTTGTGCATCTTTATATATCTATGATACGGGCCTTGCTGAGATCCGCTCTTTAGGTATTTGTGAAAAAGCAGAAGTTAAAGGGCAAGGGCGTGCCTTGGTAGAGCATTTACTGGCAAAGGCGAAAAAATTAGCACTCAAACGTGTGATTGTATTAACGCGTGTACCAGGATTCTTTGCCAAGCTAGGTTTTGCCGATAGTCATAAATCTGAATTACCAGAAAAAGTAATGAAAGACTGTGAATTATGTCTACGTAAAGATAATTGTGATGAAGTCGCTATGGATTATTTGTTGAATGAGCAAATAGATACCGTAAAACAAATACCTTGCAAAAATGTAGCTTAATGTACTTCTTGAATTATTAAGGAATTAAGTTGCCACTTAGTTTTTAAGCTGGATTTTAATTAGAAGTTTTAATACTTTTAGTTGGGAATGAGGACCAGTTCATTAACGTAAAAGCCTATCGATTAAATATTGATAGGTTTTTTTTGTGCCTGAATTAATCCTATCATTCTAAAGGATTAAATAAAAAGTATTGCACTAGTTAAATGAAAATAATTACTTATTCGTAATTTGATGTGATTAACGGTTATTTTAAAATAGTTGGATCGTAACTTGCTACATATTTAAAACAAAGAAGCATTAGTGCTTGAACAGTGTGTTTGATATTGATGCAAGGCAATGTTCAAGCTTCATATTTTAAAAATAAAAATAAGGGTAATAATTATGCAAATTTCAAATGATTCAGCTACCTCAGTGCTAGCTTATCAACAAAATCAACCTGCTGAGACGACACCGCAAATGGCTAGCATTAATACATTACAAAATGCTACAATATCACTTTCGCAAGCCGCCAAAGTTTCAGGTGGTGCTGAACCTATGCGTGGCGGTGGTGTTATCATTACTGGTGCTGAACCTATGCGTGGCGGTGGTGTAATTATTACTGGTGCTGAACCTATGCGTGGCGGTGGTGTAATTATTACTTAAGCTTTGTTGGAAGGAATGAATGTCTTGGTTGAATCTTAATTTAAGTACAACATTAGCAGCCCTTGTTGTTTGGGGGTTCTTGATGGCATTTTTATTTAATGTTTTATTGAAAGTGGCAGCTCCAAAAAAAGAAAATTTAATATTAGTTTCTTCTTTTATAATGTTTTTATCTTATTTTATAAGCGATGATTTTTTTAATTTATTTGCATTGCCGGAAATATACATTACTTGGTTTGTATATGATTTAGTTACATTGTGTCTGATTTTTGGTTTTGCTTATATTTTAAAAGAAAAAATACCAAGCTCGATAAAGTATATAATTGTAGGGTTAATAATTAACTCATTACTTTTTTTAGCTATGCATATTGATATAGTCATCAATAGAAATCAAGAGCGTTGGTTATTGTGGGATATATATACAGTGGGGGTGAATTTAGTTGATTTTATCATGATAATTGCTTTAATCTTCAATAAAGACTATTTAGGAATCATACGATTCTCCAAATTCATCACTTCACTCATTCGGAAAAAAGCGCTTAATTAGCGCTTTTTTTTTGCCCAGCAAAGCTGGTAAACCCGACAGGCTGC
>NZ_NQMR01000181.1 GCF_002276045.1 Pseudoalteromonas sp. NBT06-2 | reverse complement strand
TACTCGATGTTTGCCCAGCGAAGCTGGCAAACCCGACAGACTGAAAGAAGTCTGATCAGCGAGACAAGCCGAATTGGTGCGCTAGGAATAGTGACGTCTGATGAGACAGGCCGTATATGGGAAGTAATTGTAGTCAAGTTTGGTAGATTGCCTTTGTGCTAGAACGCCAGATCCTGCGATGAAAGTTACCACAATGTTTGGAAAATGAGCGATGGCCATAAGACGCACTATACTAGATTACAAATTAGCATTGTGTCACTAACGATGGTGATGTGACACAATGCAGGTGCCGTATACGAAGTACGTACTGTTCTGTGAGAGGGATGAGCCTCACCTAACTCGATGTTTCTATCAAAACATATAAAGAATAGAGGAGTTGTTTTGATTTTAAGCTAATTAAACATAAAATAAACAATGACGTTTAAAGACTGAGCATACAGTAAATTTACTTATAAAAAAGTTTGACTTATTTTTCGAAGTCTTTATTATACGCCCCAACAAGACGGAGAGGTGGCCGAGTGGCCGA
>NZ_NQMR01000180.1 GCF_002276045.1 Pseudoalteromonas sp. NBT06-2 | reverse complement strand
GGGGTTAAAATGCGCTAGCCGTGGTACAGGTGGTTTTGGAGAGCATTTTAATTTAACTAATATTCCACATGGGCAATACATACAAGAGTATTTAATTGCTAAGGGGATCCCTTCATCATCATTCATTGAAATCGCGCTTAGCTCTTATACACTAGAAGACGCTACGTTATCTAAACCAATATTAGAGCAATATTCTATTACTCGTTGTATTTTAGTTACTTCGGATTTTCATATGGAACGTGCTAAATTACTGTTCAATCTGATAATGCCTAATATAGATTTCAAATACTCAGAGGCGAAAATTTTAGTAAGCGAATTAGAGCTACAAAAATTAATTAAACATGAAAAAAATGCTATAAAACGTGAGCTAGCTAATTTCAAAGCTCACAGAGTTCAGCCCCAAACCTCCGATGCATTTATCTGACGATTCAAATTATTGGTTTCAAGTTACGACTTACTTCACTTTTTGCGAAAGACCGAGAATGTTTTTAATGGTTTATTTGTGATGTATAAGTTCTGAGTTTATTTTTATTGCTGCAGAATCATCCCACTTTTTGTCTTGTTTAAAAAAATATTGTATATATAATCAGGTACATACGATTGTATGCATTGAAATAACAAGCGCATATAAATTGAAAAACGTACAAGACGTTAATACAATTACCGGTAATGAGATATGAAAATTGAAGACATGACAGGTTTAGAGGTTTTACAGGCTATGGCGCTCGGTGAATTGCCGCGTGCGTCTATTACAATCACTATTCCTATGACCTTTGTTAAAATTGAAGCGGGGAGCGTGTTATTTCATGCCTTTGCAGATGATTCGCACCTCAATCCTATGGGGGGAGTCCACGGTGGATTTGCAGCAACAGTGCTTGACTCGGTCACTGGTTGCGCGGTACATACTATGCTTAACGCAGGTGTTGGCTACGGTACCATCGACCTAAATATAAAAATGATAAGGCCAGTGCCTAAAAACGAGAAGTTAATAGCTGAAGGTAAGGTTATTAATTTGTCTAAGTCTTTAGGTATATCGGAAGGTACGTTGAAAAGTTTAAATGGTAAATTACTTGCCACCGCTACGGCAACTTGCATGATTATTAAGTGATAAATCGTATAGCCAAGCATTCTACCATGCTCACCTTCTGATCGTAAATTTAACGTGGCACTCTTTATTAAATCAATGCCATACACTGGGAATTTTTTTGTTATTCGGTTTTTGGTTAAGCAAGGTAATATACCCAAGGCAT
>NZ_NQMR01000018.1 GCF_002276045.1 Pseudoalteromonas sp. NBT06-2 | reverse complement strand
TTGGATTAATTCAGTTGAAAATAGTGAAGAGTTATGCAATAAAACAGTAGAAAAACAAGAGGATATTGATTTTTCTATGCTGAAACATCTCGATATAGAAACCAGTTTAGAGCGCTGCCAATATAATAATAAATTATTTAAAAACTTATTAATTAAATTTCTACATAACAATATCAACTTTATTGCAGGATTTAAGCAATTACAATCAAATGGCAATAATGAGGATTTGCATAATTTAGTACATGATATTAAAGGAGCTTCTGGAAAT
This sequence comes from Pseudoalteromonas sp. NBT06-2, assembly GCF_002276045.1. Lineage (GTDB taxonomy): Bacteria > Pseudomonadota > Gammaproteobacteria > Enterobacterales > Alteromonadaceae > Pseudoalteromonas. The sequence goes on along the minus strand of NZ_NQMR01000018.1, from coordinate 41,185 downwards.
ATAGGTGCTACGGAGCTACATTCAGCGCTCATTGCGTTAGATCAAGCAGGTTCTAATACTAAAAAGGCTGTAGAGGTAGTAGAAAGAGAATTACAAATTCTCATGTCTGAACTTAAAGTTTTTGAAAATAACATTGTAGATTTTCAGCCTTCAGTTGAGACCGTTAAGGTTTCAAGTGACAATGATATGAAAAAGTTATTAGCAGGATTAATGAAGTTAAGAATCTTTATTGAAGATTCTGATATAGCTGCTATTGATCAACTTCACTATTTACAATTAATACCAGTGGCGCGTATTCATAAAAATAGACTGCTTAATTTAGAAGCTATGTTAGATGAATTAGATTTTGAGCAAGCAAATAATTTAACGTCTACTTTAATCCAAGAGTTTAAAAAATATGATTATTAAAAATAAAATTGAATAAATTATGAATACATAAATTTATTGGTCATATTTTGACTACGTACTTAAATTTTTAGAACTAACCCTCGAAGGAGAAAAGTTTGCAGTTAATACTAATACCTAATCATACATTCGGTAACAAAAATGTTTAGCATTTTAAAAAATAGTAAAAATATAAGATTATATTTTATTATTGTTTTGATGTTATGGCTAACCGGTATACCCGATTTATTTATGGATCAAACATCATCTCCTAATATTAATGTGAGACCTGCTAAAGCATCTATTTCACGAGAGTCGTCATTTAATCTATTTACTACTGAAGATTATGTAAAAGTATCTCATCCAAATTATAAATCACAGGTTATTGATGTAAAAAAACAAAAATCAGTCAGATTAGAGCCTTTATTATTTTTAGATCTTGAACAAGATAAAACTTTTTATGTTAATGACATCCCAATACATTTTCAAGCCATACCTGAAGCAATGTTTATGATGGGATCAATAAAAGAAAAAAGAGAGCAGCCAGTTCATAAGGTGTACATCAATCCATTTAGAATAATGGAACACGAAATGACTTGGGAAATATATCAAATATGTATAGCTGAAAATGTTTGCCCTGAAAATGAAATGAACATAAATGAAACTAAAAAACATCCGGTTCATTCGGTTAGTTGGGAGCAAATAACCAATGTATTTATTCCATGGTTTAATCGAAAAACAAGGAGTAAATTTCGTTTACCTTCAGAAGCTGAGTGGGAATATGTTGCTAAAGCAAATAGTAATACACAATTTTCATGGGGAGAAGATGTTGGTGTTAATAATGCGAATTGCTGGGGCTGTAATTCTAAATGGGATTATAAGATAACTGCACCTGTAAAATCATTCACAGCAAATAAGTTTGGTGTTTATGATATGCATGGCAATCTCTGGGAATGGGTGGCTGATTGTTTTAGTTCTTATGAACACTCCCCACGTGATGCATATCCACAACAAGATATAGGATGTGATAGGCGTGTTTTAAGAGGGGGATCATATAAATTCAAACCAACTTATATGTCAACATCTTTTCGTGGTAGGGATAAACCAATGATAAAATCTAATGGTGATGGTTTTCGCCTTGCACAAGGTTAAGGTAAAATAATGAAATCGATTAAAATTAAAAAAATACATAACGGCCATAAAATTTATTTTAGCCTTGTTACTGTCATTGTTATATTAATGTGTGCGGGGTTAGTCAGCTGGTTTAGTATTAATTCATTACATAAATCGACAGAGCAATACGTGCAAACTGATGAGTTATTAGATAGTTTTTTACAAAGTCAGCTCAAGGCTATGGAATATCGCTTTAAAATTGGTTTTAATACAGCAAGTGATGCTACCGATACTATTATACAAACATATAAATTAGCAAGCCAATTGACTAAAGAGTATCAAGGCACTGAAGCTGGAAATATTTTTCAGAAGATAGAAAATAATTTTCGTCAATACGAAACTCATATGCGTCAATTGTTTAAATTGAATCCTCTAATAAAAAAACAAGAGCATGAGCTTCATTCTTTAAGTGTAGAATTAAATGAAAAACTTGTGATTTTTTATCATAATTTATTCATTTTTGATGCTAAAACCCCCAAATATAATAATGAACAATTTAACTCTTTAAATTTAAAAATAATTAAACTGACTCATCTATCTAATATTTCCATAACAGAAACAAGTAATGAGACAAGAAATAAAATATCTAAATTGATTAAAATATTAACTATTGAAGTTTTAAAAAATTTAAATGAATTAAGTGAAGATGGCTCTGGGTTACATTTACAGAAAGTCCTTAAACAATATCAAATAAAATATGATACTTATCTAAAAACTGTACTTGAAATTTACAAAATAGAGCAAGAAGTTTATAACTTGTTACAAAACACTAATTCTTTACTTTATAACTTCCATGGAACTCAGTTATTACTTTATAAAAATAGATTTAATTTAAATCCATTATTACCATTACTTTCAAGCATTTTTATTATATCTTTATTGATATTAATATACATAATTCAAAAATCGACTAGTTCCATTGTTAGTATGTCTTCAAGGATGAGGTTAGCGAAAATACAAGCAGAAAAGGCTAATGAAACAAAAACTCATTTCTTAAACAACATATCCCATGAAATACGCACACCTATGAATGCAATTATAGGCTTATCTCATATACTTATTAATAGTGATTTGAATAAAAAACAACGACAACATTTAGATAAAGTTCATAAATCTGCTGAGTCATTATTAAGTATCATTAATAATATCCTTGATTTTTCAAACATTGAAGCTGATAAATTAACGTTAGAGACCTCTAAATTTAAACTATATGATTTATTTGAAAATTTATCAGAAAACTTATCTATATTTGCATATGATAAGAATATAGAACTCATATTTGATATACCAGTTGCCTTAGAAGATATTTACATTGGAGATCAAACTAAACTAAACCAAGTATTACTGAATATAGTAAATAATGCCATCAAGTTTACTGAGTATGGTGAGGTAATCGTGACTGTGATGGAGGTTAGTAGAAAAGATACTGATATTATATTGAAATTTAACATAAAGGATAGTGGGGCGGGTATCAATTTAAAAGATATTGAACATGTATTTGATGCGTTTTGTCAAGCAGATGGCTCTTTAACTCGTAAGCATGGGGGAACAGGATTAGGTCTTGCGATAAGTCAAAAGTTTATTGAGCTAATGGGAGGAGAAATATGGGTTGAGAGTGAAGTAGGTAAAGGAAGTGAATTTAATATAACAACGCAATTAAAAATAGTACCTAATGAACCTTCTTTACAACCTTATATTAATAAGTTTAAAAATATTAATACGTTAGTTATTAATGAAAGTATGGCTGTAAAAAATATTATTACTCAAATGTTACGTGAATTTGGCATGATGGTAACATCAGCTGAATCTGGTTATGACGCGTTATCGATTTTCTCCTCTGAACAGGCATCAAGGCCATTTGAATTAATATTAATGGATTGGAAAATGTCTTCGGATAATGACTTTAAGGTACTTGAAAAAATACATTATTTAGTAACAACAAATAATTACATGAGACCAAAAATAATCCTCGTTACAGATTATGGTCAGGAAGAGTTTGATCTGGTTACAAATGATCTCGGTGTTGATGCTTTTGTTAATAAGCCAGTAACACCATATAATATGGCAAAATCGCTTTTAATTGCTTTTAATGAGTCTTTAAATGATATAACGCATCACTTACCAGAAACGAATAATTTAAATAATATGACCAAGTTATTAGCAGGATCTAATATTTTGCTTGTAGAAGATAATGAGATTAACAGTGAGGTAACGAGTAGCTTACTTAGTTTACATAAAATAAATGTAACTTGTGCTATAAATGGAAAAGACGCATTATTAAAACTTCAAAGAGAGCGCTTTGATGGTGTTTTAATGGATTGTCAAATGCCTGTTATGGATGGATATAAAGCAACACAAGTGATAAGAAAAGAGTTAAATTTGAGTGAACTACCTATAATTGCAATGATAGCAAATACAATGTTAGCGGATAAAAATAAAGCGCTCGATTGTGGCATGAATGATTATATTGAAAAGCCGTTTAATATAAATAAACTCTTTAGCATTATGAGAAAATGGATTACTCCCTCCAAACCTGAAATCTTCACTTCTCTCTCTGAGCAAGAAAACATAAATTTATCGCATAATTCAAATATAATAAATTTTCAAGTAGGTTTAGAAATATGCTCTGGTAGTGTGTCTTTATATCAGAAGTTATTAAAAAAATTTGCAGATTCAGAATGCGATTTCTTACAACGATTTGAGAACTTAATACTTGAAAAAAACAGGAGTGCTGCCAAAAGACAAGCTCATTCACTTCGGGGAGTTTCAGGTAATATAGGTGCAGCAAATATAAATAATCTCGCAGAGCAATTAGAGCGTTCTTTTGATGACGGACAAGAAACAGATGATAATCTAATTAAACAAGTAAAACTTATTGATGAAAAAATCTTTGAAGTTATTGAATTGATTAGCCAGTTAGATTTTATGTCCCATGAAGAAAAAGAAATATCAGTTGTTATGAGTCAGGATATTATAAGGCATATTCGTAGTTTAAAATCTATGTTAGAAGATAATAATATTGAGGCAAACGAAATAATAGAGGATGTAGAAGATCTTTTTAACAGTTTTTTTGGAAAAGATAAAGTACAGAGCCTAATTCAATCAATAGATGATTATGAATTTGAGGATGCCTTAAGTATCTTAGAAACACTAAATTCAGATACAAGATTAATAAATGGAGAGACAAATGAATAAGTTCCAGAGTACCATTTTAATTGTAGATGATAATAGTAATAATATTAAGGTGTTAGGTAATATCCTTAAACCTTTTTATAATGTAAAAGCAACTATCAATGGTAATAAAGCAATCAAAATTGCAATGGAAATAGAAAAGCCAGATCTGATATTATTGGACGTTATGATGCCTGATGTTGATGGATATGAGGTCTGCCGTCAGCTAAAAGAAAATCTATATACTAGTTCAATACCCATCATATTTATTACCGCAAAAACAGATCCAACAGATGAAGAATATGGTTTACAACTAGGGGCTTCTGATTTTATAAAAAAACCGATTAATAGCAGTACTGTTTTAGCTCGTATTAAAACGCATTTAGCTTTAAGCAATCAAAATAAAGAACTAGAAAGATTAGTTTCAATTAGAACTAAACAAATTGAAGAAAATCAGTTTAAAATCATACAAATTCTAGGTCGCGCAGCAGAATATAAAGACAATGAAACTAGTTTACATATTATTCGTATGAGCAACTATACTGAAGTATTAGCTAAAGCCATAAAATTAGATCCTCAAATAGTATCATTACTTACAGCAGCTGCACCTATGCATGATGTTGGAAAGATAGGGATCCCAGATGCAATTTTAAAAAAGAGAGGGAAACTGACTGATAAAGAGTACGATATAATGAAACTACACCCTAAAATTGGTGCAGAAATAATAGGTGAAGATACAAGTGCATTACTAAAAATGGCTCGAACAGTTTCGCTGAGTCATCATGAAAAATGGGATGGCTCCGGTTACCCTTATGGACTATCAGGAGAAGATATTCCTATTGAAGGGCGTATTGTTGCAATTGCTGATGTTTTTGATGCTTTAACATCTGTTAGACCTTATAAAGAAGCTTGGCCCACAGAGGATGCTTTTAATTTTTTAAATGAACATGCCGGAGCACATTTTGACCCTACATTGGTATCCATATTTTTGCGATGTAAGTCTGAAATTTTACTTATTAAAGAAAAGTTTAATGAATAGCTCCGATATTTAACATTAAATTAATATTTTTCTGCTTGTCGGGTAATGATCAAAGGAAGTATCAACTTGAAATTGTTTAACTCTTCTATTTTAAGTTCAATTACAATATTAATATTTACTATTATCAGTAATTGGATTTTGTTAGTACATGAAGGTAGCAGTAAAAAAGATAACTTTAAAAATCAAGCTCAATTAATTTTTAATCAAATTGAAACATCCATGATTAAGCACCAAACTAATATAGCATCTATTCAGGCATTTTTTAGTGCTTCTACTTTTGTTAATTCAGAAGAGTTTAAATTATATACTCAGCAGCTTATTTCTGAAAATGGTGTTTATATAGTTGCTCTAGATAACCACAATAGTATAGATTTTGTTTCGTCAGATGAATTTAATAACTATAAGCATAAATTAACAATAAATATTTCAGCTCAAAATGCTCCTATAATAGATATCCCGAACTTTACATCATTTATAGTACCGTTGGATCAGAGTGAGAATCCATACTTAGTTTATTTAATTTCAGATCACGCGTTATTAAACCTGCTCAATTTATCTGCCGATAATTGTGTGAAATTAATTGGACAACAGCACATAATTCAAACTAATGAGTGTAATATACAGCCTGTTAATTGGTATTCTTCGTTGAATAGGTACAATCAAGATACATTTTTCGATTTACCCTCTCTTAATACATATTATTCAGTGTTGGTTGAATATGATTTAAGTTGGCAGAATGAGTTTATCTTATTAAGTACAGTTGTGTTTATTTTCACTTTGGGATTGCTTGGTTCATTCCTAATATATAAACATATAAATATAAAACAACAAATAGATTTAGAAAATATAGAAAATAATTGTAGAATTGCTATTTTATCTTCCATTAACCACGAAATAAGAACACCTATCAATAGTGTTATCTATTTTTGTGAAAGACTTAAAAAACAGGAGGCTCTAAAAAGTGAGAGTCAAGAAGTAGTAGAAAACATTATTTGGTCAGCGAATATGCTTAATAGCGTTGCTGAAAACACCTTGAATTATAGCTGCGCAGAAGCTGGAAAGTTAACATTAAACAATAGACCGACAAACTTACCTGCATTATTAAATAAAATAAAATCGTATTATAGCTCTTATACTTTTAAATCAAAAAAACGGTTAATTTTACATTTTAGCGAAGAAATTGGCCTGATAAATTTTGATTCACCAAAGTTTTTTCAACTTACTACCAATATTGTGAATAATGCATTTAAGTATAGTTCTGGAGCAATTGTAAATTGCTATATATCTGAGGTTGAAAATCAATTTGGTAATTATATTCGAGTTATAGTTCAAGATTATGGTAAAGGTATAAGTGTAAATCCTAAACTTATTTTTTCAAATCCATTTAGTACGACAGGTGAACTAAATAAAATGGGAGGTCAAGGTGCAATTGGGGTTGGCTTATACATGTGTAATAAAGTTTTAGAAGGTATTGGTGGTAAAATTCGTATTCGGGGCGTAAAAAATAAGGGGACAATAGTTGTATTTCGCTTACCCTATACAACTATAAGTAAAAAGGAAACGTATAACAGAAGTATACTAAAAGGTAAATCAGCATTAATAATTGATGATGATGAGATGAACCTTGAATTATGTCAACGTTTATTAGAAGAACTTGGAATTAATGTACAGGCGTATAATAGTGCTGAAAAAGCATTGCAATTTATAAGTAATGTAAAACCCAACTTTGTTATTTGTGACTATCAACTACCTGACACAAATGGCATTTTTTTAATAGAAAAATTGCGGGAAAAATATAAGTTAGCACAATATTTTATTCTATCTGCTAGTGACAAAACTGAAATTCAGACAAAAATAATACCTTCAGATATTATATTTATGGAAAAGCCTTTCAACAAAGAGGATTTCTTAATATTTATTCATAATTTAAACATTTGAAATTATATAAGGTGAGATATATATCTCTTTTATTTGATAAAATAAGGTAATCAAATATTGGCTGTTTTGAACTGATTTCAGTTTTTAAAGTGTTACTTAAAATATTAAAAAAACCTTTATTGTCATTAATTTTCCATCACTCAAAGCTCACTAACAGATCTAATATGGCGATCTACGTCAAGTTTTTTAGGTGAACAAAGATATTTAAAATTTAATAAGAACCCTTATTTTTTCAGTGATATCAGCTGCATTTATATAGCTTATCGTATTTGGATTGGTAGAAACGATAGATAATATTTTTTCGCTGTTTTGTAGCTCTTTAGGAGAAGTTCCTTGCCCAGTAAAAATCAATTTTGACCAATAAGCTTGAATTTGACTATTAGTTTTATGTAATACTTTTTTGGTAAACTCATCCGCCACAGGTGTTTTAGCTTTTTGCACGATAGGGATAGCAGGTACGCCATTAGGAAATGAATTAATTTTTCCTAAAAATATCCCTTTGATATCTTCAGCACTAACTGTAACAGAGTTATTTAGATTTACAATCACAGCAATTTCAGCATATGAAGGTAGTGAATGTAAACTAATTGTAGCAGCAAAAATCAGTATTAATGTTTTCATCATTATCTCCTAAAATACAAAGTCGAGTGAAATGGTAGCAGTTATTACATCACCGCTATCAGTTGCTTTGTGATATACCGGATTTGTTTTACCGCTAAATGGATTAAAACCATTATCTTTCATTGAGCTGATATCAAATTTAAGTGCATAACTTTCAGCATCATATCTTACACCAATACTCGTTGTATCATGCTCTTCAAAAGCAGTATCTAAATCAAATTTAGACCAACTTAAATAATAACTCATAGCTTGATCTTGGTAGACAAGTGAACCAAAATAGGATTCATAGAATGGCTTGTATCTGTTATACTCTGCCATTATTGAAATACCAATATCAAATTCATATTTTAAAAATAAATCATAAAATTTAATATCGAAATTAATGTCTGCATCACTGCCATCATAATATGTTTGCGTTTCTAGCATATCAGCTTTGGTATAAGTTGCTCTTGCTAAAAAATCATAGTAGCTACTTTCTACTACTCCTCCTAATATATTCTCGAAACTACGATCTATATTTGTTGTAAAGCTTTCAAATAAGTAGCTCATTAATTCATCACTTTCACTTTTTTCTTGGCCGGTATATAAAGAGGTTTTAATGTATATATCACCTAGCTTTTTAGCGGCATTAATTTTAATACCATTAAAATTTGTAATATCTAACGAATAGGTATCCGCAGGTATGCGAACCCAGGGGTATGCATAACCAACATCCATAAAATCAGAGTAATAGTATACAGGCATACGCATGCGACCTATTTGAACATTACTGTTGGTATTGATTTTGTAGGAAGTGTAAAGCCATTCTACTTCTGGTGAGTAGTCATTGGCTGATCGGCTCATCATTTGAATAGTTGCTGATAGCTTGTCATCAATTTGGGCTTTAGCTTGCAAACCTAAACGTGTTTCTTGGCTTACATCAAATTGATTTTCATATACTCCTAAGTTGGGGTAATCTGCAATATATCCATCCCCCTTAAGAACGGCTCCTGCAACAACAGAACCAAAACCATTAATTTTTATATCTGCTAATGATTTATGGGTAGTTAAACCAATTATTATGGGTATTAGTAGTAAGCTAGGTTTCATTATTTCTTCCTTACTCTTCACGTTATATTGATAAATTAATGAAAGAGTGCAGATCTTTACTTTACATAATTCAATAAACCCGCATAAATAACGACTTAAAAATAAATATGTGTGGCATACCACATACCACAACAAGTATTTGTTAGCTTATCGTTAGGAGTCTCTAAAGATTGACTCTGCTCAATTTTAATAATCTGAATTTCAACTAAGAGGTGGCAATAACATAATGAGTAAACTGCCACTATTTAACGTTAAATTAATTATTATCGAATGGAACCTCCCATTTTTATAACTCTGGATACTGGATCTCTAGAGCTTAGAATTATTATTTAATGAGCAACTTCTAAAACAAATTAAAGTATAATATTTATAAAAAATAAAGAAATATGTATAATATTTAGCTTATGATTCTTGAAACGCATTAACATTAGTAAATCGAATTAATTAAACGTTACTTTTATATACAATATATTCTTACTATCTAAAAAATATCCAGTTGCTGTGTTACTCTCAATCAAAGAGAAATAAAATATGTTCACGATTATGAAGGCTTTCTTATTGCGTGCATTCTAATTTTAAACCAATCACTGTTAAATCATCTGTTGTTTCTTCTTCTTGTTTATATTCTATATTTTTTTGTAAAAGTATTTTCTTTTGCGTTTCAAATGTTTTGGAATGTATATCTAGCAAAGTCTTTTGTAGTTTCTTTTTCCCAAAAGGAAACTTTTTAGGACCACCATTTTGATCAATATACCCGTCAGTTGTGAGATATAAATAAGTGTCTTTGTTTATTGCGATGTCATGATCTGTAAATACAAAAGCACTATTACTATTTCTGTAACCTACAGATTGTCTATCTCCTTTAATTTGATTTATCATGCCATTTTGTATAAAAAGTAAAGCTAATTCTGCACCTGCATACCTAACTAAATTTTTGTTTTTATTATATAATAATACACCACCATCAAAACCAGCATTACTCACGCTATTACAATCTTCTTGATGAAGCAATTTCTTGAGCGTTTTATTAAAATATCCCAAAATCCAAGCTGGACTTACATCAATACTTTCACTTTGGTTGATTTTACCAATAATTTGTCTTTCAATTGCTTTTACTAACATTGTAACAAATGCTCCAGGAACCCCATGGCCAGTACAATCAATTACCATTAGTAAATATTCATTTCTATTAGGTAAGTAGCTGAAAAGATATATATCTCCACCGATTATGTCCCTAGGGCTCCATAATGTGAAGTAATCAGAAAACGCTTTTTTAAAATCACTTTCGTTCGGAATAATCGAAGATTGTATGAGTGACGCATAATTAATGCTATCAGTCATTTTTTTATGAGTTGATGCTAATTCTAAAGTTTGTTTTTGTGTTTGTTTTAACAATATTTCTGTATTCATTCTAGAGGTTAAAGCATATAACCTTTGGCTAATAGGCTCTATTGAAGCATCTATAAATAACAGTTGTTCCTTCGTTAGTTCAGCTAAAAAAGCAAATTCTATTAAACCTATGACACTATCTTCAAATAGTAAAGGTAAGATAGCAATGGTTGTAGGGGAAGCTTCAATCATAGCACTTGTTACACCAATACTTTCATTAGGTACATTATTGACGATCATCATTTTTTTATTTAAAGCGGCTTGACCGATTAACCCTTCACCATCTTTGAATTGCAAGCGAGGTTTTTTTTCACTGGCGCAAGCATATGATGAATTTAATTGATAAAGGTTACAGCCATCTTTTTTTTCATTAATATAAAAGCACCCTATATTGGCTGAAACATAACTTGCCATAAACTTTAAGAGAGCATCACCAAATTGTCGAGTATCTTTTTCATCACTGATACAAATATTCAGCTCGGCAATTCCAGCCTTTAACCATTTTTCTTGTTGAATCTTTACAAATATTTTACTCATACCAACAACAAAAGAATTAAAACCAATTACCAAATCTCCAATTTCATCATTATTAATACTATCTATCCGCGATTCAAATCCACTATCTTGCTCAGTTAATTTATTCATATTATTGATTACTCGTCGAATAGTTGTAGAAATTGAACGAGAAATAGTAAGAGCAGTGATAAAAATAATAATTGCTGTGATCATAGCAATAAATAAATTAATATATATTGAGCGTTTAGTTGCTACACTAGCAGCAGTGACAACATCAGAAAAACGATTACTTAGTATATCTCTAGATTTTTCAAGAGCGAGTAATAAATCGTTATAGAGTTTATTCATTTCGCTAATCATTTTCTTATCAACTTCGGAAAAAACTTCTTCATTGATAATTTTAATTGATAATTTAGTTGCTAAATTTAAATAGCGGCGTATGTCATCAATATATTTTGTAACATCCCCTTCATAGGATGCATCTATTTTTGCTATTTCTAATAAACGAGCTTCAAGTCCAACTTGTAAATTTCTTACTTCCTCAATTAACTCTATTTCACCAGTAGACACCGCGATTGTTAATGAGCCCTTTATTTGTTTAAGTTGTAAGATAGAGTGATTTATATTATCAACCAATGGGATGTGTAAGTTAGAAATATTAGATAAACTAACGCGGTTTGATTCACTTACCTGGTAATTAAATAAGATATTAATTAGTATTGCTAAAACCCCAACAAAACCAATAAAGATAATTTTATAAGCTATTAAAAAGCGCATATATATTCACCATTTTAGTTAAACTATAACCAACTTTAAAAAGTATAGTTCCTAATTTGAATAATCGGAAGAATCGGAAGAATCGGAAGAATCGGAAGAATCGGAAGAATCAAACTTGTTGTGAGGTTACAAGAGCATAGACATCTAAGATGTTATTTCGATATGATTAAATTTTATCTAACTATTCAGTATCAATTTTTAACTTCTGATTTATTTTGTAAAATCATATCGTTTTTTTAAACGTCAGTTTCATAGTTTCTGATTCAATTAGACAAATACTACATCCTCTTCAAATTGTCATATTCAATCGTTATCTTTTATGAGGACCTAAAATTAAAACAGGATATAAACAGATGGAAATGATTCAGATATTATCTAAATTAACCCCAGAACAAGCACGAGCACATGTCATAATTAAAAATATGAATAAAGGAATAGTTAAAAATGAAATATCATTGTCTCTCAATTTAGGAGGCTGCGTTGTACCTCTTGATGTTATTGAACCCGGCACTACATTGCTAAGTATTCGAAAAGATCAAGTTAATATTGTGGTTGAGCAATTAAAAGGAGCATTAAATAGAGGCGCTTTTGATGCTGCTTTAAAAGATATCATACAAAAATTTCAAAAGTGAGCTTAGTCAATTATATTTTAAATACAATGAAGCTATATTTCTATGAGTGAATATTGTATCGGGGGCCTGAATTTAAAGGTTTGGTCATCCTCATATTAAGAGAATGACCCAAATGTGTTAAAGGCTTATTGAAATAGCACAATGATCACTTAACATCTCATCTTCATTCATATTTATATAACTGTGAACGCTTGCGGATTTTTTTGAAATATCAGTATTAGTGCCACCAATTACAATATGATCAATAGGTTCAGGGTATCTTGGATGACATCCTTTTAAGTTTTCAGTAGCAAGGTGTAATGATGGCTCTTTTTTATTGGAATTGTTATTTAATACCTGAAAAAAATGGTTGTCAGGAGTTGATAATCTATGATTAAAATCTCCTAAAATGATGTAAGGGGAGTCAATTCTTTCACGTTGTTCTAACCATGAATCTAGTATCGGAGCTTGTTTTTCTAAAACTTGACATGCCTTTTTGCCACTTTTTGCATAATCATTAACAAAACAGCCACTTTTAAGATGAACGTTTAGTATTTCAGTATTACCAAGCGGTGTGTTTACAGTAATAGCTAGTCCATTTCTTAACCCTGGTATATCAAGGTTAAACTGATTGTTATGTTTAATGTCTACTACAGGAATTGATTTACGTACAGCGAAAGCGACTTTTTGTTGCGTTGATTGAAATCTACTCTCTCGACATTCGTATATTGGGCTATCTTCACGATCAGACATGATCAGCTGCCAGTTATTTTCAGGGAAAATGGATTTTAATGCTTCTTTTGATGCTACTTCTTGTAATGCGATAATACTGGCATCTAAGTTTTTGGCATATGTACGTAGCTTTTCGATATCTTCTTGGTTTCTTGGTTTACATCCAGTATCACTGGGGTAAGCTAAGTGTTCAATATTCCAAGTTGCTATCGTTAATGGTGCCTTGTTTTTCAGTTCAGATATTGGCTGTACACTTGCGTGTTCAGGATGTTCACACCCTGATAAATAAAATAGACATGTTGGAATAGCAAGGGCTTTTAATATTTTATTCATAAGGTTGCTCGTTGTGATCAATTACGACTGCATTGTGCGCATGTAGGCTTTCTTGATGTTCTACTTTAAACCAATATCCACTAATATTGCTATTATTTTCAATCGATTGCTTCAATCTTCTCGCTGCATCTTCGCAAAACATTAAATTTTCAGCGTTTAATTTTGCAAATGCTTGTTCATCTTCTCTTTTTACTGCAGTTTGAACTGGTGTGCCCATTACTTGTTCAAATTTAAGAATTAAATCATTTAAATTGGGTAAGTGCTCGTCTTTTAATGTAAACTTCAAATAGGCATATGATCTTTGGCTGTGAGCTGTTGCTGCCGTATTTTTCTCTGAAATGATCCACTGCAACAATTCATTTTTATCAATGTTAATACTTGCAAAACTTTGGTCCAGTTTATCGCTTAAAGCCTGTCTTGATAATGCAGATGAACAAGGACAAGTACTAGAATATGGTATTGTTAAAGATAATTCAGTAACCGTTTTTCCATGAACATAAGATCTTGAAATTGAAATAGGGTAACTTTGATAGCCAAACTCATTGCTTAATAATGCATTTTTACGAATAGTTAGTTCAAACGAGAGATTAATTTTAGCAGCTTCACTGAGACCTTCTTGTGAACTGATGATCTCATGTAGTAATTCAGTTAGCATTTCTCCATTTAAATTATATGATGTCAACTTGTCTTTTAATTTGAGGTACAACCTCGACATATGAATTCCCTTGGCCTCAGGCTTATCTAAACTCACAAAAATGTCAGCTTTGGCATTTACTGATAATATTGTAAAATCAGATATAGGTACTTCTAAAGGAATGGCAATAGCTTCCATTCCAACCCATCTAAGAGGCAGTTGCGTTAGGGCATATTGCCCTGAAGTAATATCAGGTAAGTTTATATTCATGTACATATGGTCCAATTTGACTAAGGAGAGGGGGCTACTTTAATTTAATCATGCCCTTTTAAATAACGATAATATCTATAATGCTAGGCTGTGTTTTTTGTACTGTGTTGTTGGCGTAACTGATAATTTTTTACATGACTAAACGCCACAATACTAGAACCTAATACCGTTAATATAACTTCTGTCAGTGAACCAAATATTTGAACTTTAGTCAGAACAGCAGATATCAGAAGTAATAATCCAAAACAACCAAGTAGAAAAACGTTTAACTTGTTGTGATTTAAAAATCCTATAAATAAAGCAATCAAGCTAAATATAACCATTAGATATAGAATTTGTTTATGAAAATCTTCATTATTAAATGACAATATACCTGAAATAGAAGGTATAAGAATAATGAGGATAGGTATTAACAAACAGTGCGCTATACATAACATTGAAAGCCCAATTGCAGTTTTATCGCTTATACATTGTAGTTTCATGACACAATCCAAATGAATTAATTGTTATAATATAACATATCAAAAATATCAATCAATACTGTAACCAAATTTGAATAAAGATTTATTTAAATTAGAAGATCTATCAGGAGGAAATGAATTTGATGTTTAGTAGTGAAATATGCAGTAGTCTTAAATCAAGGATGATTAAGATATTGTGATGTTTAGCAGGGCGTGAAGTAATTAATTACACGCCCAATTGTATATTTAAATGAGATTAAATTTTAAAATTGAATAGACCAAGAGTTAAGTTGACCTTCATCTTTTTTGACTTTATCTTTTATTATTAACTTCCATTTCCCCGATATATCACCATGTATATCAATAATGTAACTTTCTTGAACATCTTCTTTATCATCATTTTTATCTTTTGATTTTAACTTATAGATAGTGCCTTTTGGAGACTTAAGTTTAATCTTTAAATCACCACGATAAGAGTGTGTGATATCAACATTTACAGTGGCAGTTTCATCACTAAAAGATCTTTGTACATTAATTTTACTTACTGTGCGTTTTTTATCTAATATCGGCATTACAGTTGTATTTTCAAAGAATGATTGTTCTTCAATTGAAACAGAAACATCCTGCTTTACTGTACTTGTACCACCATTATTATCAGTAACGGTTAAAGTTACACTGTAAATACCTTCATCAGTAAATGTATGACTTTCAATCGGATTTATGCCGTTGTGCTGTTCACCAAATTGCCATAAGTATTGAGTTATTTCACCATCAGTATCACTGCTGTTACTAGCATTAAATTGACAAGTTAAATCAGTACAAATATATGTAAAGTTCGCTTCAGGTAATTGGTTTGGTGATGAAAAAGTTTGAGATGTATTCACAGCTCCCGGAGTTTCAGCTGAAGAGCTTAACCATGTGAACTCAGAATAGCTAGCCCCATTTCCTGACAGTTGTAAGGACGTTCCCACAGCAGTTGAAGATGTTTCTGATACACCGATATCAATAGATTCGACACCATCAGCAGTTCCTCCTTTTGCAATAAAACTGCCTTCATAACTTAAGAATTGAACTGTTTCATTGGCAGGGTTGATTAATGCAAAGCCATCAGGGCCACCATTTTGTATTCCAGAGATTAAAAAGATGACAGTACCAAAATCATTATCTTGATTGCTGATAACACCACTTAGAGGAACCGTTTTATATATAGCACCACCATTACCATTATATAATTCTAGCGACCAGCCTGATAAATCTGTATTCTCTTTTCCTGCTATTTCAATGAATTCATTAACATCTGTACTGGAATTGTCATAATGAAACTCATTAATCCACGCATCACTTGATTTAATGATGACTTCACTTGCAGCTGCTGTTGCTTCATTACTTACGTCAGATTCATTTCCTGAAAAATCAATTGCACTTATTACATAGTAGTATTCTTTAAGTGGCTCGACTGTGACATCTTTAAATTCTAATTGTCTCATTACAGATGCGTTTAGTTTATCAAAAGTACCACCAGATTCATCACTTCTATAAACGTTATAACCATTTAAATCTGCTTCAGAATTAGCATGCCAATTAAGCGTTATTTTACCTGGGTTGCCAATTCCATTTAGGTTAGAGGGAGCGTTGGGTGCGATAACATCAGCCTCGCCATCACAAATTGATTCAAAGACACAAGCAACGTATTCAGGGTGATCAACAAAAGGGTTCCTGTTACCTTGATGAGCATACACAGCATCAGTATGACGTTTTTCAAAGTCGTCAACAGGATCACCTTTATGCCATTGTATTAACGTTGATTTTAATCCCATATAAGCGATAGATTCATTTGAGCCTGTGTTAGAAGCACTGATTAAATTTCTATCATCTGTTAGTATCAAATCTGGCTCAGAGGCACCAGTTTCATTATGTACACCTCCTTCATACCGTATAGCCATATACATAAGAGCACGAGCGACATCACCTTTTCTTGCATCCCAAGTTTCCCAACTACCAGTTGAGTATGACCCACCTGTCCAGTTGGAGTTTATACCACCTCTATCATTATTTGACTTTGTTACTTTTTCATCACAGTTTGAGTCACAATTTGCATAGGGCTTATTAGAGCGGCTAGAGTTATAGCCACTGTCTGCAATAAATAGGTGATGAGCATCAGTGTAAGGGGAATTACTTGAGTTATCATCAGGAAACCCGTATGACTTAGGCCAAGTATGTTCACGATTATAAAATGAATTACCCCCATGTTCCTTTAGATAACTGGCATTTCTATAAATTGTAATTACGTTTGATGCATTACTTGGATCTTGATCTGCAGTTTCTAAAATATCCCAAGTATCTGTTTGAGATGAAGTATAAGGAAAACGTGTATGATCATCTATGATGGCATGTAACGAATTTCTAAGTGCTGTTGCTGAGGATGTATCTACAGTTTCATAATAATTTGTAGGGATTGTCGCAAAAGCGCTTGTGGATAATAAAAGTCCTGTAACAGAACCTAAAATATGATTTATTTGCGTGAATTTCATACCTGACCTAGCTGTATCTTTTAATGTTTGGAAAATTGAAATAGTTAAAAACATCAAAATTAGTTAAAATGGGTACGAAGCATACAAGGGTAATGTTAAAGTTTTATGACAAGATGTAAAAATAAATATAAAATTTATATTATTTTAAATCATAAGCTTACAATTGTTGAATAATTACACTATTTTATAGGGGGAAGTTAAATAATATCAAAGTGGCAAATAAAGAATTTAATGGTCTTTATTTGCATTTTTTAAATGACATGAATTAGCTGAATTTTTTCACTTTGAAATAACCAATTTGTTCCTTTAAATTATTTGCCAGAACATTTAATGTATTTGCGACATCATTATTCTTTTCTAAAGAATCAGTTGAACAATCTGACATTTGAGCTACTCTTTTCATTCCTTCGTATAGTTCATCTATAGCAATAATTTGTTCTTTTGAAGCGTTAACAACCTGTTTTACATTTAATAATGAATTGTTTGCCTGATTTTCTATTTCAGCTAACAATTTTGAAGAATCAACTCCGAGAGAAAGCCCTTTTTCAATTTTGGGTAAGGTTGACTCCATGGCAATAACAGACTCGGTAGTTTCTTGTGTGATTTCAGTTAATAATGCTTCTATTTCAGATGTAGCAGTACTCGTGCTTTGAGCTAATGTTCTTACTTCATCAGCAACAACAGCAAAGCCACGACCTGACTCTCCAGCTCTTGCTGCTTCAATTGCAGCATTTAAAGCCAATAAATTTGTTTGATCTGATATGCCACTTATTACTGAAATAATACCGCTAATATCTTTAGTGCGTTGCTCTAGCTTTTGTAGTTTTTCTAATGCTAAACTGACGGTTGTTAATACTTTTTCTATTTCTATCGCTGTATCATTGACAGATTGACTGCCAACGGTACAAGAATTTAGTGTTTGTGAAGAATTTTTTTCTGTTTGTACAAGTATTTGAGACACAGTGTAAGTTTTATCGCGCATTTGATTTAGATTCTCTGCTGCTTGTGCTGTACACTCTCTTTGTTGCTGTACCAAGTATAACACTTGAGCTGATCCAGAAGAAACAATATCAATTTGGCCATTTATATCTTTTGAGGCTCCTGTAATATTTGAAACTGTGGCACTTAATTGGTTTTGCATTTTTTTCAATGAAAACAGTACACTATTTTCATAATTTGCTTCTATATTTTGGGTTAGGTCACCCATTGCAACTTGAGAAAGCAAACCAGCTACATCTTTAGGCTCACCATCTAAAGAAACTTTTAAACCCTTTGCAATACGATAAACAATAATGCCACTGATTAAAAAAGCAATACCAGTTAGAGCTAACATCACACCTTGAAAATCAGCTGTGGTTTCTCTAACAAATTTTGTTGCATGCTGATTTTCAAGCTCTTGATAATCTATGAATTGATTGATTGTTTCTAACCACTTAACAAATGCAGTGCTGGCAGAATTTAAAAGAATATTTTCAGCTTCATTTTTTCTGTTTTGTTCAACTAATCTAATAATTTTTTTTACCAAGGGGAGAGTTTTATTTTCAATATGTTTAATGTTGGCAAGTATCGTTTGCTCCCTTTGTGTAGCACCTTGAGTCATAAGCTGGTCCAAAGGAATACGGGAATTGTTATAAAATTCTGCTAACTGTTTAATTAATGCTAATGTGCTAAACAGTTGGTTATTATCCTTCATCAAAACGACATCTCGAATTGCAATCGCTCTATCATGAACGCTCCCGCGAAAATTAATTGCGTATCTTTGTTTCATTGAATTTATATCAGTAATAACTGTCATTGATTTATCTATCGTATTGACACTATTAATTCCGAAAATAGTGATTAATGACATCATTATTAAAACAGCACTAAACCCCATTAATAAACGAGTTTGTAATGTTGTATGGGATATTATTTTTAGCATAGAAAAATAACCTACCTCTATTTGAGTCGTAAAAATTTAATTTGTAGGGATAGGAGACCTTATATTTGAAAACAAAATTTCGGAAAAATATTTTTTAGTTTTCTTAAATAGCTCATTCATGACTTGGATTTAAATCGTATCAATATTTTTTAAAAAAAAGGTACGTCTATTTTATAAGTTTTTGTTAAAATGAAGTTTTAAAATAAAATGGTTTTTTTAATGCGAAGCATGTCATTTAGTTTGATTCTTTTGGGTTTAACTGCTTGTAGCACAAATAATAATGTTGAAACGCTTATTCCTAATGATGCTGTAGTTAAATACACTGATATTGAAGGCTATCAGGATAGGTATACCAATCTATATGGAAATTTTTCTGACTATCTTGTTACTTGTGAAGCAGGTTGCTACCCAGTAACACCGTTGATTCAATGCGAATCTAAAATGCAAGATTGTGAATATCGAGGTACAAATCCACAATTGAATCTTGAAACGGGCTTTGATATTAAATGGCTAGGTCATGCAAGTTTTATAATTAATACATCAAACGGACAGCAGTTTTTATTTGATCCTGTATCAGCTCAATTTGATTGGCCAGTAAACTGGGCTTTTCGTCTGAGTGAAGGCTTTAATCGTAATCCTGCAATGCCTATAAGTATTGATATTTTAACAAAAACCACTGCCGTAATGTATTCTCATATTCATTACGATCATTTTAATAAAGACGATATTGTAAAAATAGGTTCTGAGCCCAAGTTTTTAACACCATTAGGCTTTGCAAAACAGTTTCCAGATAATGGTTTTGATATCAGTGAAATGGCTTGGTATGCCAGTAAAAAATTAGGGGAAGTAAAAGCACATTTTGTTCCAGCTCATCATTTTAGTAGCAGAATTTGGGTGCCATATCTATACGAAGATCATAATGCTACATTATGGGGAGGTTGGGTTTTGGAACATAATGATAAAAAATTATTTTTTGCAGGAGATACAGGTTATTCACCACATTTTAAAGATATTCAGCAAAAATACGGCGATATTGATGTATGTTTAATGCCAATTGCATCTTACTTTAATAAGGAAGACCCTAAATGGTATAGAAAGGTACATACAACGCCAGAAGATGCTTTACAGGCAGCTAAGGATTTAAATTGTAAAGTCATGATCCCTTGGGGTTATGGTAATTCAAGTTGGATGATGGGAGATCATACTTCACATTCAGCGCTTTTTCGTTTATTACATATGCAAAAAAAGCTTAAGTCAAACATTCCTTTATATGTATTGAATGAAGGAGAGCATATAAGGTTTTAAAAGTTATATGCCCATGATACTTAAAAATTTGAATTGGACTCGCTCAGATAGTTCTGAAACATGCATTTTGAAGTAACATGGGTATAAAGGTGTTTATGATATTATTTACATCAAAAGGACTTATTTTTAAAGTGTTAAATGCGTTTTACAAGCATAGTATTACCTTCAACGGCAGTAATAATACATTGGGTATTTGCTTCAATAACCTCATCATTAGTATCACCATCTAATTTTGCATTCCAATTAATACCAGAATAACGAATATGGCCATCAGCTAGCGTAATTTCATCTACACTGGGCACCTGTTTACCTATCATATCACTACTGGTGTCAAGACCACCGCCTGAATTTTGATAATTTTTAAATGGTTTCCATAACAATACAGATAACAAAGCTGTTAAAACGGCTACAGTGAATAATTCACTTTCCCAGCCTGAAATCCAGCCAATATGAACTAATACACCTGTTTTAACACAAGCTATCGCAAAAAATAACAAGGGTCCACTCATTCCTAGAACAGAAAGCTCTAAAATAAAGCTCACACCTGCTATCAAATATAATAACTGTGCGTGGTGGATCGAAAAATAGTTAACTATATCCATAGCAATCCTCTTATTATGGTTGCACAGAGTTCGTATCTGGTAGTTTTAATGAACTAGAAACAGCAATCGCTTGTGCAACTGTATTAGCTATGTTTTCACCTGTTTTACCATCAGTCAGTACAACGGTACTATCTGCAGCTATTGCTTTATGTGCTGCAATGGTATCTTGTGCGAGCGTTAAAGTAACCGCTGCTTGACCTGCGTGAGTTTCAGCAGCTTGACCTACTGTAGAAAGTGCTGCGGCTTCAGCATTCGCAACTAATCGAATCGCTTCTGCTTTGCCTGTTGCTTCTAAAATTTGTTTCTCTTTATCAGCTTGAGCGTTTAAAACTTGTTCAGCTTTAGAGGCTTCTGCATCTAGTACTCTTGCTGCTTTTAAACCTTCAGCTTCTGTTATCGCTGCAGTTTTTACACCTTCAGCAGTTAATATTACAGAGCGTTTTTCGCGTTCTGCAGTCATTTGTTTTTCCATGTCTTCGCGAATACTTTGTGGTGGCATAATATCTCTAATTTCATAACGTGTTACCATGACACCCCAAGGTGCGGTCGCTTCGGTCATAGCTGATAATATGGTTGCGTTGATTGTATCTCTCGATTGGAAGCATTCATCTAGCTCCATAGAGCCAATGGCATTACGCATAGTTGTCATAGCGAGTTGTGTCACAGAGAGTTTATAATCGCTAATATTGTTAGTTGCAGCGGCTGCATCTGTTACTTTCATAAACAAAATACCATCTAGCTCTAAAGATATATTGTCTTTGGTGATAGCCGATTGGGAAGAGATATCTAATGATTGTTCTTTAAGGTTTCTATCTGCAGCAACTGATTGAATAAAAGGGATAATAAAATTTAGACCCGCAGATAAGGTCTTATCATATTTACCTAATGTATAAATCACATATCCTCTATTTTGTGGTACAAAATAAATCCCTTTTTTTAAAGTATATAACACCACTAAGGTGATCCATAAAATTGGGCTCGCTAATAAAGGTATAAAGGTTTCCATATTCTTACATTCCTATTTTAAATTTATTCTCTGTTGACCATACCACAAAAAGCATTTAAATATTTAGTAATATTTCCATATAGATACATTAATTGTACAAAAAAAATGGATAGAATATAAATTAAAAGTTGAGCCTTTGTCAGTTGTCGTTCATCGATATGAAATTTTTGTTAGGTAATAAAAGCAAGCCAATAATTTAATGTGAAATACAA
The DNA here is from genome assembly GCF_002276045.1 of Pseudoalteromonas sp. NBT06-2. GTDB lineage: Bacteria > Pseudomonadota > Gammaproteobacteria > Enterobacterales > Alteromonadaceae > Pseudoalteromonas. Next base: position 18,470 of record NZ_NQMR01000018.1, on the reverse strand, counting down.
TCAAAATTGGACATATACTTAAAATCTCATACATGTTTTTTTATTGCCACTTTTAAATTTTACTTCCTTTTATAGCAGACATTGATCAGGTAACTTTATCATTTTATTCGTTGCATTATCGACGAAGTTTGACTAATTTATTTTTACACGACATATTCATTTTTAGTTATTTACATAAAAACATTTTGAACCATTACTAATTAAGTGCATTTAAGCTCAATACTTCAAATAATGCCTCTTAAAAAGCATTTTAAATGAAAATTTGTAATTCTCTCTGTTCAATGCCAGATACAACTACAAAATTCTAATTTTAGTTAATGATATGAATGTAAAGTAATCAATTCCATTCCATTATTTTTCATTTTTTGTTTACAATTAGTTACAAATAAGTACCTGTAAAAGGTAATGTTGAGCTAGATTTAATTGGCCTCAGGGCAAAAAAACAACAATTAATGGAGAATAAAATGCAAAAAAAACATTTAGTGACGCTAGCAGTTACAGCTGTACTTTCATATTCATCTGTTCAAGCAAATGAATATAAAGCAACTTTATTACAAGTCGATGAATCAAAAGCAATAAAAGACAAATATATCGTTGTATTTAATACTCCCAGCGTTTTGAATTTAGATAGTCAACAGTCAATAGAAGGCTTTGCAACACAACAAGGATTATCTTTAAAAAATAAATATGATGTAAATATTCAAAGTAACTTCGGCAGTGTGTTAAATGGAGTTCTAATTGATGCGACGCAAAAACAATTAAAACAACTACTTTTAGATCCAAATATTGCATATATTGAGCAAGATCAGATGATGTATGCAACTCCCATTGCAGCTTCAGGAGACCAAGCAAGCCCAACTTGGGGGTTAGATCGCGTTGACCAACGTTCAGGTTCTCTAGATGGTAATTATCATTATGACTTTGATGGTACAGGAGTCACAGCATATGTTGTTGATACTGGTGTACTAAATTCTCATAATGAATTTGGTGGTCGCGCAACAAGTGGTTATGATTTTATTGATAATGATAATAATGCGACAGACTGTAATGGTCATGGAACTCATGTAGCTGGCACGATAGGTGGTGCAACATATGGCGTAGCTAAAAATGTAAATGTTGTTGGCGTAAGGGTATTAGGTTGTAATGGTTCAGGTAGTAATTCAGGTGTGATCCAGGGAATTAACTGGGTTAAAAACAATGCTTCAGGGCCGTCAGTTGCTAATATGAGCTTAGGAGGAGGAGTTTCACAAGCAACTGATGATGCGGTAAATTCGGCTGTTGCTGCAGGCATAACTTTTGTTGTTGCTGCAGGTAATGATAATAGTAATGCATGTAATTACTCCCCTGCAAGGGCTGCAAGTGCAATTACTGTTGGCTCTACTGCCAATGGTGATTCTCGTTCTAGTTTCTCTAATTATGGTAATTGTTTAGATATTTATGCCCCAGGTTCAAATATAACCTCTGCATGGTATAACTCTAATTCAGCAACAAATACGATTAGTGGCACATCAATGGCTGCGCCACATGTAGCAGGTGTTGCTGCGCTTTACTTAGATGAAAATACAGGATTATCGAGTGCACAAGTGGAAAGCTTATTAAACGCTAGATCAACGAGTAATGTAGTGACCGATGCAAAATCGGGTTCACCTAATAAGATGTTATTTGCATTAGCTGAAGATATAGTGTGTGTTAATAATTGTCCTGTTGAAGAAACTGAATTATCAAATAACCAATTAAAAGCTGTTTCAGGTAGTGCTGGAAGCACAATGGATTTTTATATAGATGTACCATCAGCTGCGTCAAGTGTCACACTTGAAATTTCAGGTGGTTCGGGTGATGCAGATCTCTATGTTAATCAAGGACAAAAAGCAACATTATCAACTTATTCTTGCAGACCTTATAAAAATGGTAATGCAGAAAGCTGTGTAATTGATAATCCACCAGCGGGTAAAATGTATGCAATGGTTCATGGATATTCATCATACAGCACTTCTATTACTGGCAGTTTTGAATCTGCAACTGGTGGGTGTACTGATAATGGCTGTTTAGAAAATGGTGTGGCAAAAACAGGTTTATCAGGTAGTACTGGATCAGATAATTTTTATCAAATAGATGTACCTGCAAATTCAAGTTTGACAGTGCAAATGTTTGGGGGTACTGGGGATGGTGATTTGTATGTGAAACAAGGTACTCAGCCGACAGATACAAATTATGATTGCCGACCTTATCGCAATGGTAATACTGAAACGTGCACTATGAGTGTAAATCAAGCAACGACAGTACATGTTTTAATAAAAGCTTATAGTAGTTATTCAGGTGTTAGCTTAAAAGCCACATATTAATTATAAAGATATTAAATAGGTCACATATATGTGGCCTGTTTTATTAGTTATATTTTATATCAGTTATTAGTGGCTTAAAATTTGCTTTAAATAATCAAGAACTATTTTGATGATTTGAAAACGACCTTAGGTATAAATATGAATATTCAAGAAGGCTATTCAGATGTTAATTTACTGAATTTAAATGATGAAACCACTGCGAAAGACTATGCTATACACGCACTGGCTTTGTACCGAATTGGCGAGGAAGATAATATTAAACAAGCACAAATGTTATGGGAGTATGCCAAGGAATATATGCTGTTAAGTGCTAAAAGTAATGCTTAAAGCTCTTTTTAAAAATGGCGTATGCTTTTCATTAATGATTAAATTATCGTAGGGAATTATTTTAATATATATTTTTTAGGAGAGCAGCCTAACTGTTTTTTAAAGCAAGTTAAAAAGGCTGAAGAGGATTCATAACCTAAGCTATAGGCGATTTCTTGCAGTGGCACCGCTTCATTTAACAGCTCTAATGATTTTAAAATTCTAATTTTTTGCTTCCATTTACTAAAACCCATGCCATAACTTTTATTAAACAAGCGGTTTAATGTGCGACTTGAAGCCCCGACTTTTGTTGCCCATTGCTCTATCGTTAATTTATTTGCAGGTTCATTGTTTAACACTTCAATAATTGGTAACAACCTATTGTCTTTTATTGTAGGCATAAATAATTCATTGCTTGGCGCAATGGCTAGTCTATCAATTAAAACTCGAACAAGTCGATCCGTTTGCTCTGTTTGTTGGTATTGTTCAGGCCAATTAGCAATCTCTAAGATCAGTGCTTTTAATAAAGGGTCAACAGTTAATGAGCGCACTTTATTTCCTAAAGGCTCACTCCAATCAGGATCGATATATAGGCTACGATTACTCCCACTGTTTTTTAGCCTTTGTTGATGTTCAGCTTTGGCTGGTAGCCATAAGGCTTGCTCTGGAGGTAAAACAAATATACCTTCTTTAGTTTCTGTTTGAGTAACCCCTTTACATGAGTAACACAATTGTGACCATGGGTGAGAATGACTAACAATATGTGTCATCGCTTTAAATTCATGAGCAATTGAAACAATTGGCCTAGGTAGCTCTGGATAGAGCCTACTTGGACTTTGTTTTGTCCATTTTAAACTTGTCTGTTTTGATAAGTTAATTGGCATAATTTCATATTTTAGACATTGGGTGGAAATAATATACTGTTCTCCTTTGCTACACAAACTAGATATTATTAATGATTTTGTAGGAACAGCATGAATCAAAAAATTATAAAGCTCTTTGGAAGTAATACGAATAATAAGGTATGGCAAACACCATTTGTTTTTTTAGTGGTGGCAAGTATTGTTATGTCAGCCACTTTTGCGGCATGGTTAGCAATGCTAAACAACTTTGCTATAGAGCAGGCATTTTTTACAGGGGCTGAAATTGGCATATTGCAATCTCTTAGAGAGATCCCTGGATTTTTAGCTTTTACAGCAGTATTTATTTTATTAGTTTTAACAGAGCAAGTATTTGCACTGATATCTTTATGTATTTTATCTATTGGGGTTGCCATCACAGGGTTATTTCCAAGTATTTACGGCCTGTATGCAACCACTGTTTTAATGTCCATAGGCTTTCATTATTACGAAACTGTAAATACTTCATTAAGCTTACAGTGGTTTAATAAAAATGAAACAGCTGAAAAGTTGGGTAAGTTAATGTCTATTAAATCAGCTGCATCTTTGGTTTGTTACGGTCTTATTTGGTTAGGTTTTAGCTTTTTTTCTACTAGCTATCAATTTCTCTATTTATTTTTTGGTTTATCAGGTCTGATCTTGACAATTTGGCTATTCATGGCTATGCCAAAATTCGAAGTGAAACATACTCAACACAAGAAAATCATTCTGAGAAAACGTTACAGTTTATATTATTTACTGACCTTTTTATCTGGGGCTCGAAGACAAATATTTGTTGTTTTTGCGGGTTTCTTAATGGTTGATAAATTTGGTTATAGCGTTCAGCAAATTACATTACTTTATATAATAAATCATCTAATCAATTTCTTTTTAGCGCCAAAAATAGGTGCTTGGATAGGTAAAGTCGGAGAGCGAAAAGCACTTACCTTAGAATACACTGGCTTAGTGATTGTTTTTGTTGGTTACGCTGTTGTGGAGTCTGCTGATATTGCTGCGATGCTGTATGTCATTGATCATTTGTTTTTTGCTATGGCAATTGCCTTAAAAACTTACTTTCAAAAAATTGCCGATCCAAAAGATATCGCATCAAATTCTGCTGTGAGTTTTAGCATCAATCATATTGCTGCTGTTGTAATACCTGCAAGTTTTGGTGTACTTTGGTTAGTTGATAATTCATTGGTATTTTATGCTGGTGCTTTAATTGCGGTTGCTTCTTTGTGTGCTAGTCAGTTTATTAAAATGAATGAAAAACATATCAGCTTTGCGCACGCAGTCGCTGTTAAAAATAAGTAAAATTCACTAATCAAGAGTAGGCTTTAGTGATAAGCACCTTACCTCATTGATTATCACCAGGGTAAATAATATTAAATGACCAATCAGAGCTTATGACGTTTTATAATGTTAGGCATGTCAGTGAATTGATGTATTCCCTTTAGCACTGACATAACAACGAAGTGTAAATTCTTTAAAGCTCCTTGTACTCTAACATCATTCAGTTAAGCATGTATTGACTGAATGGGGAATGGGTTTTTTAAATGCGGACGTTTGTTCTTTTGAGGCGCTTTCATTTTTTGGCAGGATATATCGTTTTACCTTTTCACGCATTGCTTTACAAAAGCTTATCCTTAGTGGTGATACGTTAGTCATTTTGGCAATCTGTTAAAACTCAACCATTACCGCATTGTATTTCCATCTTTCAAAGTAAACATTCACTATTTCCCATATCTATGATCCTTTGAGTTTCACCACTATTTTTAAATTCGTTTAAAGCAGTATTAATATCTTTTAGAATCTCATGTGCATTTTTATTTTTTACGCTCAAGGCATAATATAAAGCATTATATTGAATCTCAGGCTTAACTTGCTCGATACTATTTAATAATTTTGCTTTTTCAGGAGCAGGTAAATCAGAGTAATTAACCGTAAAACGTAATACTATCGGATCACCAATTATTAAGTTTACTCGCTTAGCTACGAGTAGTTTCACTAATTGTAAATCATCAACGGCTTGAACTATGTTAAATTCACCATTATCCATCATAATATCGAATTCGGGGGTATTTTGATAACCTCTAACTACGCCAATCGCCTCTCCTTTAAGGTTATGTAAATTACCTTTAAATTTATCAGTCTCTCCTTTACGTTTTAAAAAACCAATCATACCGCCAGGAAATTCATTAGACAGCATTAATATTTCTCTACGCCGTTTGTCTTTTACATAATCAGAAGGAGCTGAATATTCAATATAATATTCAGGAAATAAAATATCGCTAATGCCAAACTCCACTGACCTAACGGCACGGGCCCAAGGTAAAAAATCAATTTTAACTTGATATCCTTTACTGACAAGTAGTGCCACAGTGAAATTAAACCCCCAGCCTTTATTACATAAATTTTGACCTATATACGGTGGCCAATCTAAAGTTGAGAGTTTTATGGTTTTATTTGAATTTTTATTAAATATATAACCTGTTGGCGTTTTTGTCCCTTTACTAACAATATATTTACCTTGTTTGAAATAACCAACGGCGATTTTTTCATTAGCAAAAGCAGTTGAGTTGAAATAAAAAAATGCGGGGAAGAAACTGAATATAAACCATTTAAATCTAGATATATTTAATAACTTAAGCATATTACTTATCTCCAGTTTAGGACTCATATCCAATCGATTAAAATCTTTATTTATATTGCTAAATTGTAAGCTATATATAAGTTTATAATTAGATAGGTATTACTTCTAGTTTATATTATCTGATTAGTTACTTTGTTCAGCCAATTTCTAAATTAAAAATTGGCTTTTTGATATAATTATTTAGCTTTAATTACACGAGCAGAATGAAGCTTTTTATAGCTTTCGATTAGTTTTAAGTGCTTGTCTAGGCCTTCTAGCTTCATGCTTGTTTTAGTCAAACCAAAGAACCTGACATCGCCAGTGATAGAGCCAACAACGTTAGTCATCTTCTCTTTACCAAACATAAGAGTGAAGTTGTCAATAAAGTCGTCAAGTTCAAGTTCTTCATCTAATATCACTTCAAGTACAGCGTTAACAGCTTGATAAAATAAACCACGTTCAACGGTATTATCATTAAACTGTAAGAATGTCTCTACCAACTCTATAGCATCTTCTAATTCACCTAGTGCTAGGTAAATTAATATTTTAAGCTCAAGAATAGTTAACTGACCCCAAACGGTATTTTCATCAAACTCGATACCAATCAAACTGATAATATCAGTGTAGTTATCTAACTGACTGTCTTCTAAACGCTCAGCTAAATTTGATAAAGCATCGTCACTGAGTGAGTGAAGGTTTAGGATATCTTCACGGTAATTAAGCGACTTATTTGTATTATCCCAGATAAGATCTTCAACTGGATATACTTCAGAATAATTAGGAACTAAGATACGACAAGCTGTGCCTAGAACTGAAAATTCAGCAATGTATACTTCTTTGCCTAAATCTTTCAAAATAGCAAATAAGCTAGCAGTTTCTTCTTCATTAGTGCCTGAAAAATCCCACTCGTTAAATTCATAATCGTACTTAGTGCTAAAAAACTTCCAAGAAATCGTACCTGTAGAATCAATAAAGTGTTCAACAAAGTTTTCAGGCTCAGATACTGCTAAGCTATTAAAAGTAGGTTTAGGTACATCATTAAGGCCTTCAAAACTACGGCCTTGTAATAATTCAGTAAGGCTTCGCTCAAGGGCAACTTCAAAGCTCGGATGAGCACCAAATGAGGCAAATACACCTCCTGTTTTTGGGTTCATCAGCGTGACGCACATCACTGGGAACTGTCCGCCTAATGAAGCATCTTTTACGATGACAGGAAAACCTTGTGCTTCTAATCCCTCTATCCCAGCTAAAATAGTTGGGTATTTTGCGATAACTTGTTTAGGGACATCTGGCAATACAATTTCTTGTTCAATGATTTGTTTTTTCACTGCACGTTCAAATATTTCAGATAAACATTGTACTTTTGCTTCTGCAAAGTTATTACCTGCGCTCATGCCATTACTTAAGAATAAATTTTCAATGAGGTTTGATGGGAAATATACGGTTTTTCCATCTGAATGACGAACGTAAGGGATAGAACAAATACCGCGTTCACGGTTACCTGAGTTGGTATCAATCAGGTTAGAACCACATAGCTCACCTTCAGGATCGTAAATTTCACGACAATATTCATCTAATATTTCTGTAGGTAGGGCATCGTTATCACCAGGTTTAAACCATTTTTCATTTGGGTAATGAACAAAATCACTATTGGCAATTTCTTCACCTAGAAATTGATCATTGTAAAAAAAATTACAATTAAGACGTTCGATAAATTCACCAAGCGCAGAACAAAGAGCACTTTCTTTATTTGCACCTTTACCATTTGTGAAACACATAGGAGATGCTGCATCACGAATATGTAGCGACCATACATTTGGTACGATATTACGCCAAGATGCAATCTCAATTTTCATACCAAGATCAGCTAGTATGCGCGTCATATCTGCAATAGTTTGCTCAAGGGGTAAGTCTTTACCTAAGATAAAAGTATTTGATTGATCCGCAGGTTGTGCCATAAGCATAGCTTGCGCATCTTCATCTAGATTTTTTACTGTTTCAATTTTGAATTGAGGACCGGTTTGAACCACTTTCTTAACGGTACAGCGTTCTATTGAACGTAAAATTCCTTGGCGATCTTTATCAGAAATACTTTCTGGTATCTCGACTTTAATTTGGAAAATTTGATTATATCTATCCTCAGGATCAACAATATTATTTTGAGACAGTCTAATGCCATCTGTTGGAATATCGCGAGCAGCACAATAAACTTTCATAAAATAAGCAGCACACAGAGCTGAAGATGCTAAAAAGTAATCAAAAGGGCTAGGTGCTGAACCGTCACCTTTATAGCGAATAGGTTGATCTGCTATAACAGAAAAATCATCAAACTTAGCTTCAAGTCTAAGGTTATCGAGAAAATTAACTTTAATTTCCATTGAGTAGTGTCCACAGAGGTCATGCGCTTTATTAGCAGTATTTAAATTAGAAAATAACGGCCAAATAGCGGGTTGATCATAATGGGCGTAATTATCATCTTTTTCATGGAAATAGTCTTGAGTTAATTACACTAAATAATAAAATAAGCAGTTTTAGGGATAAACCAAGACGTAGATGCGATATCTTGAAGCTGCTTTTACCTAAACTCACGCTATTCATATTTTATAAAGTTATTTCTGTTTGTCGGTAACTCTCACACAGCGAAATTAACTGTTCCTCAGAAATAGGATTATTTTTACTACTTGAGCGTAATAAAACAATCTCTATAGTTGGTAATTGAGGTAAATTATCGCAGCTCAGCTCATCTAAATTACCTTTACTTAATTTGGCCATAGCGCCAATAGCCAAACCTTGCTGCACAATACCTCTTTGTGCACTTGCGCTGCCACTACATGCAATTAATTTAAATTGCCTTTTTTGTTTTAATAAACCTTCTATGGCCGCTTGATGGAAGCGACAATCAGACTGAAATACTGCAATGGGTAACGGTATGGTTAAATGAGCAGTTTCATTGCTATTGAATATCCAAATACCTCGGTCAGATTGTAATAAATACCCCTCTTCTGAGTTAGTGGAACGAGTAGTGATCCCTATGTCTAAATGACCACTATCTAACATCAATTTGACGCGATTACTTGGTGTACACACAATTTGCAAATCTAAATTAACCCATGTTTGATGTAAAAATTTTACTACTTTAGGTAAAACCGACTCAGCATAGTCATCAGGGCAACCTAAGCGTAATAATGTACTTGGTACCTCTGTTTGCATCTTGTTTAACGTTTCATCATGTAACTGAAGTAATTGCCGTGCATACCCAGTAAATACTTGCCCATCTTGAGATAAAACCAATAAGCGTCCTTTTTTTTCAAATAAGGATTTATCAATATTTTGTTCTAACTTTTTCATTTGCATGCTAATTGCTGATTGTGTGCGATGAACTTGCTTTGCTGCTCGTGTAAAACTTCCCGTCTCTACAAAAGCTAAAAAACTTCTCAATGCTTCTATATCCATAAAACGTGACATACCTATTCGATTTATTTATAGGTATTATAAAAATTATCTGATATTAAAACCATACAAACCTCTATAAAGTGCCACTACGAACTCAGATAAATAACGGAAATAACACGCTATGGAACTCTATATTGGAAATAAAAATTACTCTACTTGGTCACTAAGAGCATGGTTAATGCTTAAAAAGCATGGGCTTAATTTTAAGGAAATTAAATTAACACTAGGCACTGATACATTTTATAAACGATTAGAAAATCTCAGTCCTACACAAAAAGTCCCTACTTTAATTGATGGTACAACTATAGTATGGGACTCCTTAGCTATATGCGAATATATCAATGATTCTTATTTATCAGGAATTGCATGGCCACAGTGTTCAAAAAATAAAGCCAAGGCAAGAGCATTGGCATGTGAAATGCACTCTGGGTTTATGGGTATTCGTAACGAACTGCCTATGAATATTAGAGCAAAAAGGAATGTGATACTCTCAGAACAAGCGAAAAAAGATATAAAGCGTATTGAGACTATTTGGTCCGAGCAACATCTACAATTTAAAGAGCAAGGTGGTTGGTTATTTGACCAATGGTCTATTGCTGATGCCATGTTTTCCCCTGTTGTATTGCGTTTTAAAACATATGGTATTCAAATTAATGATGGTGCGACTGCTTATATGACACGCGTACTAGATTGCCCTAGCTTACAAAAATGGATAGCTGACTCAGCAATAGAGACTGATATTATAGAGGTTGATGAAGCTGGTATTGATGTAAGTTAAACTTTGTAACAGAGTTTAACAAACGCATATGAATAATTCATATGCGTATTAGTTTAGGTCTTATTGCGCGTTTAATGTTACTCCGCTAAAACTGGTATAAGCTTTTATACCTATTTTTAAAACATCTCCAGCATTAGCTGAAAGTGTGCAAGATTCATTATTACCAGATTGATAAGGTCGACAGTCGTAACTTGTATCTGATGGTAGCGTACCATTTTTCACATATAAATCTGCATCTCCAGAACCCGAAGAAGTACTTATTGTTGCTTGAGTGCTACCTGCAGGCATAATGTAATCAAAATATAACCATTGATTTTTGCTTGCGGTTAAATTGTTTATTGGAAATTCAGATGATGGACTGGTGCTATTAGTTGCAACTAAAGTGGTATTAGAAAATGCACTGTAACCAATTAACTTAATATAAACTGTACCAGGGGTTCCAAGTAAAACGTCACAAGTTTCATTATTACCATTTTCGTAAGGGCGACAATCATAATTATTTTTTGTCGGTATTTGACCTGATTTCACATATAAGTCTAAATCACCGGTTCCTCCGGATGTAACTACATTAACTTTAGTATCATTTTCTAGTGTATTTATGTAATAAATAAGCTCTTGATCTTTGTTACCTGCAATATTAGTCAGTACAACGCCTGAAGAAAGTTCGTTTGAATTATTATCTGATACTGAAACATCAATTTTTTGGGTGTTTGTTGTGTTATCATCATCGGTTACAGTTAAGCTAACACTGTAAGTACCTCCTTGAATATATGCATGCTGATTTAGACTACCCGAAGCTGTATTACCATCGCCAAATTGCCATTGATAATTTATAATAGAGCCATCTACATCAGATGAGTTTTCAGCTGAAAAACTGCAACTTAGACCATTACAATTTGATGTAATTTCAGCTACGGGCGCTTGATTACTGCCACCTGATGCATTATCTCCAACTGGCACTTGATTATTAAATATACTCGCTACTTGAGGCCATATTTTATCAATTCTGACACCTTGGTTTTCACAGCCACCAAAATGATGTAAAGCAATAACGTTGTTACTACTACTTGCTAAAACAGGTGAACCAGATGAACCGCCAATGGTATCACAAAAGTAGCCTGTATCAGAGTCTGTTGCACGTCCATTAGCGATTGCAATATCTATTTGACATAAACCATTGGTATTTTGATCACTTTCTATAGACAGTTCCTTTGGATTTCCTGCGCCATGTTGTGGAATATAAATTGTCTCTCCTTGAGTGGGAGTTCTTACATCTAAACCATATTGACCAAAACTGGCAATACTTGCAAAATCATTAACTGAAAATACAGAATAGTCTAAATCGTAATCTGTTTTTAATAAATCTTTACCTGTTACTTTTACTGTACCCGAAAAAGTTGAGCCACCACAGGTTGTTTTTTGATAATTAAACCAAATTTCAGTATCAGCCAGTTTACTTTGTGTTGATAAACAGTGGTTATTGGTAAACATATGATTTTCTGCGCCAACGCGCCAACCTGTACATAGACCTGAGCCCGCCATGAGTAAGCGTGCAACAGGTCTTGTGCGTTCAAATTCTACCGGGTTACTTGATGCCCAACAGACAGCGTCAACTCTTTCATTTACACCACAAGAGGAAGTAGGATCGATATCACTAGGGTTTATATTTAGAGGTATTGCTTCATTTTGACCTGCATTGAATCGATCTACTTCGATTTGATGAGATTGGGTCCAATGTACACCTTCTGGCAGATGTAATGTAACAACAGCAACATCACCAAAAACCGACATTGCAGAAAACTGATTGATTCCATTTTCTCCTATTTGACCATTAAACGTCGCATTTTTGTTATTAATACCATCATACCTATATATTTCCTTGCCATCAGCACTGGCAACGGTGACATATGCACCCAATGGTATATTGAATCTGTTAAAGTGCACTTTAATGAATTCAGATCCAGGCTCAGTGATGGTTTTTTGTATTGTTTTTTGATTATTATCATTAGACATTACATTGTTTAAAGGTGATAGGGATAGCGTATGTTTTATAGTCTTAGCAATTATAATAGGTGGAGCAGAAATATTTTTAAGTGAAACTTTAGCATCGCTTGTTGTTACGAATAAGCCCAGCGCTATTAATGTTACAGTGTTTATTTTATACATTTTTAATCCTTGTTTATTTTCCGTATTAAAACAGGTACAAGTTAGTTTCTTAACAATTAAATAACAATATATATTCAACTGATATTTATTTGTGTTTTTATTTATAGAGCCAAAGTGGTTGTTTTTTAGACTAATATGGCGAAGGTGAAATTTTTTAATGTGGATTACGTGGAAATTTTTTAAATTTGGTCTATGTATTGAATCAGCGGCTTACATTTCAATATATACCCAAGCCACTTCAAGATGTGAGGTTCAGGACTGCTGAGCAATTCATGATCTAGGCGCATCTTTGCATTAATGGTTACTCCCTTAAAAAAAGATGGACCGGCAATATGCTCCTGCATTGCTCTAGTACCTACATCCATGCAGGCAACAACGAGCATGATTTGCTCAGAAGTCCCTGTAAGGTTGGTTTATAAATACTTTATGCAGCGTTATTGATTTTGAAAAGGGAATAACCATGTTCTTCAATCAATGCCTTGCCTAAAGCATTTCTAATTCCTACTGAATCCTGCATCTTGAAGTGGTTTGGGTATATATTAGTAGACAAACTACTCTTTAAAATTAAGTCTAGAGATCTTCATACAACTTATTGAGGCCGATTTCACTCTTTCAATTACTTAAATGTTACAATTTTAAGTACAGGTATTAAATCACGGAGCTTACCAATGAAAGAGTGTAACCAATGTGGCAAATGTTGTATGAAATATGGTGGCGCTGATCTGAGTGTTACTATGGAAGAAATTGATATGTGGGAGCTATTTCAACCCCATATATTTGAGTATGTTAAAAATGGAAAAGTTTGGTTTGATCCACAAACAAATAAACAACTATCCACTTGCCCATTTTTAGAAACTATGCCAAAGAGTAAACTATCAAAACAAGTAAAGTATACTTGTGGTATTTATTTGGATCGTCCTGAAGATTGCCGTCATTATCCAATTAGTATTGCAGAAATGGTGAGAGATGAATGTGAAATGATTGAAAGCATTGATATTGAAAATCCAAAAAGAGCACAAACTAAATTAGATATACTTATGGTTGATAGCCGTCCACCTTATTGTAACTTTTAATTTTAAAATGTATATCAAGCCAAATTCGGTTAACTTAATGAGACGTTTAATTTATACATATCAGTAATGAATTTCAGTCTTATGAAAAACATGATTATGAGACCAATGGATGCAAGAAAAATATCTAAAAACTGGTTGTAAGTACTAGATGATTAAGCAATTATATACCTAAACTATTTCAAGGTACGAATTTCAGTTGGAATTAAAAAATTTAGGAAAGGTATTGATTTCAGAAAATGATGGCTCCTTTGTCAAAATCAATAACGCCGCATAAATTTTTTGTATACGAGACTAAATATTTAGAAATTTAAGAGTGTGAAAATGGAATATGCATCAGGGTTAATTAAGCTAAAACCTGGCACTGAAGATAAAGTGGAACAGTGGGAAAAAGTGATTTCATCTCGACTTGATGAAGCGGCGGCCACTTTGAAAGATGAATACGTACAAATTGAATCTTGGTTTAAAGTAGAGATAGATAATAAAAAATATTTGTTATGGTATTTAAGAGCTAAGTCAATTGAGCAGGTATTTGAGATATCAATGCAATTAAAGCACCCAATAGATAAATTTCATTATGAATTAATGACTGAGATTACGGCGACAAATGGTAATGTTTTGGCGACACCTTTGATTGATATTCCAAGAGAGTAGAGCGTTACCTACTTGTTTTTAAAAAATAAAAAAGGATAGAAATTGGGAAATTTAGGAATGTATTTATTATTACCACTAAGTGTCTTGATTGGTATTTCTCTTGCGTCTCAAGCCGGTGTTAATTCTCAACTAAGATTAGCTCTGAGTAATCCAATTCAAGCGGCATTTATCTCATTTCTAGTGGGTACAATCATACTAGGTATCATTGCATTTTTTCAAGGTGATGCTTGGTTTAAATCTGGTGCTTTGGCTTCAATTCCTTGGTGGGCATGGATTGGAGGGTTGTTAGGTGCATTTAATATCACAATGTCGATATTTTTAGCGCCTAAATTAGGTGCTGTGGTATTAGCAATTTCAGTTGTATGTGGTCAAATGATAGCCTCTTTGGCGCTCGATCATAATGGATGGTTGGGTTTTCCAAAAATAGAAATTAGTGCTAATAGAATTATAGGTGCAATATTCGTAGTTGTTGGGTTATTTTTAGTCGCTAAAAAATAAAAACTGATATATGACTATTTGAACTTCTCTCTTAAAAATTAATAAAAGCGCGAATGTCGAGTTTACGATATTTAATACCATGATATACTGCATAAAAATCTCTGTTTGAGTTTAGAATCTACTGTTTTTATAAAGATTTGAATTAAATAAATTTAAGAAAAGTGTATCACTAGTTACCATGCGTTTCTTCATAGTGGTTTAACCTTTTCTTTGCTTTTTCGGCTATTTTTTCATCATTAATTTCTGAAATAAGTGTTTTTGCATGTCCAATATCATTGGATAAAGCGTACATTACAATACGTAAAATCGCCAGATCTTTAATCGCTGTATTATTTAACTGTCTTAGCCAATTTTCAGTGGCCGTAGGGTCTTTTTTATACCATTGATAAGCCATTGTAGGAATTAAATTATGCAATTGTTTATTGTCAGTTACTTCAGATAATGCATGCACAGCTTGTTGTGGATTTTGGCGAATCCAACTATAAAAAACGGTTTGCTGTGCTTCTTTAAAACCTGGTTCTGCGCTGTATTGATTTAACCAAATATGAGCTTCTTCGCTATTATATCTACTTTTTTCGTTTACCATTGCTGATAACATAGCGTTTTTTACTTTTTGATTAGTCACTGAGTCTAAATAATTCTGTGCGGCTTCAGGGGATGAGTTTATTAATGATCTGGAAATATTGCGAAATACGGCCTCTGGCGCATTTAAATTTTCAGCCCATTGTAATGCTTCTTTTGGCGATTTTCGGCCGTATGTTTGTGCCACCTTGTACAATAAACTTTGATTTTTAGTTAGGCCATTTTTTTCAATGTACTGTGTTGCTGCTTGTGGATCGTATGTTGCCCATTCAGAGATTGCGGTATCAATGATCTCATTACCAAGCTGTTTAGAAAATGTTTTGGCCACTAAAACGGCATGCTCTCCATCTTTTTTAGCCAACTCAGACATTATGCTGGTTATATAAGTTGATTGTTTACCATATTTTATTTGTGATATCGCACTTAACGCTGATTCGGGATCTGAATCTGCCCATTGGATAAACACTTCATTTATTAATTTCTCTTTTTCACGATTAGCTAAGTTTGAGGTAATGAGTTTATTTTGAAGAGAGAGATAATTATCTAGTGAAGCCGACTGCCACTTTTTTATAACAGAGCGAAACATATAATATCTTTCTCTTGGAGGTAGAGTTAACGCTAATAGCTTTTCAAATGCTAATTCTGGTTTCATTGAATCAAGTTTAGCCCTTAACGCCTTTTGTTGAATCGCGGGTGAAAACTGATTTGCTTGCGCAAATAAGTAACCACTTTGTTTAAAGTGATTATCTTTTAGTAAATAATCAAAATAGTATTCTTGCTGCTTTATAGGAAAGTTATCTTTAACAAATGAAAGCGCATTCTTAATATCAAGTAGTGCCCAATCATGTAATATCCCGCGAAAAGCGCTTATTGTTCTTTTATCTAAATTCTCCTGATATAATTTAAAGTGTGAATAATAAAGTTGTGCCGTTGCTAATGGATCGAGTAATAGCATTCTTTGGCGCACAATATACGAAAGTTTTACAGCAGGATCCTGTTTTTCTAATTTGAACAAAGCGGTTAAGTTTACTGATAACTCAGCAAATTGCATATCACTTGCTAAATGATATGCAGCTAAACCTTGCTCAAATCCTGTGCCGATTTGGACTATTTGTTTAAAATTATCAAATTTAGAAGGTGGCACATCTAACTCATTGAAAGAGATATTAACGCTATTTTCTTTATTGGCTATTAAGTTGGCTGATATGGCAGTATTGCTGTTGTTTTTTGGATCTATATTTGTAGCAACATTCTGTGGCATTACATTAATATAAGTAAAAAAAGCACCAAAAAACATTGAAATAACAATCACAATACTATATTTCACCACGTTAGGGTTCATCATATACCTTTAAATAACCTTATCTTTGATTCTATTATTATAACTTAGATGATGAACTTAATTTTTATAATACTTTAATTAGATAGCGCATTAATGGGTTAATTATATTTGTTTAAAAATGACAAAAAATGAGAAACGCCGAATGATAAAGTTCATTAAATAACTGATTAACACTATCAATCGTCAGTAACTTGGCTTGAATATTGCTTTATAATTCATTCAATTCAATGAAGGGAATAATATGTCACTGATCAGCAATCAATTACTTGGGTTAAATGGTTTTGACACCTCTCAAGCTCGGTTAGGCAATAAAAATGGCTCAGATATGACAGAAACTCATTTTAAATTATTTGAAGAGGTGGCCAAAAAATCTAATTTAAGAGGAGAACGAAGCGTAGCTGAAATTTCAGATAAAACAAAAGCGCTTTATAGTGAACTGAGCATTGATGTTAAACAAACTATTAAGCCTTATTTGAAAGATCGAGATTATGAATTAAATTTATTTGATAAAACCCTTAAAGAAATCATGAATATACCTATTGAAGTGGAAATTGAACGACATGAAATGAAAGAGGCTATTGTGTTTGCACGATTAGGCATTGATTTTTTAAAGCTTAAAGAGCTAGACGTTAGGATAGATATGTTAACTTTAGCAGAGCAAAATGTTGGAAATTCATCATATTTAACAAAGTCAGATAAAAATATTTTTTCAGAGCGTATAAAGGAGCTTAAAGCGCAGTTAGAGCAACAAAAGGAAGCTTTGATCACAGGAAGTAATCCTAATGAATTAGAGCCATTAGATGCGCTAAAATTTGAACAAATAGATGAAATAACGCCTTTATATAATCAAATACAAGAGTCTAAAAAGTACGTGTTATAAAAAATCTATTACCTGTAGTAGTGTGATTACCAAGGGAAACTGTCGGCCTAATTACCGAGCGACTTTGTCGTAAATAGCCTACAGGCAGACCTAGTTACCTAAATGAGCAGGAAAAGAAAGCACTTAGCATATATACCCAAACCACTTCAAGATGCAGGATTCAGTTGGAATTAGAAATGCTTTAGGCAGGCATTGATTGAAGAACATGGTTATTCCCTTTTCAAAATCAATAACGCTGCATAAAGTATTTATAAACCAACCTTACAGGGACTTCTGAGAAAATCATGCTCGTTGTTCCATCTTTTTTTAAGGGAGTAACCATTAATGCAAAGATGCGCCTAGATCATGAATTGCTCAGCAGTCCTGAACCTCAAATCTTGAAGTGGCTTGGGTATATATAAAAACTCAAAGCCATTCAGAGACTGGGGGACGGTTAACAGGTGAGAGTATTCAATCTTATATTAAAACTAATTTTAACGTTAATTATCATCGTAATGCTATTTATAAGCTATTAAAGTCGATAGGATTTAGTTGGATAACAAGTCGCTCAAGACACCCCCAAAAATCAGATGAAGTACAAGAGACTTTTTAAAAAATTCGAAAGTGAAATGATCCGTACGATCCCATGGAATGTCAGTCATGAAAACATTGATGTATGGTTCCAAGATGAAGCACGCTTTGGCCAGCAGAATACAACGACAAAGCTCTGGACAGAAAAAGGAACACGACCAAGAGCAGTAAGACAACAACAATTTGAATACGCCTATCTTTTTGGTGCTGTCTGCCCATCAACAGGGGCAGACAGCACTTATTTCTCCAGTTATGAATATGGGGGTAATGGAGCAACATTGAGCCTTAATTTCTCAAAAAACTGCATACGGGCGACATG